>NZ_JBEXQX010000003.1:173271-681159 GCF_040612795.1 Streptomyces sp. NPDC006335
AAACCGGACTCCGGCTCCTTACGAAACAAGGACGTCGGCGGCCGCCCGCGGCACATTCGCGCGCACGGTGCGAGGCTGGCGGCATGGAGCAGCAGCAGTACGCACAGACCCGGCCCCGGGTCCTCGTCGTGGACGACGACCCCACCGTCGCCGAGGTGGTCTCCGGCTACCTGGACCGGGCCGGATACCTCGTGGACCGGGCCGCCGACGGGCCCGACGCGCTCGCCCGCGCCGCCGCGCACCGCCCGGACCTCGTCGTCCTCGACCTGATGCTGCCGGGCATGGACGGCCTGGAGGTGTGCCGCCGGATGCGGGGGAGCGGGCCCGTCCCGGTCATCATGCTCACCGCCCGGGGCGACGAGGACGACCGCATCCTGGGCCTGGAGGTCGGCGCCGACGACTACGTCACCAAGCCCTTCAGCCCCCGCGAACTGGTCCTGCGCGTCGAGTCCGTGCTGCGCCGCTCCCGCCCCGCCCCGCAGACCGGCCGGCTGGGCGCCGCCGGCCTCTCGCTGGACCCGGCGGCCCGCCGCGCCCTCAAGGACGGCACCGAACTCGCCCTCACCATCCGGGAGTTCGACCTCCTCGCCTTCTTCCTGCGGCATCCGGGGCGGGTCTTCAGCCGTGAGGACCTGATGCGCGAGGTGTGGGGCTGGGACTTCGGCGACCTGTCGACCGTCACCGTCCATGTGCGCCGGCTCCGCGGCAAGGTCGAGGACGACCCGGCCAGGCCCCGCCTGATCCAGACCGTGTGGGGCGTCGGCTACCGCTTCGACGGCTCCCCGTCCTTCGGTTCACCGACGGAGGTGTGACCCGTGCGCGCCACCCTCCTCATCGCCCTGTACGCCTTCCTCGGCGCCGTCGCCGCCGGACTCCTCGGCGCCTGGGTGCTGCTGCTGGTCCGGCGCCGCTCGCTCGCCCTGCACCTCACCGTGGTCGCCGCGGTCGGCGTCACCGCGATGCTGGCCGGCACCCTCGCGGTCGCCCAGGCCATGTTCCTGTCCGGACACGACCTGCGGGTCGTCACCACCGTCGTCCTGATGGCCGCCGTCGTCTCGCTGGCCACCGCCCTGCTGCTGGGCCGCTGGGTCGCCGCCCGCAGCCGGGCCCTCGCGCTCGCCGCCCGCTCCTTCGGCGACGGCGGCGACTTCACCTCGCCCGGCGGCCCCACCACCGCCGAACTCGACGCCCTCAGCAGGGAGTTGGAGGCCACCAGCGCCAAGCTCGCCGAGTCCCGGGAGCGGGAGCGCGCCCTGGAGTCCTCCCGGCGCGAACTCGTCGCCTGGATCTCCCACGACCTGCGCACCCCGCTCGCCGGGCTGCGCGCGATGTCCGAGGCCCTGGAGGACGGCGTCGCCGCCGACCCCGCCCGCTATCTGCGGCAGATCCGCACCGAGGTCGAACGCCTCAACGACATGGTCGGCGACCTCTTCGAGCTCTCCCGCATCCACGCGGGGGCGCTGGCGCTGAGCCCGAGCCGGATCTCCCTGTACGACCTCGTCTCGGACGCCCTCGCGGGCGCCGACCCGCTGGCCCGCGAGCACGGCGTACGGCTGGTCGGCGACCGGGTGGCGGCCGTGCCGGTCGAGGTGGACGGCAAGGAGATGAGCCGCGTCCTGGGCAACCTCCTCGTCAACGCCATCCGCCGCACCCCCGCCGACGGCACGGTCGCGGTGGCCGCCGAGCACCGCGCCGAGGGCGTCGTCCTGTCCGTCACGGACGGCTGCGGCGGCATCCCCGAGGAGGACCTGCCCCGCGTCTTCGACACCGGCTGGCGCGGCACCCACGCCCGGACACCGCCCGCCGGGGCGGGACTCGGCCTCGCGATCGTCCGGGGCATCGTGGAGGCCCACGCGGGCCGGGCCACCGTACGCAACGTGCCGGGCGGCTGCCGCTTCGAGGTGGTGCTGCCGTCGGCGGCCTCTTGAGGAGCGGCTGTCGGAAACAGGGTGGTGCCGCCCGCGGCCGCTTTCCTTCACGGGCGGCACCACCGGTCCACCGCGGGCTACGCGCCCCGCATCCCGGCGCCCGCGAACTCCCGCATCCCCTCGGCGAATCCGACCTCCGCCTTCCACCCCAGCTCCGCCCGCAGCCGCGCCGAGTCCGCCGTGATGTGCCGTACGTCCCCGAGGCGGTACTCCCCGGTGACCACGGGCTCGGGACCGCCGTGCGCCCCCGCCAGCGCGCGGGCCATCTCGCCCACCGTGTGCGGCTCGCCGCTCCCGGTGTTGTACGACGTGAGCGCGCCGGGGGCCGAACCCGCCTCCAGGGCCGCCACGTTGGCCGCGGCCACGTCCCGCACATGGACGAAGTCCCGCCGCTGACCGCCGTCCTCGAAGACGCGCGGGGCCTGACCGCGGGCGAGCGCCGAGCGGAAGAAGGAGGCGACGCCGGCGTACGGGGTGTCCCGGGGCATGCCACGGCCGTACACGTTGTGGTAGCGCAGGGCCACCGCCGAACCGCCCGTGGCCCGCGCCCAGGAGGCGGCCAGGTGCTCCTGGGCGAGCTTGGTCGTCGCGTACACGTTCCGCGGGTCGACCAGGGCGTCCTCGCCGACCAGTCCGGGGGAGAGGTCCGCGCCGCACTCCGGGCACGGCGGCTCGAAGCGCCCCGCGTCCAGGTCGGCGACGGCCCGCGGGCCCGGCCGTACGGTCCCGTGCCGGGCGCAGGTGTAGCGGCCCTCGCCGTACACGACCATCGACCCGGCCAGCACCAGCCGCCGCACCCCCGCCCCGGCCATCGCGGCGAGCAGGACCGCCGTACCGACGTCGTTGTGGGAGACGTACTCCGGGGCGTCCGCGAAGTCCACGCCCAGGCCGACCATGGCCGCCTGGTGGCACACCGCGTCCACCCCGGTCAGGGCGCGGCGGACGGCGTCGGCGTCCCGTACGTCGGACGCCGGGTCGGTACGGACGTCGTACAGGAGGGGCTCGTGGCCGTGGGCCACGAGCGCGTCGACGATCTGGGACCCGATGAAGCCGGCACCGCCGGTGACCAGTACGCGCATGCCCTCACGCTAGGGCCGCGACCGGCCCGGGCGGCCGGACCGCGCCCGCACGTCACGGCTTCGTAAGACTCAGCGGCAGCGACACCGTGAACACCGTCGAGCCGGGCTCGCTGTCCAGCTCGATCCTCCCGCCGTGCGCCCGGACCAGGGAGCTGGCCACCGCGAGGCCCAGTCCGCTGCCGCCCCGGTCCCGGCTGCGGGCCTTGTCGACGCGGTAGAAGCGGTCGAAGACCCGCTCCCGGTCGGCGGCCGGGACACCGGGGCCCGCGTCCGCGATCCGCACCTGGGCGTGCCCGTCCCGCACCCGCACCGCGACCGACACCTCCGTGCCCGCCGGGGTGTGCACGGCCGCGTTGGTGAGGAGGTTGTCGAGGACCTGGCGCACCCGCTGCGGGTCCAGGCGCAGCCTCAGCGCCCGCGGGCCCTCCTCGAAGGTCAGCGGATGGTCCGGGTGGCTCGCGCGGAACGCGTCGGCCGCGTGCTCCACCAGCTCCACCAGATCCACCTCGACGGGCCGGAGCGGGGTCTCCACCTCCGCCGCGTCCAGCCGGGCGAGCAGCAGCAGGTCGTCCAGGAGGAACCCCATGCGGGCGGCCTCGGCGCGCAGCCGGGCCAGGTGCTTGTCCCGCTCCTCGGGGGCGTTGGCGGCGGCGTACTGGAAGAGGTCCGCGTAGCCCCGTACGGACATCAGGGGCGTGCGCAGCTCGTGCGAGGCGTCCGCGACGAACCGGCGCAGGCGCTGCTCGGCCTCCGCGCGGACCGCGAGCGAGTCGTCGATGTGCTCCAGCATGGTGTTGAACGCGGTTCGCAGCTCCTCGACCTCCGGGCCGCCGCCCCGCTCGTCGGCGCGCAGCGGCAGCCGGGACGCCGTCTCGGTGAGGTCGTGCGAGGCGATGCCGTGCGCGGTGGAGGCCATGTCGCTCAGCGGCTGCAACCCGCGCCGCAGCAGCTTGCGGCCGACCACCACGAGCGCCAGCAGGGCCAGCCCGAACGCCACGACCTGGACCGTGATCAGCCGCCGTACGGTGTCGTCGATGTCGTCCAGTGGCGCGGCGCTGACCAGCACCACCCCCGGCTCGACCTCACAGGCGCGCAGCCGGTAGTCGCCGACGCCCGCGAGGTGCTCGGTGCGCAGCAGCTCCGTGTGCGCGGCGGTCTGCGCCCCGGCCAGGGCGGTGAAGTCGTCGACGTCCTTCGGCAGGTCGCCGGCGTCCTCGGGCTTGCGGAGCGCGGGGGCACCGTCCTTGACGTCGTACACGGCGTAGAACCAGCTGTAGTACTTCTTGCCGGTGAGCGTGCCGTAGTCCGCGATGCTCTTGGACTGGGCGATCTGGGCCTGCGCGAGCTGGGTGTCGAGCTGGGCCGACAGATAGTCCCGCATGTAGGTGGTCAGCGCGGTGCCCACGACCGCGAACACCACCAGGGCCAGGGCTCCGAGCCCGAGGGCCAGCCGGGTCCCGAGCCGCATCCTCCGGTACGCCGACCGCAGCCGCCGGATCATTCGGCGGCCTGACGGATGACGTACCCGAAGCCCCGCACGGTGTGGATCAGCGGCTCGCCCGTGTCGTCGAGCTTGCGGCGCAGGCGGCTGACGACCAGCTCGACGACGTTGGAGCGGCCGCCGAAGCCGTACTCCCACACGTGGTCGAGGATCTGCGCCTTGGTGAGCACGGTCGGCGACTTGCGCATCAGGTACCTGAGGACCTCGTACTCGGTGGGGGTGAGCGTGAGCAGCTTGTCGCCGCGCCGCACCTCACGGGTGTCCTCGTCCATCGTGAGGTCCGCGACCTCCAGCACCGAGCGCTGGAAGCCGGGCCCGGCGCTGCGCCGCAGCACGGTCCGCAGCCGGGCCATCAGCTCCTCCACCGCGAACGGCTTGACCAGGTAGTCGTCCCCGCCCCGGGTCAGGCCCGCCACCCGGTCGGCGACCGCGTCCCGCGCCGTGAGGAACACCACGGGCACCATCGTGCCCGAGCGCCGCAGCCGGTCCAGGACGCCGAAGCCGTCGATGTCGGGCAGCATCAGATCCAGCACCACGATGTCCGGCCGGAACTCCGCGGCGCGGCTGAGCGCCTCCTCGCCGGAGTTGGCGGTGACCGCCTCCCAGCCCTCGTAGCGGGCGACCGTCGCCACGAGATCGGCGATCGGCGGGTCGTCGTCCACGACGAGGAGTCGTACTTTTTCCACCCGCTCATAGTGCGTCACAGCGACCGGAAAGCCAGGGCGGGGTGGGGCTCGCACACATATCGATAACCTCTTGAAAGTTGTACGACAGCTGATCGACAGCTCCCGCCGGAGAAGCTCGATTGTCCAGAGGCCCGATCAAGGAGCTACGACCCGTGACGACCGTCCAATCGCCCCCAGCGCCCCGCACGGCGATCAAACGCCCCAGGGCGGTGGCCCGCACCGGGCTCTACGCCATGCTGGCCGCCAACGCGGGCGTCGTCGCCTGGTTCTTCGTCCAGGCCGGCTTCGCCTCCAACGCGCTCATCGTGCTCGGCCGCCTCACCGGCCTGTACGCCGCGCTCATCATGGCGTTCCAGCTCGTCCTGGTGGCCCGCCTGCCCTGGCTCGACCGCCGCATCGGCATGGACCGGCTGACCTCCTGGCACCGCTGGACCGGCTTCGGCATCCTGTGGACGCTCCTCGCCCACGTCGTCTTCATCAGCTTCGGCTACGCCGAGGGCACCGACGTGGGCCCGGTCGGCGAGATCGTCGACCTCGCCGAGACCACCGAGGGCGTGCTCCGCGCGGTCGTCGCGTTCTTCCTGATCCTCGTGGTCGGCGCCGTCTCCGCCCGCTACGCCCGGCGCCGCCTCGCGTACGAGACCTGGCACTTCATCCACCTGTACACATACGTCGCCGTGGTGCTGGCCTTCACCCACCAGGTCTCGGTCGGCACGACGTTCACGTCCTCGTCCGCCGCCACCGCCTACTGGTACGGCGTCTGGACCGTCGCGCTCGGCTCGGTCGCGCTGGGCCGCGCGGTGCTCCCCCTGTGGCGCAACTGGCGCCACCAGTTCCGCGTCACCGCCGTCGTCCCCGAGAGCGACAACGTCGTCTCGATCTACATCAGCGGCAAGGACCTCGACCGACTCCCCGCCCGGGCGGGCCAGTTCTTCCTGTGGCGGTTCCTGACCGCCGACCGCTGGTGGCAGGCCAACCCCTTCTCCCTGTCCGCCGCCCCCGACGGCAGGACCCTGCGCCTGACCGCCAAGGCGGCCGGCGAGGGCAGCGCAGCCCTCAGGCACGTCAAGGTCGGCACCCGCGTCTTCGCCGAGGGCCCCTACGGCGCCTTCACCGCCCTGCACCGCACCCGCCCCGAGTCCGTCCTCATCGCCGGCGGTGTCGGCGTCACCCCCATCCGGGCCCTCCTGGAGGAGGTGCAGGGCCACACCGTCGTCATCTACCGCGTCGGCTCCGACCGGGACGCCGTCCTCTACGACGAGCTGCGCGACCTGGCGGACGCCAAGGGCGCCGAACTGCACCTCGTCACCGGCCCCCCGGTGCCCGACAAGCTGGCGGCGGGCGAACTGGCGCGGCTCGTGCCCGACATCGCGCAACGGGACGTCTTCCTGTGCGGACCGCCCCCGATGATGAAGGCGGTCCTGGGCAGCCTGCGCGAGCTGGACGTGCCGGGGCCGCAGATCCACTTCGAACGCTTCAGCCTGGCGGGATGAGGAACAGACCGTGAAACGAGCCATACCTGTCGTCGTCCTGAGCATCGCGGGCCTGGTCCCCGTCTGGTTGTACGAGCCCTCGGCCGGCTCCTCGACCGTCCAGGCCACGACGCCTTCCACCTCGTCCACCTCGTCCTCGGGAACCTCCGGTTCGAACGTCGTCACGAGCTCGACGATCGACACCGAGAAGGGCCCCCTCCAGCTCCAGGTGACCTTCGACGGCACGAAGATCACCGCCGTGAAGACGCTCCAGCAGCCGGACCACCCGCAGACCACGGAGGCCGTGCCGAAGCTGATCGCGGAGACCCTTCAGGCGCAGAGCGCGGACATCGACACCGTGTCCGGTGCCACCATCACCAGCGAGGCCTACAAGAAGTCCCTCCAGGCCACGATCGACGAGAACACGAGGAAGGCGGCCTCGTCGTCCCCGTCCGCGGCCTCCTCGCAGACCGTGGACGGCACCGCGGTCGACACCGAGAAGGGCACCGTCCAGGTCCAGGTGACCTTCGAGGGCGACAAGATCGCCGCCGTGAGGATGCTCCAGCAGCCGGACCACCCGCAGACCACGGCGGCCGTGCCGCAGTTGGTCGCGGAGACCCTTCAGGCGCAGAGCGCGGACATCGACACCGTCTCCGGCGCGACCATCACCAGCGGCGGCTACAAGGAGTCCCTCCAGGCCGCGATCGACGCGAAGGCATGATGGCCTGATGCACCGCGTCGAACACGTCATGGGCTTCCCCGTCTCGCTCCGGGTCGACGACGAGCACGTCCCCGAGTCCGCCGCGGACACGCTCTTCGCGTGGCTGCGCGAGGCCGACGCCCGGTTCAGCCCCTTCAAGGAGGACAGCGAGGTGTCGCGGTACGACCGCGGCGAGCTGTCCGAGGCCGACCTCAGCGCTGACCTGCGCGAGATCCTTGACCTGTGCGAGCACTACCGGGTCGCCACCGGCGGCGCCTTCGAGGTACGGCCGCCCGGTCGCCGTCTCGACCCCTGCGCGGTGGTCAAGGGCTGGTCGGTGCAGCGGGCGGCGGAACTGCTCACCGGGGCGGGCGCGACCCGGTTCGTCCTCAACGCCGGTGGTGACGTGGTCACCGCGGGCGGCCCCTGGCGGGTGGGCGTACGGCACCCCGAGCACGCCGACAAGCTGTGCACGGTGCTCTCGCTCACCGACGGCGCGGTGGCCACCTCCGCCCGCTACGAGCGCGGCGACCACATCGTCGACGCCCGCACCGGCCGCCCGGCGACGGGTCTGCTCAGTCTGACGGTCGTGGCGGCGACGCTCACGGAAGCTGACTCGGTCGCCACGGCGGCCTTCGCCCTGGGCCCCGAGGGCGTCGACTGGGCGGCGTCCCTGGACGGTTGCGAGGTGTTCGCGGTGGACGCGGAGCGACGGGTGCTGCGCACGCCCGGCTTTCCCGCGGCCGCTTGAACGGACACCTGACGAGGGCGGGCCGCCGGTGATTCACCGGCGGCCCGCCCTCTGAAACGCAATCAATTCAGTATTGGCGCAAATTTGCAGTAACGGGTGTGCGCCTGGTGGAAGGTCTTTCACTCCTGCGGATATCGCCCGGAATCCCGAAGGACCGTTGCGGTAGGGCACGGTTGGGCGGAAGATGTTCGGTGACACTGCCGAGGTCCGAGTGAACCGCGGGAATCAAGTTTCACAGAACGAGGCCCCCTTGCACATCATCGTTCGTCGGGTCGGTCCGTCTCCGCGCGAGCGGGGTTGTTCCTGCGATACCTGTTCGCACGTTCTTGTCGCACTGTCACCGGACGACATGGAGTCGATTTTCGAGCAGCGCATCAGGCCCGACTACGATCCCGTCGTGTCCCGGGAGGATCCGCGCCTCGTCTGTCTCGCGGCCCAGCCCGGCGCCGGAAAGACCGACAACCGGCACCTGGTGTCCTCCGGCCGCGAGGCGACGCGGATCTGCGGGGACGACTTCAAGATCGCCCACCCTCGGTATCTGGAACTCCTCGCGGCCGACCCGCGCACCGCCGGAGAAAGGATCCGCCCCGTGTACCAGGAGTGGCAGCGGCGGATGGAGAGCCTGGTACGTGACCTGCGCGGTGACGTGGTGATCGAGCTGAGTCCGGGACCGGACCGCAAATTCCTGGACGACGCGGCGCTGTACCGGGCCGCGGGCTACCGCGTCGAACTCGTCGTCCTGGCCGTACGCCAGGCGGACAGCCGACAGGGCATCAGTCTGCGCTACGCCCGGGCGCTGACCAGTCCGCAGGCCAGGTTCACCTCCGTGGCCGGGCACGACGTGTGCTTCACGGCCCTCGCCGAGGTCCTCGCGGCGGTCGAGCGGGAGTCCGCGGTGCACTCCCTGAAGGTCGTGCGCCGCGACGGCACCGTGCTCCATCACAGTGAGCGCGACGCCGCCGGCCACCTGGGCCGGGGGGCGGTCGAGGCCCTGCGGAGGGAGTGGGAGCGCCCCTACACCCGCGACGAGGCGGAGGTCTTCCTCGAGAACCAGGAAGAACTGCACCGCACGCTGCCTGAGTACGGCGCCGAATGGGACGACATCGCGGCACTGGCCGGCAGGCTGATGCCCCTGTCGCTCAACTGACGCCGGTCAGCAGCCGGAACCGCGTCCCGTAGTCCCGTGCCACACGTCCGATCTCGTCGGGACCGGCGTGGGAGAGGGACTTGCGGGCGGCCACGCACTCGCCCCGCTCGGCGATCAGCTTCTCCAGGCGGTCGGCGTCGGGCGGACAGGCGTGTTCCTCGTCGTAGATCGCGCTGTTGTACCAGGCGATGACGAGCTGTACGCATTCCAGCGCCACCGCGTATCCGCCGGAATCGCGGTGGCTGGAATCGCGGTGCAGTGATGGGCTCGGTGCGGGCGTTCCCTGTGGGTTTTCCGGATCGGACACGGCAGGTCCCTTGATGCCTTGTTCGGCCGGGGCGTTATCGGAAGGGCGAATTCCCAGGGCCGTCAGGGCTGTCTTCCACGGGTGGCGAATGCACGCGGAGTTTCTTTTGTCGGCGGTCTCGCCCGGGTGTCTACCCGCGTCCCTGATGGTCAACCCCACCGGCTTCTCTCCGTGGCTTGTGGTACGGGAGCGGAGCAGGGAGAGGCCTGTGTGCTTCCCCCGTTCCGTGGGCCCACAGCTTAGGGCGGTTGTGTCGCCAGTGACACTCGTACGCCATGGCGAACACGTAGAGCAGTACTGGAATGGCCGGTTCCAGTATGGGATGCCCAGCTCGGCCGCGCATAAAATCCTGGTATATCCGGGGGGTGCAGGTGGGCGGGCGCGATTTGGATCTTCGTGCGCTGTTCGGTTCGAATGATCGGGGAATCCAGGTCGAAGAACAGTTCACCAACCGTCAGGAGCAGTGGGAAGCGGTCACCACCGCCCTCGCCGAGCACGCGCGGGCCGTCGCCGCACCCGGCTTCGACGTCGAGGACCTGGAGACACCGCGTGACAACGTCCTCGTCTTCCACGGCGTCGGCGGTATCGGCAAATCCACGCTGGCGAGGAAGGTGGAGGCCGCGCTGGCCCACGAGACGCACCGGCCCGTCCAGTGGGGCGAGCCCGTCCGGTTGGACACCCGGGTCCTGCCCGTCCGGATCGATCTCGCCCGCTCGGCCGGAACCGACTTCGAGCGGGTCGTCCTCACCCTCAGGCTCGCCCTCGCCGAACTGGGCCGGCCGCTGCCCGCCTTCGACCTCGCGCTGCGCCGCTACTGGGACCACGTCCACCCGGGCGAGCCGCTGGAGGAGTTCCTGCGCGGAGGTCTCGGCCGCCGGTTCGGCAAAGCCGTACCGCAGCAGATGCAGTCCGCGCTCACCGACATCGCCCAGGCCGTCCTGCTGCCCGGCACCGTCGGCGCGGTGGTCGGGCAGGTCACCGGTGCCCTGGTGCGGGCGCTGCGGGACCACCGGGCCTCGGTCCGGGCGCTCGCGGGATGCTCCCGGCTGGCCGACCTGCTGGAGGCCGAGCCCGGTCTGGACACGCTTTCCTACTACCCGCACCTGCTGGCCTGGGAGCTCGCCCGGCTGCCCCCGGGCCGGACCGTCCTGCCGGTCGTGCTCCTGGACACGTTCGAGGACGTCGGCGACCGCGTCCACCGGGATCTGGAACGGCTGGTCCAGCGGGTCGTCTGGCTCATGCCCAACGCGTTCTTCGTCATCACCGGACGCAGCCGGCTCCAGTGGGCCGAGGAGGCCCTGCACGGGCAGCTCGACTGGACCGGCCCCTCGGCCTGGCCCGGTCTCGCCGTACCCGGTGGACCCGCGGACGCCGGCTCGCGGGGACCGGCACGCCAGATCCTCGTAGGGGACTTCTCCGCCGAAGACTGCGACGACTACCTCGCCCGGCGGCTGACCCGGGACGGCGCCCCCGTCATGGGGCCCGACGTGCGCGCCGTGATCACCGCGCGCTCCCACGGGCTGCCGCTCCACCTCGACCTGGCCGTCCAGCGGTTCCTGGCGATCCGGCGTACCGGGCGCGAGCCGCGTCCGGCCGATCTCGACCTCGACTTCCCCGCACTCATCGTCAGGACGCTCAGCGATCTCACCCCCGACGAGCGGCACGTCCTGCGCTCCGTCTCCCTCCTCGACAACTTCGACGTGGCGCTCGCCTCCCGGGCGGCGGGAATGACCTACGAGTCGGCCGCCCTGCGCATGGTCGAGCGGCCCTTCGTCCGGTTCGATCCGCACGCCGTCTGGCCGTACCACCTGCACGGGGTGATCCGCTCCACCATCCGTACGGCCGGTGACCGGGCGGACGACCGCTGGTCGGAGCGGGACTGGACGCGGGCGGCGGCACGGGCCTTCGAGGCGATCGGCGAACGCCGGGCCGCCGCGCCCGCACCCGACCGCGCGCTGCTGGTCAACTGCCTGCGCCAAGGACTGCGCCTGGCACGGGACTTCGGCCTCGACCTCGGCTGGCTCGCCGACGCGGCCTGGGCCTACGTCGGCGACTCCGTGTGGGAGCCGCTCGCCCCGCCCGCCCCCGACGAGCCCGCCCCGCCCACACTGCGCACCCCGGCCGACGCCCTGGTCGAGACGCTCAGCGCGCTCGCCCGCCGCCAGCACGAACACCGCGAACGCACCGTCGCCCGGCTCACCGCCGTCGTCGACTCCGGGCTGCTGCCCCCGGAGCTGCGCGACATGGCGCTCTACTACCGGGCCAAGGCCCACCGTGACCTGGGCCGCTCACAGGACTCGCGGGACGGGATGCGCCGGGTCGCCGAGGGCGGTGGACGGCTCGCCCCCGCGGCCCGGCGCGGCCTCGCCCACCTGGCCCGTCTCGCAGGGGACTTCCCCACCGCCCTGCGGACCGCCGACACCCTGGGCTGGGCCGGCCGCCACCACCGCGTCCTCGGCGACGTCTGGTGGGTGCAGGGCGACATGGCCCGCGCCGCCGAGGCCTACCGGGCCGCCCGCGACGAGGCCGAGGAGCACGCCGTCGCCGGCGAGCGCGCCACCGCCCAGGCACAACGGGCCTTCACCCTGGCCTTCACCGACCCCGCCGTCGCCCAGGACGAACTGGACCTCGCCCATCACCTGCTGGTGGGACTGGACCTGCGGGCCACCCGCCTCACCGCGCACATCGCCGCCCTGCTGCGGGACGCGGGCACGGGCTCGGCCCAGATCGAGGGCCGCGCCCAGGTCCTGCGTGCCGAGGCGGCCACCGCCGGGATCACCGCCGCCCGCCCGGCGATCGAGCTCGCGCTCGCCTTCCACCACGCCGTCCTCGCCGACCGGGCCGGGCTGGAGGCGTGTCTCGCCCGCCTGCGGGAGACGGTCGACGGCGGCGACTACGCCTACTACGGCGACCTCGTGTGCTTCATGGCCGGGCGGCCCCTCCCCGACGACGGGCCGCCGCGGGCGCGATGGCTCGACGGGCCGGAGCCCACCCGCGCCCGCTGGCGGGCCCTGGTCACCGCCCGACGCGCGCTGTACGGCGGCGCGCCGTGACGAGCCGCACGGACCGGTACCCACGACCGCGGTCCGGGCTGCCCACCGTTCGATTGTCTGCAACACAAGCCGTCTAGACTCTGCCGGACGGCCTGCTGGACCGGCCGAATGCGGACAACTTCTGCCAGACCCGAAGGGTATTCGGCGCTTTGATACGGATAGATTCAGTCACCAAGCGGTACCCGGACGGCACGGTGGCGGTCGACCGGCTCTCGTTGGAGATACCCGACCGCTCGATCACGGTCCTCGTCGGCCCCTCGGGCTGCGGCAAGACGACGACCCTGCGCATGATCAACCGGATGGTCGAACCCAGCGAGGGAACCATCCTGATCGACGGCAAGGACAGCCGGCAGCAGCCGGTCAACACACTGCGCCGGTCCATGGGTTACGTCATCCAGAACGCCGGGCTGTTCCAGCACCGCACGATCGTCGACAACATCGCCACCGTGCCCCGCATGCTGGGCTGGGGCAAGGAGAAGGCGCGGGCCCGGGCCCGGGAGCTGATGGAGCGGGTCGGGCTCGACGGCTCCCTCGCCAAGCGCTACCCCTACCAGTTGTCCGGTGGACAGCAGCAGCGCGTCGGTGTGGCCCGGGCGCTCGCCGCCGATCCGCCGGTGCTCCTGATGGACGAGCCGTTCTCGGCCGTCGACCCCATCGTCCGCAAAGGCCTCCAGGACGAACTCCTGCGCATCCAGGACGAGTTGGGCAAGACCATCGTCTTCGTCACCCATGACATCGACGAGGCCGTCAAGATCGGCACGATGGTCGCCGTGCTGCGCACCGGCGGCAAGCTCGCCCAGTACGCGCCGCCCGCCGAGCTGCTCTCCCACCCCGCCGACGCGTTCGTCGAGGACTTCCTCGGCGCCGACCGCGGCATCCGGCGGCTGTCCTTCTTCCCTTCCTCCGGACTGCGGTTGCGCACCGCACCCGTCGTCGCGGTCGACGCCACCGCCGAGCGGATCGCCGCCGCCGGCACGGCCGAGGCCCCCTACCTCCTCGTCACGGACGTGGACGGCAGGCCCCTCGGCTGGAGCGAGCCGCGGGACCTGACGGCGGGGAGCGTCGACGTCGGGCAACTGCTGCCGTACGGGCGGCCGTTCGTCGCCGGCACCGACTCGCTGCGGGCCGCGCTCGACTGTGCCGTGCTCTCGCCCACCGGGTGGGCGGTCGGGGTCGACGCCGAGGGACGGGTGGCCGGGGTGGTCTCCCAGCAGGCCATCGGCGAGGCGATCCGCGGGGCGCACGCACAGGGCCGTACGGACGCCAAGGCCGCCCGGTGAACGGCTTCTTCGACATCCCCAGCGACCTCCAGCACAGCTGGCTCGGTCTCGTCGGCCTGCACGTCCGGGAGGCCGGGCTGCCGGTCCTCGCCGGGCTGCTGATCGCCCTGCCGCTGTCCCAGCTCTGCGTGCGCTTCCGGTGGCTGTACCCGCCCGTGCTGTGGGTGACGACCGTGCTGTACGCGATCCCGTCGCTGGCCTTCTTCGTGGTGCTCATCGACTACACCGGCCAGACCGAACTCACGGTGATGATCCCGCTCACCGTCTACACCCTCGTGATCCTGGTCCCGGCGATCGTCGACGGCGTCCGCTCGGTGCCGCAGGAGACCCTCGCGGCCGCGACGGCGATGGGCTTCGGACCCGTACGCCGGTACCTCCAGGTCCAGTTGCCGATCGCCGTGCCCGCCATCATCGCGGGGCTGCGGGTGGCGACCGTGTCGAGCATCTCCCTCGTCAGCGTCGGCGCGCTCATCGGCAACCAGGGCGCGCTCGGCAACCTCATCAACGACGCCAACATCTACAACCGGCCCGAACTCGCCGTGAACGCCGTGCTGACCATGGCGGTCCTCGCGATCCTCGCCGACGGGCTGCTGGTCGCCGTACGACTGCTCCTGACGCCGTGGATGCCGAGCGGCGCGCGTGCGCGGCGCGCGCAGCGGCCCGAACCGGAGGTCGCCGCCCGGTGAACGTCCTCAACTTCATCAACGCCTTCTTCAGCGACAGCGCCCACTGGCAGGGCTACGACGGGATTCCCACGCGGCTGGGGGAGCACGTCCAGTACACCCTTCAGGCCCTCGCCATCGCCGCGGCGATCGGACTGCCGGTGGGGCTCGTCACCGGGCACTACGGTCGGGGCGGCAACGCGCTGGCCTTCATCGCCGTCGCCGGACGGGCCCTGCCCACCTTCGGCCTGCTGGTGCTGATGACCCTCTCGCTCGGGTTCGGGCTGATCAACGTGATGACCCCGCTGGTCGTCCTCGCCGTGCCGCCGATCCTCGTCACCACCTACGAGGCGATGCGGTCGGTGGATCCCGCCCCGGTGGACGCGGCCCGGGGAATGGGCATGCACGAGGTGGAGGTGCTCTTCCGGGTCGAGCTGCCGGTCGCCCTTCCGCTGATCCTCGGCGGGCTGCGGTCGGCGGCCATCCAGATCGTGTCGACGGCCACGATCGCCGCGTATGTGTCTTTGGGCGGGCTCGGGCGGTACATCGTGGACGGGCTCTATCAGCGGAACTACGAGAAGGTCGTGGGTGGGGCGACGCTGGTCGCTGCGCTGGCGTTGGTGACGTTGGCGGTGTTCTGGGGAGTTGGTCGGTTCACCGTTTCCCGCGGGGTGCGTAGGAGCGCCTGACGGGGTGCCGCAGTCTGCTGCTTGGCGGCCGCGGCACCGTTGTGGCTTGTCGCGCAGTTCCCCGCGCCCCTGAGGGGCGCTCCTCAGCCCTCTGTACGAGCCAAGGCCTGTTCCAGGACCACCAGCAGCGCGTCCCGCACTGAACCCCGCTCCCTCGCGTCGAACACGATCACCGGGACGCGGTCGTTGACGTCGAGGGCCCAGCGGACCTCGTCCAGGGTGTGGTCGACCCTGCCGTCGAAGGCGTTGACGGCGACGGCGAACGGGATCTGCTTGTGCTCGAAGTAGTCGACCGCGGCGTAGCAGTCGTCGAGGCGCCGGGTGTCGACGATGACGAGCCCGCCGACCGCGCCCTCGACGATGTCGTCCCACATGAACCCGAAGCGCTCCTGGCCCGGCGTGCCGAACAGGTACAGCTTCAGGGTCGGGTCGACCGTGATGCAGCCGAAATCCATCGCGACCGTGGTCGTGGTCTTGCGCGGGGTGTGGCTCAGGTCGTCCACCCCCGCGGCGACCTCGGTGATGGCGGCCTCCGTGGTCAGCGGCTCGATCTCGGAGATGGAGCCGACCGCGGTGGTCTTGCCCACCCCGAAGCCGCCCGCGATCACCATTTTGACCGGCAGCGGCGGTCGTACGGCGGCGGAGGGCGCGGCCGAGGGCCGGGAGGCCGGTTCAGTCGGTGTCACGGAGTACCCCTCGGGAGTCGGGGATGGCGCGCAGGCCGTCGATGAGCCTGCGCAGGACGGAGGCGTCGTGCGTGACGCCGGAGTCGGGCACGTGCACCGTCAGCTGCCCCGCCGAGCGCAGGTCCTCGGCGAGGATCCGCACCACGTTCAGGTGCAGCCGCAGCCGGGCCGCGATCTCCGCGATGGACTGCGGGATCCGGCACGCGGCGACGATGTCGTGCTCTTCGAAGGCCAGCCGGTCGAGCACGGCGAGCCCCTCGGCGGTGGCCACCACCTGGGTCTCCACGGGCATCGTCCGGCCGGACGGATCGGGTGCCACCCGCCCGGCGGTGACGAGGAACGGCCGTACGGCGGGTACGGGACCGCCCGGCTCCGGGTCCGGAGGCGTGCTGCCGTCCGCCATGACTGCGCTTCCTCCTCGGTCAGCGCTTCGACGCGGCGCCGACGCTGTTCTTCAGTTCGAGTACGAGCTGGGGGCTGAGCGCGGCACCGGCGCGGTTCGCGAACAGCGTCATCTCGTACGCGATGTTGCCGAGCTTGGCCTCCTTGTCGGTGACGACGCCGAGCACGGCGCCGCTGCCGATCGCCGAGACCAGGACGTGGCCGCCCTCCAGGTCGATGATGACCTTGTTGAGGCCGCCGAGGCCGTAGTTGCCGGAGGCTCCGGCGGCCAGGCTCGTGATGCCGGAGACGATCGCGGCGAGGCGCTCGGAGTCCGCGTGCTCACGCAGCTCCGAGACGGCGATGAGCAGCCCGTCCGAGGACACGGCGATGGCGTCGACGACGCCCGCGGTCTCCGTCGCGAAACGGTTCAGCAGCCAGGTGAAGTCGGCTGCGGCGGCCTGCAGGTCGGCGGGCGTGGTGCCTTCCGTAGGCGTGTCACCTGTGGACGTGCTCACTGCTCCGCTCCTTCCGGGGAGTGGTTCTGATCGTGCGGGGGGTTGGATGCGCTCTGCTGGGTTTCCACGTCGTGCCTGAGGACGGGTCTGGGGTGGCTGCCGGTCTCGCTGTCCCGGTGGGCGCGCTCCACGGCCGCCTCGAACTCGTCGAGCGCCTCGCGAACGGCCTCCGCGTCGGCGGGCTGGAGCGGAGCGGTCTTCGGTACGGCGTCGGCACCGAGGGTGGTGCGCAGCGTGGCACCGCGGACCCGGCGCCTCAGGGGGCGGGAACCGTCGTTCTCGGCCCCGGTTGCGGATGCCTCGCCGGTGCGGGCCTTCGGGATGAACGGGGTTGTGGAGGAGGAGGGTTCGGTGTCGCGCTGCGGGATCCGGCGGGGGAGGGGTGCGTGCTCGCCGTCGCCGTCGCTGGAAGCCGTTCCCGTGGCGCCGGGCCCGGTGGCCGCGGTACCCCGGGTCGGCGGGCTCGCGGCGGCCTCCTGGCCGGAGTCGGGCCGTACGGCCGTAGGACCTGTGGCCCGGACCGGATCCGGGGCCGGTGTCGTGTCCGGGCCGGTGTCCGAAGCCCAGGCGGGTGCCGGGCGTGCTCCCGGGGCCGCCGCCGGGACCGCAGGGGAGGCCGCCGCCGGGCCCGGTACCGCGCCGGCGGCGACCGCGACCGGGCTCGTCGTCAGCAGGAGGGAGGAGGGGATGGTCACCTCGGCCGTGACACCGCCGCCGGGGGTGCGGGAGAGGACCACGCCCACCTCCCAGCGGCGGGCCAGGGTGCCGACCACGAACAGGCCGAGCACCTTCGTCGGGACGAGGTCGAGGCGTTCGCGGCGGACGAGGCGGGAGTTCTCCTCCTCCAGGCGCTCGGGGCTCATGCCGAGACCGTGGTCGGAGATCACGACCAGCGCGCCCTCGCGGCTGTCCTTGACGATGACCTCGACGGGGCTGCCGGCGGGCGAGAAGGACACCGCGTTCTCGACGAGTTCGGCCACCATCAGGGTGAGGTCGCCGATGATGTCCGGCTCGACCATGACCTCCGTGCCGGCCTGGAGGGAGACCCGCTGGAAGCCCTCGATCTGGCCGAGCGCGGCACGGACCACGTTGGTGAGGGCGAGCGGCCCCGAGTCGAGGACGGTCTCGCGGATGCCGGCGAGCAGCATCAGGCTGTCGGCGTTGCGGCGCAGGCGGACCGCGATGTGGTCGATGCTGTAGAGGCGTTCCAGGAGCGCCGGGTCGGTCTCGCCGCGCTCGACCGCGTCGATCAGGGCCAGCTGCCGGGTGGTCAGGTTGCTGACCCGGCGGCCCACGTTGCCGAACATCTCGGCGACGTTGCGGCGGCTGAGCACCTGGCGCTCCAGCAGCGCGACCGCGGTGGTCTGCACCTGGTTGAACACGTCGGCGAGGTCACCGATCTCGTCCTTCGCGGTGACCGGCATCTCCTGGAGCAGCGGTGTCCCGGTGTCCTCGGTGTCGTCGTCGGCCACCCGGGCGAGCTCACGGCCCGCCACCTCGGCGACCTGCTTGGCGGCACCGGTGAGCGCCTGCACCGGGCGCACCACCGAGCGCCGTACGGCGACCGAGAAGGCGAGCCAGAGCACGAAACCGAGCAGGGCCGATCCGAGCAGCCAGGCCGCGTTCGAGCGCGCGTTGCGGGAGGCGGTGTCGGCGCGGTCGGCGATCTGGTCGATGAGCGAGGTGGTGGTCTTCAGCCGGGTCCGGGCCTGGCTGCGGTAGTCCGGGTAGGAGTCGAGCGCCGTCTGGAAGGCGTCCTTGATCTCGGCCGGGGTCTGCGCCTGGAGCGAGCCGGGGTCGATCTGGAGCTCGGCGTACTGCCGGGCGATCGTCGCCTGCGCCCTGTTGTGCTCGATGTCGCCCAGTGCCTCGGCCTGTTCCGCCGTGGCGAACCGGCCGAAGCGTTCGACCTGGTGGGTGTACTCGTCGTAGGAGCCGATCGCGCCGATCAGCTCGATGAGGGCGTTGGAGTCGCCGGTCGTCGCGGAGAAGACGCCGGTCTCGAAGGCACCGTGCGCGGCGTCGGCGCGCAGCAGCGAGTCGAGCAGGTTGCCGGTGAAGGTGGCGGCGAGGGCCGGGTTGCGGTCGAGCCCGAGGCCGTCGATCAGGCCCTTGGCGGCGTCGCTGTAGGCCGGGTCGATGTTGTCGGCGGGCAGGTAGGCCTTCTCGATGGTCTCGCGCAGGTCCTCCAGGCCCTTGACCTCGCGAAGGGCCTGCGCCTCCTCCTGCGGCAGCCGGTCGCCGAAGACCTCGTGGACCTTCTCGACCTGGTTGTCCACGCGGATCTGCGCCTCGCGGTAGGCGGTCCGCGAGGGCGTGTTGCCGTCCCAGGTGGACTGGTGGCGCACGGAAAGCAGGACCGCCTGCTGGTGCTCGGCCTCCAACTGCCCGACGAGCTTGGCCACTTGGGCGCTGTCCCGCACGAGCTGGGCCGCGTCCGAGGCGTCCTGGGACTGGCCGACCTGGTCGGCGAAGAGATACGCCAGCAGGACGGCGACCACCGCGAGGGGCACCCCGACCAGGATGTTCAGCTTGCGCCGGAACGGCCAGCGCTCGGCGAAGTCCCGCAAGCCCCGGTCGCCGCGTGCGCCGTCCCGGTTGGGCGGCGGTGCCGACCGGGTGGACGCGTCCACCTCGTTCGTGGACACCAGCCCTCCTTCGTGGGTGTCTCGGCCGGCGCGTGTGAGCGCTTCTGACCGATTCTGATCGCTACGGGACGGTGCGTAGGGACACTTGAGTGGCTCCTGCACGCCTGTGTGACCGGCGCCAACTGCGGCGAGACTACAGCCTCTTCGGACAGCGCTTGTTGCCGCCCTGAGTCAAGAATCCGTTACAACCCGAGTCGCACCCCGCGTGCCGGTTTCGCGCTTCCTTCACAACCGACCACGGACCGACGCCAATTGTGACCAGGCCGGTCTTGACTGAGGAAGAACTGGCTGGATTGGATCAGTACGAGGGCTTCCCCGCACGAACGCCCTGACCACTGTGCATCCCCAGAGTTCCGGAACGGGAATCGTGACTTCTACCGCCGCACACCGCAGGTCCCTCAGGAAGAACCCCGGCGTGGCCGCCGTCGCGCTCGCCGCCGCCACGGTGCTGCTGGCCGGGTGCGGGTCCTCCGACGACACCTCCGACCCGCTGAACGAGGACACGGGCGCCGCCGGCAGCGGCGACACCGTCGTCGTCGGCTCGAACAACTTCGCCGAGAGCATCCTGCTCGCCGACATCTACGGCGAGGCCCTGAAGGCGAAGGGCATCAAGGTCACCTACAAGCCCAACATCGGCAGCCGCGAGACCACTTACGGGCTGCTGAAGAACGGCTCCATCACCGTCCTGCCCGAGTACAACGGCTCCCTGCTGGCCTACCTCGACAAGGACGCGGCGCAGGAGTCCGCCGAGGCCGTGAACGCCGCGGTCAAGGCCAAGCTCGACCCCAAGCTGACGCTGCTCGACTCGGCGCCCGCGGAGGACAAGGACTCGGTCAGCGTCAACGCGGCCACCGCGAAGAAGTACGACCTGACCTCCTCCTCCACGCTCGCCGACCTCAAGGACATCGCCCCGGACCTGGTCATCGGCGGTTCGCCGGAGTTCCAGACCCGGCAGCAGGGCCTGCTGGGCCTGGAGTCCCAGTACGGCCTGAAGTTCAAGTCCTTCAAGGCTCTCGACGCGGGCGGTCCGCTGACCCAGGCGGCCCTGAAGAAGAACACCGTCCAGGCCGCGGACATCTTCACGACCGACCCGACCATCACCAAGGAGAAGTTCGTCGTCCTCCAGGACCCGAAGAACCTCTTCGGCTTCGCGAACGTGACCCCGCTGGTCTACAAGTCCGGCCTCACCCAGGAGGGCGTGGCCGCCCTGAACGCGGTCTCGGCCAAGCTGGACACGAAGGCGCTCCTCGACATGGACACCAAGGTCCAGCTCGAGAACGAGGACCCGCTGGACGTGGCGAAGTCCTGGCTGAAGTCCAACGGCCTCGGCTGACGACCCCGCCAGGTGGCGAAGGCCTGGCTGAAGTCCAACGGCCTCGGCTGACGACCCCGCCAGGCCGACACGGCCCGGCCACCGACGCGGAGCGGTTCCCGCGCCGGGGCCGGGCGTCGGTGGTTGCGTGCCGGTGGGTCGTTGCCGGTTCGGGGCGTGCGGGACCACTTGTGTGGTTGTGGCGTTGGGGGCGAGGACCGGTGTTTTCTTCGCCGGGTCGCGCGGACGTCGATGCGGGGGCGTGGCGTCCGATGGTGCTGCCACGGGCCGGTGTGCCGCGCCTCTCATGACACTGGCCCTGGTCGACCGCCGCCGTGCGGTTTCCGCGCCGGTGGCTGTTCGTAGGTGGTTGAGTTCCTGTTGGTCAAGTTCGGTGCGTGCAGGGTCACTTGTGTGGCCGTGGCGTCCGACGGCCAAGCCACCGGCCGGTGTGCCGTGGCACGGGCCCTGGTCGACCGGCGCGTGTGGTTTCCGCGCCGGGGTCGGGCGTCGGTGGTTGCGTGCCGGTTGGTCGTTGCCGGTTCGGGGCGTGCGGGGCCACTTGTGTGGTCGTGGCGTTGAGGGCGAGGACCGGTGTTTCCTTCGCCGGGTCGCGCAGGCGTCGATGCGGGGGTGCGACGTCCGATGGCCGTGGCACGGGCCCTGGTCGACCGGCGCGTGTGGTTTCCGCGCCGGGGCTGGGCGTCGGTGGTTGAGCGACGGGCTGTGCGGGCCCGGTCGGTCGTTGCCGGACCTAGTCGACCGCCGCGGCGATCAGCAGGTCCAGGAGGGCGATCAGTACGTCCCGGGACGACTCGCGTCGGCGGGCGTCGCACAGCACCACCGGGACGTCCTCCGGGAGCGCGAGGGACTCCCTGATGTCCTCGGCCGGGTACGGGTGCCGGCCGTCGAAGCCGTTCACGGCGACGACGAAGGGGATGCGCCGGCGTTCGAAGAAGTCCACGGCGGCGAAGCTCGACTCGGGGCGGCGGACGTCGATCAGGACGACCGCGCCCAGGGCACCGACGGCGAGGTCGTTCCACATGAACCAGAACCGCTGCTGGCCCGGCGTGCCGAAGAGGTAGAGCACGAGTTCGTCGCTGATGGTGATGCGGCCGAAGTCCATGGCCACGGTGGTGGCCCGCTTCTCCTCGATCCCCGCGAGGTCGTCGACGCCCAGGCCCGCGACGGTGAGGGGCTCCTCCGTGCGCAGCGGGGTGATCTCGCTGACCGACCCCACCATCGTGGTCTTGCCGACGCCGAAGCCCCCCGCGATGAGGATCTTGACGGTGTCGGGGGCGGCGGGAGTACCGGCTGTCCCGGCGGCGAGCGTGTCAGAGCCGGCCAAGGCCTTCCCTCACTTTCTGCAACAGGTCCAGGTCCGGGGAGCGGGGCGAGACGAGGCGCGGCGGGTGCGCGGTGATCAGACCCGCCTCCAGCAGATCGCACAGCATGATCACGACCACGCTGACCGGGAGGTCGAGCAGCGCGGCCAGCTCCGCCACGGCGACCGGGCGGACGCACCGGCGCAGGATGCGGGTCTGCTCGGCCTGCGGGCGCGGGGCACCCTCCGGTGGCGGGTCCACCGCGGTCACCGTCGTGATGAGGGTGAAGTCGGCCCGGCTGGGCCGGGTCCGCCCCCCGGTCAGGGCGAACGGTCGCACCAGCCGGCCGGGCGCGTCACTGTCGGTCACCTCACCCGCCGGTGGGGCCGATGCCGGCCCGTGGTGCCGCGCTGAGGTGCTCGCCGATCTTCTTCACCAGCATGTTCATCTGGTACGCCACCACCCCGACATCGGCGTTCGGTCCGGTGAGGACGACGAGGTGGGCGCCGGGTCCCGCGGAGGTGAGGATCAGGAAACTGTTGGCCATCTCGATGAGCGCCTGGCGCACCGGGCCGCCCCGGAAGTCCATGCTGACGCCCTTGCTCAGGCTCATCAGACCGGACGCGGTCGCCGCCAGCCGCTCGGCGTCGTCGCGCAGGAACCCGGTGGACTTGCTGACGACCAGCCCGTCCTCGGAGAGCACGACCGCCTGCGTCACGTCGGCGACCCGCTCCACGAGTCCGGTGAGCAACTGGTCGAGCTGGGTGTGCGTGGCAGGGGTGGGGCGTGTCATGGCGTGTCCTTCATGAGCGATCGGTGTGGGGAGCACGGGCGGCGACGGGCCGGTCCTGCGGGACGTGGATCCCGGCGGGGGCCGGGGCTTCCGGGGCGCCGGGCGGGCCGTTCGGGTCGGCGGTGCCCACTTCCCCGGGGGTGTCGAGCGGGTCGGTCCCATGAGCGGGCACCTTCTCCGGCTCGGCGGTGGGGGCCGGCCGCGCGGACGGGTCCTTGGGGGTGTCGAGGAGGTCGTCCTCGTCCCGGGCGCGGAGTGTGCCGCGCTGGAACCCGGCGAGCGAGGAGGCCGCGTGGTCCGCGGTGAACTCGTCGGCGTCCTCCTCCGGGGTGGCCGCGGCCTCCTCGCGCAGTTCGACGGCGAGGCTCGTCTGCGGCACCCGCCGGGGGAGCGGGGTGAGGCCGTCGGGGCGGGGGGTGACGGTGGCACGCGCCCCGGAGAGCGGCCGGGGCTGCGCCCGATCGGACGCCGACTCCGGCCCGGCCGCCGACTCCGCGTCCGGCACAGCCACCGCTGCGGCCGGGTCTGCGGATCCCGGGGCGTCGGCCGAGTCCGCCGTACCTTCCGTACCGGTGGGGGCCTCGACCCCGGCCGGGTCCTTCCTGCGGCTCGGCTCCGTCTCCTCGCCGGTCACGCCACCGGTCTTCCCGGCCGTCACGCCCGCCGTCTCCGCTGCCGTCACCCCGTGCCGGCCCTCCGCCCCGTCCTCGTCCCGTACGACGATCTCGTGCGGGATCAGGACGATGGCCGTCGTTCCGCCGTACGGCGAGGAGCGCAGGGTCACCTGGATGCCGTGGCGGTTGGCGAGGCGGGCGATGACGAACATGCCGAGGCGCAGATCGTCGGCGAGGGCGACCACGTCGAACTTGGGTGCCTCGGCCAGGTGGGCGTTGAAGGCGGCGTACTCGTCCTCCGACATGCCAAGGCCCCGGTCCTCGACCTCGACGGCCAGCCCCTTGGCGACCAGCCCGGCCCGCACCCCGACGGGACTCGGCGCGGGGGAGTACAGCGTCGCGTTCTCGATCAGTTCGGCCAGCAGGTGGATCACGTCCGCGACCGCGGGCGGGGCCAGGCAGACCTCCTCCTCGGTGCGCACCTCCACCCGCTGGTACTCGGCGACCTCGCCCACCGCGCTGCGCAGGATGTCGATCAGCGCGACCGGCTCGGTCCAGCTGCGCCGCGGCTGTCCGCCGCTGATGATGACCAGGTTCTCCTCGTACCGCCGCAACTGGCTGGCCGTGGAGTCGAGTTCGTACAGTCCCGACAGGACGTCCGGGTCCTGGTGCTCGCGCTCCAGTGTGTCCAGCCGGCTGAGCTGGAGGTTGACCAGGTTCTGGCTCTGCCGGGCGATCCCGAGGATCACCTTCTGGAACCCGCGCCGGGTGTCGGCGAGTTCGACGGCGGTCACCACGGCCGTGCGCTGCGCCGTGTTGAACGCCTTGGCCACCTGCCCGAGTTCGTCGGAGCCGTAGTCCAGCTCCGGCGCGGCCCGGTCCACATCGACCTTCTCGCCGCGCTCCAGCCGCGCCACCACGTCAGGCAGCCGCTCCTGGGCGAGGCCCAGCGTGGCCTCCCGCAGACCCCGCAGTCGCCGGGACAGCGAGCGGGTGATCCGCCAGGACATGACGAGGCAGACCAGCAGCGCGATCAGTCCGCCCGCGCTGAGCGAGGCCGCGGTCAGGAGCTGCTCGTAGGCCTTGTCCGCGCTCCGGGTCAGCAGCCCCGAGGTCTGCTGCCGGATCAGGTCGGTGTAGCGGACGGAGACCTGCTGCATGGCCGCGGCCCACCGCTTGCCCGCGTCCGGCAGGGCCACCCGCCCCGTGCCGTCGGCCGGCCGCGCGGCGAGGACCTGGTCCTCGACCGTCGTGAGGGTCCGCCAGTCCGCGCTCGCCAGGATCCGCTGGGTCTGCGTCTTCGCGTCGCCGCTCAACGCGGGCACGATCTGGTCCTCGACGAGCCAGCGGCGCGTGTTCACCAGCTGGACGAAGTGCTCCCAGGCCTTCTCGTCGAGATGCCCGGACGGCCAGGCCAGGGTGAGGGCCACGTCCTCCTGTGACATCAGCTCCGCCGCGTGTTCGAGGGCGACGAGCGGCTCGGCCTGCGAGGTGAGGTCGCCGTCGTCGACCTGCGAGAGCTGCTGGAAGGCGTGGATCTGGTCGTCGATGATCGACGTGTACTGGTCGAGGGCCTGTTGGGCGGTGATGTCGGTGGGCCGGTCCACCTGGTCGCGGTAGTACTCCAGGCTGCCCACGGAGCCGAGGACCGAGTAGAGCTGGTCGGCGATGCGCGAGGGGGCCCGCTGGATCTCGTCGGACCGCCGCAGGAGCTTGGCGACCGCCGCGTCGGTGGCCGCCCGCTTCTCGTCCAGGGCGGCGCGGGAACCGGGCACCTTGGCCAGCCAGGCGGCGGACACCGCGCGTTCCCCCTGCAACGCGAGCGTGGCCTCGGTGCCCATCGCGCCGGTCGACCTGCTCAGCTCGGTCTGGGAGCGCAGCCGTAGGCCTTCCGAGAACAACTGCGTGGTCGTCACACCCCACATCGTGGCGAGCGTGACGCTCGGCACCAGCGCCAGCATGATGAGGGAGAGACGTATGGAGCCGAGGCGGCGCCGGGCGCCTTTCCGGTCGGGCATGGTCGTCCTTGGGCGGTCAGGGGGAGTGGGTTTTCCTGCGGTCGGTTCCTGCGGTCGTCTGCTGCGGTGGTCGGTTCCCGCCGTGCTCGCGGCGGGAGGGTCAACGGGTGCCGGCGGCGGCGAACCTCGCGACCGCGGCGACGTTCGTCCGGGTGACGAACGCGGGCCCGGTGAGCACGGGAGCCACACCGCCCCCGCTGATGTTGCCGTTGGTCCGGTACAGCCACAGCGAGTCCACCGCGAGGTAGCCCTGGAGATACGGCTGCTGGTCCACCGCGAACTGCACGGTCCCGGCGCGGATCGCCTTGACCAGGTCGTTGTTGAGGTCGAAGGTGGCGACCCGGGCCGTGCTGCCCGCGGCCTTCACCGAGTCCACGGCGTCCAGCGCGAACTGCGCGCCGAGCGTGACGACCGCGTCGATACCGGGATCCTGCCGCAGCCTGGCCGTGAGGACGGCGTCCACGGCCTCGGGATCGGTGCCCTCCACGTACACGTTCTCGGTCTCGCCGCCGAACGTCTTCCGTACACCGGCGCAGCGCGCCTCCAGGGCGACGTTGCCCCGCTCGTGGATGACGCACAGCACGTGTTTGGCCCTCAGGCCGTTCAGCTTGTCCCCGACGGCCGCGCCGGCCACGATCTCGTCCTGGCCGAAGTACTCCAGCAGTCCCTGCGACTTCCAGGCGTCGATACCGGAGTTGAGGCCCACCACCGGGATGCCGGCCGCCCGTGCCGCGGCCACCGGGGCCTTCATCGCGGCCGGCTTCGCCAGGGTCACCGCGATGCCGTCGACCCGGTCACCGATCGCGTCGCGCACCAGCCGGGCCTGTCCCGTCGGATCGGAGTCGTTGGCGTACGTCAGGTCGACGCCGTCCTTGGCGGCGGCGGCCTCGGCGCCCTTCCGCACGAGCTCCCAGAAGGCGTCCCCCTCGCCGCCATGGGTGATCAGGGCGATCTTCAGCCCGGCGGCGTCCGCCCCGTTCGCCGCGCCCGTGCCCGCGCCGAGCCGGTCGCCGCCGGCGCCGGAGCAGCCGGCGAGCAGCAGGAGAGCGACGGAGAGGAGGGCGGCCACGCGCAGGGATCTCAAGGAAGTCCGAGGTGGGGGAGGAGTGTTCATGGGGTGCGGCACCTCGCTGTGCGGCCTGGCAGGCGGAACGAGAAAGTGTGGCCGGAACGCGGGCGCGGCGGCCGTTGAACTTTCACTGGCCAGGAGCCAACCGCGTGTGACCGCCGGTAGTCAAGTGATCAGCCCCTTGTAATGACTTCTCGGTTCCGCATCGTAATGATCTTCACATCGGTGTGCAGGAGAATGCCCACACCCTGTCCGCGTCCCCGATCGCCCCGGCCGGTGTGCGTTTTCCTCCACCTGCCCCCCTCCCGAGGGCTCGCGCTCGTCGCGCCGCTGCTCGGCGAGGCCGTGAACCTGCTGGACGCGACCGTCGTCCAGGTCGCCGGGCCTGACTAGGATCATGTGAATGGCCGTAGAACCGACGATCGTCGCCACCTCCGGAGGGCACCGCACCGGCGGTCGCACCATGGTGTCGTTCCACGCACTGGTGCACCACGCCGTCGACCTCTCGGGCGCCCACGGCCGCAGGCCGCGCGTGATGTACGTCGGCACGGCCGTCGGGGACGCCGAACACTTCACGGCACGGATGCACGAGGCGGCACGGGTGGCCGGTTTCGACCTCACGCCGCTCCAGCTCTTCCCCATGCCCAACCTGGACGACGTCGAGGGCACCGTCCTGGAGCAGGACGTGGTGTGGGTGATGGGCGGCTCGGTGGCGAACCTGCTCGCCGTGTGGCGGGTGCACGGCCTCGACCGGATCATGCGCCGGGCCTGGGAGTCCGGCGTGGTGCTCAGCGGGGTCAGCGCGGGATCGCTGTGCTGGTTCGAGGGCGGCACCACCGACTCGTACGGCCCCGAACTCCGCCCGCTCACCGACGCGTTGGGCTTCCTGCCGTACGGCAACGGGGTGCACTACGACAGCGATCCGGGCCGCCGTCCCCTGGTCCACCGGCTCGTGGCCGACGGCACCCTGCCCGTCACCCACTGCACGGACGACGGTGTGGGACTGGTCTACCGCGGCACCGAACTCGTCGAGGCGGTGACCGAGGTGCCCGGCAAGGGCGCATACGTCGTCACGCGCGACGGCGACACGGCGGTGGAGGAACGCGTCGAACCGCGCGGGCTGCCCGGCGTGTGACGGGCGTGCCCGCGCGGTCGGGCCCCGGGAGGGGAAGGCGGACGCGCGATCCGGCTGCGGGAGCGGCCCCCGCGTCCGGGACTACTGGGCGGCCCTCGGCAGACCGGTGGCCGGCACGGCCTGAGCCGTGCGGGTGTCGGTACCGGCCTGGTCCGTTCCGGTCGCCGGCCCGTCCTCGGACGCCCGCTGGGCCGGTCCGTGCCGGTCGCGGCGGCTCACCCGCGGCTCCTGGTCGGGCAGCCAGCCGAAGGTCAGCACGCTGCCCACGACCCCCAGCAGCAGGCCCACCATGAACCCGCCCAGGTTCGAGGTGACCCAGGTGCCCAGGGAGATCAGGACGCCGGTGATCGAGTAGAACAGGCGCTGGGCGGGGCTGAAGAGGATCAGCAGCCCCAGCAGCACCATCAGGGTCGGCAGGAGGTAGCCCGCCACTCCCTGCATCCCGACATGGAGGACGACCTTCAACGAGGCCTTCATGGTGAGCAGGATCCATGCCCCGCCCAGCGTGAGCCACAGCCCGCCGAAGAAGGGGCGTCCGTACACCCAGCGGGTGAACGCGTCCTGGCTGACCGCGGGCTGCTGGACGCCCTGCGGCTGCTGGCCCTCCATCAGCAACCCGTGCTGCTGAAGCTGAGCTTGAGGCCGGGCAGCTTGAACACGCCTGCCGTGGTGGCGTAGTTGGTCTGCCGCAGGTCGTCGATGTGCACGGTGTCGGCCTGCTGGCTGAAGACGCCGAGGGGTCCCTTCACACCCGCCTTGGTGAGGGTGCTGGCGTCGTTGCCGATCTCGATGTTGTTGAAGGAGGCGTTGCCGGACATCTCGGTCGAGTCCGTGGTGAGGTCGGTCGCCTCGACCTTCCGGCTCCCGGCGCCCGCCTTGATGAGCAGGTTGGTGCCGCCCAGGTCGACGCTCTGGCACAGCTTGGTGAGGGTGGCGCTCTTGATGGCGGAGGTCACGACCAGCACCTGGCCGCCGGTGTCGCCGGCGTTCGGGCTGTTGTCCGCCATGTTGTCGAGGCCGCCGAACTGCTCGAAGCCGGTGCCGTTGAGCTCCGTCGCGGTGACCGTGAAGGGCATGCCGGAGATGGCGAACTGGACGCCCAGGGCGCCCTGGGCGGTCACGACCGCCAGGCCCGCGGTGATCACGACGGCCGGCACGGCCATGATCGCGGCTCGGCGGCCCCGGACCCGCCCGCGTCTCGCGGGGCTGTCGGGGGCTTCGGGGGCGGAACCGCTTTCGGGGGTCTCGGAGGTGGTGCCGACGGACGAGGCCATGTGCTGCTCCCAGGGGCATAGTCAACGCAAGTGGGGCTCACGTGCGGATGTGCGGCTTCAGTGGCTTGTTGTCCTGGCGCGGACAGCGGCTGCGGTGTACGTCTCCTCCCAACCCCCGGCGGCTGCAAGGGCTTACCCGTACTCCGCAGTAACGCCTCGGAAGTTACCGGCGGTTACGCCCGTGGGTCAAGCAAGTTGTGAGTAAAGGGTGTCGATTATGTGCCACCCGTGATCAACAACGTCGTCGGCGGTGATGAATAACCGTCGATCAAAGATCAACTCCCTTGCAACACCTTGACGTTGACGATTGATCAGGTCTACAACTCTCGTGGCTTCCCCGGATCCGTGGCGCCGGATCCGAGCCGTCGGGCGGCACCTGCCCGCATTCCCGGACCATCTGTCCCTCACGGGCTCTTCACCGCCCGAGTCCCACCCTCCACGGCACCCGAAACGGCCGTTTCCCCCCTGGGCCGCACCGGGCTCGCCATCTCTCGCCCGGCCCGACCGGAGCCCTCCCCCATGGGGCAACCGGCCGGTCGCCGGCCTGATGCCGCTGCCGGTCCGTCACGTACGGAGAAGGCGTGACGGGCCGGCAACGGTGGACGCCGACGCGCGTCCGCGCCCCCCACACCCACCCTCACCTCACGAAAGAGGCAATCCCCCATGCGTATGCGTTCTCTGCTCTCCCTCACCGCCGCTGCCGCCGCCTTCGCGCTCCCCGTCGCGGTGGCCGCGTCCGCGCCCGCCGCGGCGGCCGATGTCGCGGTCCTCACCACCGGCTCGGTCGGCGGCGCCAACGTCGCCGAGGGCACGGCCATCAGCGCCTCCCTGGCCACCGGCACCACCGCCACCCTCTACTCCAGCTCGACCGGCACCAGCGGGATCACCTGCTCGGCGTCCACCTTCAGCGCCACGGTCGGCAGCAACCCCACCGCGCCGGGCACCGCCACCGAGTCCCTGACCGGGCAGACCTTCAGCAACTGCACCTCGAACGTGGTCGGCGTCCTCGGCGTCACCAGCATCACCGTGAACAACCTGCCGTACACCACCGCCGTCTCCTCCGACGGCACCGTCACCGTGACCCCGGCGAGCGGTTCCGCCATCCAGACCACCGTCGTGCTGCGCACCCTGCTGGGCAGCGTGAGCTGTGTCTACCAGGCGGCGTCCGGCCTGTCCGGCACGGCCGACAACTCCGACAACAGCATCAAGTTCGCCAACCAGCAGTTCAGCCGGACGTCCGGTTCCTCGCTCTGCCCCGCCAGCGGTTTCTGGACCGCGAAGTACAGCCCGGTGACCGCGGACGGCGAGCCGGTCTACGTCAACTGAACTCCGTAACCGCGTAGTTCAGCGTCGGCGCAGACGAAGCGCCAGGGCGGCGCCCCCGGTGAGCACCAGCACCGCGGCGGCGCCGCCCGCCATCATGGGAGCGGACGGACCGGAGCCGGGATCCGCGTCGGCCGCCACCGGAGTGGAGTCAGGCACCGCACCGCCCGCCGAACGGGCCACGGAAGGTGTCGGCGAGACAACGGCGGCGGCGGTGGTCGGCGCCGGACTCCTCACGGGCTCCTTCTTCGCGGTCCTCGACGGGGCCGGGGAAGCGGCGGCCCCCGTCCCGGCACCGCTGTCCTCGGCCGCCGCCGCCGGGAACACCACGTCCGAGCACGAGTAGTACGTGTCCGGCGTACTGCTGTTCTGCCAGATCGTGTACAGCACCTGCCGGCCCGTCCGGTCCTTCGGCAGCGTCATCCTGATCCGGTACGCGCCGTCCGTCAGCGCCGGGTCCTTCACCTCGGCGAACGGCCGCTCCGGGAGATCGGACCACTTCAGCGGCTTCGACGGGTCGTAGCCCGGCTCGGTGAGGTACATGCGGAACGTGCCGGTGTGCGGGATCGTCGAGACGTACTTCATGGTCAGGGTCGCGCCGGGGGACAGGCGCGTGGACGGCCAGTCGGAGCGGGCCAGGTCGAGCCCCTTGTAGGCGGGCAGGCCGCCGCTGCACAGCTTTCCGTCCGGGATCGTCTGCCGGTCCCGGCCGTTCACGTTCGGGACCCTCAGGTTGTCCCACGCCGTGAAGGGCGAGCCGTTCGCCGCCACGGCCGCCCGACACGCGGCCGTGCCCGAGGAGTCGCCGTCGGGGGAGCAGCCGAAGACCCGGCTGACCGGATCCGTGGGAGCGCCGTGGGCCTGCGCGGGCGCCGCCGCGAACACGGTCAGCAGGAACGGGGACAGGGCGGCGATCGCCGCACTCGTACGGCGAGTTGATGTCCAGGGCATCCGGGCCATCCGGAACGCCTCCTCGGGCGGCGCGGGAACGACGGGCTTCCGTGCAGTACGGGGCGCGGCCCCCTCGCGTTCACCGGCGCACCGGGATCGACCCCCTCCGCCTTCGCGCAGACGCGGGCAAAGAGGCCATCCCCGGTCAACCGGCCACCGTAGAGGGTGGCTTTCCGGCCGGGTCAAGGGTTTCCCCTGTATCCGCATGACCTGCTCTTTGCCTATCGTTCGACCACAGCTGACCCACAGGCAACCCCGAACGGGTCACGCTTCCCCCTCTTGGCCGGCCCCGCGCTCCTGGCTTCACCCCCCGCCGCTTCATCGACGAAGCGATTCGACTGCTGCTCCGCGCTGCCCGGAGCACGGCCCCGAAAGGCAAGCCCTTGCGTACCTCCCCGTCCCTCCGGCGGAAGCTGATATCCGCCGCCGCCGTCTCCGCGGCCCTCCTCTCCGTCGGCACGGCCTCCGTCGCCGTCGCCCAGGACGCCCCCGCACAGGAGGCCGCCGTCCCGGCCGCGCTCACCGAGGCCGCCCCCGGCGTCCAGGCCGAGCGCCTGATCGTCGGCTACAAGTCCGGCGCGGCCGAGGCCACCTCGAACAAGGCCGCCGAGGCCGACGCCGCCGCCAAGGACGCCGACTTCCAGCGCAGACTCGGCACCGGCGCCGCCCTCGTCGACCTGGGCGCCGACCCCAGCAAGGCCGAAGTGGCGGACGCCGTCGCCGAGTTCAAGGCCGACCCGCAGGTCGCCTACGTCGTGCCGGACCGCCTCAACAAGCCGCAGGCCGACCCGAACGACACCGAGTACGCCAAGCAGTGGGACCTGTTCGAGTCCACGGCCGGCATGAACGTGCCGGGTGCCTGGGCGAAGTCCACCGGCACCGGCGTCACCGTCGCCGTCATCGACACCGGCTACGTCGCCCACAGCGACCTCGCCGCGAACATCGTCGGCGGCTACGACTTTATCTCCGACACCGCGGTCTCCGTCGACGGCAACGGCCGCGACAGCAACCCCGCCGACCCGGGCGACTACTACGCGGCCAACGAGTGCGGCGCCGGCATCCCGGCCTCCACCTCCTCCTGGCACGGCACGCACGTCGCCGGCACCATCGCCGCGGTCACCAACAACGGCAAGGGCGTCGCGGGCATCGCGTACGGCGCGAAGATCTCCCCGGTGCGCGTGCTCGGCAAGTGCGGCGGCTACGACTCCGACATCATCGACGGCATCACCTGGGCGTCCGGCGGCACCGTCTCCGGCGTGCCCGCCAACACCAACGTCGCCAAGGTCATCAACATGAGCCTCGGCGGCGACGGCGCCTGCACCTCGGCGACCCAGACCGCCATCAACAACGCCGTCAGCCGCGGCACGACCGTCGTGGTGGCCGCCGGCAACGACAACGAGAACGTCTCCGGCCACTCGCCGGGCAACTGCAACAACATCATCTCGGTCGCCGCGACCAACCGCTCCGGCGCCAAGGCCTCGTACTCCAACTACGGCTCCCTCGTGGACATCTCGGCGCCCGGCGGCCAGACCAGCACCGGAACCGCCAACGGCATCCTGTCCACGCTCAACTCCGGTTCCTCGACGCCGTCCTCGGAGTCGTACGACTACTACCAGGGCACCAGCATGGCCACCCCGCACATCGCGGGCCTGGTCGCGCTGGTGAAGTCGGCGAACTCCGCGCTGACCCCGGCGCAGATCGAGACCGCCATCAAGAACAACGCCCGTCCGCTGCCCGGCGCCTGCTCCGGCGGCTGCGGCGCGGGCCTGGCCGACGCGGCGAAGACGGTGGCGGCCGTCAGCGGCGGCGGTACGACCACGGGGACGACCTTCTCCAGCACCACCGCCGTCTCCATCCCGGACAACGGCTCGGCGATCGAGTCCCCCATCGCCGTCAGCGGCCGCACCGGCAACGCCCCCTCGGCCCTCCAGGTCGGCGTCGACATCACCCACACCTACCGCGGTGACCTGGCGATCAGCCTCGTCGCCCCGGACGGCACGGTGTACAGCCTGAAGCCGGCGAGCTCCTCGGACTCCGCGGACAACGTCAACACCACCTACACCGTGAACGCCTCCTCCGAGACGGCCAACGGCACCTGGAAGCTCCGCGTCCAGGACACGGCCGCGCAGGACACGGGCACGCTCAACGGCTGGAAGCTGACCTTCTGAGCGAACTCCCGGGAACGAGTGGGCCGGCCGGTGCGGATGGGGCACCGGCCGGCCCCTCTCGTATGTCGTCCGTCCGTCACCGGCCGTCCCCGATCACGCCTCGGCGCCCACCAGTTCACCGCTCCCGAGGGACGCCAGCACCCGTGTCCCGCGGTCGGGTCGGCTGTCGAGTCCGACCAGCAGCCCCGGCACCGCGATGCTCGGCAGCAGATGGGCCCACATCACGGAGATCCGGTGCCCGAGATCCTCCCGCCCGTGCAGCGCCCGTGACATCAACTGCACCCCGGCGAACGCCCCGACCAGCAGATCCGCCGTGTCCCGCGGCTCGACCGTGGGCAGCAACTCGCCCTGGTCCCGGGCCCCTTGCAGCATCGCCACCAGGTGCTCGCTCCACTGCCGGAACGGCCCCGTGTGATCGACGCCGGGCGGTGCGCACTGGTCCACCGTCAGCCGCACGCTCCCCTTCAGCAGGGAGTTGGTCCGCAGCCGCTCTCCGAAGACGAACGTCATGTCGACGATCTCCTGCACCTTGCACGGATGCGGCGGTACGGCACCCAGCGACAACTGCTCGTCGAGCACCGCCTGCGCCAGGGACTCCTTGGAGGCGAAGTGGAAGTAGAGGGCCCCTTTGGTGACTTCGGCCCGCTCCAGCACCATCGCGATGGTGCTCGCCGCGTACCCGTGTTCGTCGAAGACGGCGCCGGCGGCCTCCACGATCGTCCTGCGTGTCCTGATGGCGCGCTCCTGTCTCGCCATAAGAACCCCTCCCATGCGCCGAGTTCGGATCCCGTCCGGTCTCGATCAGGTCACATTGAAAACAGACCGGAGTCCCTCGTACTCTATCGCTCACCGGCACGGGCACCTCACCGTCCGTCATCGCTTCGGAGGAACGAGGGGGAAACATGCCAGAGTTACGGCAGTCCACACGGGCCCGGGCCGGATCCGGGCCGCTGACCGCGACCGTACCCCGCGAGTTCGTGCACCGCGTGGCCGTCGCGGAGATCCTCCTCACCGGCTGGACCAGGACGGACGCCGAGCGGTTCACCATCACCGCCCAGTGGCCGCGCGCCCATCAGTTACACGTGTCCCCGGACCGTTCGGCGTACGAGCCGCTGCTGATTGCAGAAACGGTCCGCCAGTGCGGGGCGCTACTCGCCCACGCGGCCTACGAGGTCCCCCTCGGGCACCAGTTCGTCCTCCAGGAACTGCGTGTCGACACGCGCCCGGAACACCTGGCCGTCGGTGCCGCCCCCGCCGAACCCGTTATCGACATCACCGTCACGGAGGTCCGCCGCCGCGCCGGCCGCGCGGCCGCCCTGCGCTACGACGCCGCCGTACGTCTGGGCGGTGAACGGGTCGCGACCGGCCACATCGCCGTGACCTGGACCAACGAGTCGGTCTACCGCCGACTGCGCGGAGGGCGCACCGCCGACGTCGGCACCCTGCGGCTGCCCCGGCCGCTGCCGGCGCCGCTGCCCGCCGAGACGGTGGGACGGGCCCTCGCCGCCGACGTCCTCCTCTCGCCCACGGCCCGCCCCGGCCGCTGGCGGCTCCGCGTCGATACCGCGCATCCTGTTTTCTTCGACCACCCCCTGGACCACGTCCCCGGCATGCTCCTCCTGGAGGCCGCCCGGCAGACCGTACGGGCGCACGGAGGACGAAAGGGCCGGGTGCCGGTGTCGTTCCACGCGGTGTTTCGCCAGTTCGCGGAGCTCGACGAGCCGGTCTGGACGGAAGTGAGCGAGGAGGGCGGCACAGACGTACAAGTCATCGCGCTGCAAAGAGAATCGGTGGTCTTCGAGTGCCGGGTGGGTGCCGTCGCAGGGTGAGATATCGTGTACAGGGAGTAAGAAACAAACGGCATGACCCGTTCTTTTCCGTAACAGGAGTGTGCAGTCGATGCCGAGGCAGTTACGCGCTGAACAGACCCGAGCGACGATCATCTCCGCCGCCGCCGATCTGTTCGACCGTCGCGGCTATGAATCGACCAGTCTGAGCGACATCGTCGCGCACGCCCAAGTCACCAAAGGGGCGCTCTACTTCCACTTCGCGGCGAAGGGCGATCTCGCGCACGCGATCATGGAGATCCAGTCGCGGGCGTCCCGCCAGCTCACGGGCGACGTGGACGCCCGCGGGTACACCTCGCTGGAGGCGCTGGTCCGCATCACCTTCGGGATAGCGCGGTTGTCCGTCGAGGGACCGGTGCTCCGGGCCGGGCTCCGGCTCGCGACCGGGGGCGTCGAGGTGCGGCCGCCGCTGCGGCATCCGTTCACGGAGTGGCTGGACCTGGCCACGGGCAAGCTGCTGGGGGCGGTCAAGGAGGCCGACCTCCACCCGGACACCGATGTGGACGCGGTGGCTCACTCGCTGGTGTGCTTCTTCGTCGGGACGCGGGTGGTGGGACGGCATCTGGAACCACTGGGGCGCCAGCCGCGGAGGCTCGCGGAGATGTGGCACGTGATGATCCGGGGCCTAGTCCCGGTGCCTCGGCGGGCGCGGTACCTGGCACTGGTCAGCCAGCTGGAGCAGGAGTCCCGCGGCGGCGGGTGAGCGTGCCGTCGCGTGCACCGGTGCGCTCCGCCCGGCCGCGCCCACGCGGGGGAGCCACACCGTGACGCGGCCCCGTCCGCCGCGCTGGCTACAGTCGGTGCATGTCTATCGGCGCGGCCGTCATCCTCGGCAATGAACCCGGCTCCTTCCCGCACAGCGTGCTCGCCGAGCGGCACCCCGCGATCATCGGGCAGGTGCGGGAGAGCTTTCCGTACGGCCCCACGCAGCACCGCGCCCTGGACGCCCTGCTCGAAAGCTGCACCAAGGGTGTCATCGAGCCGCTCCCCGGCGGGGCGTGGGCCGAGTGGGGGATCGACGCCTGCGTGGGGCGGTCCTGGTTCGACGTGCCGTGGCTCTGGTCCGAGAGCTACTTCTACCGGCGGCTCCTCGACGCCGTCGGGTACTTCGGGAACGGCCCCTGGCGCGGTATCGACCCCTTCCGGCCCTCCAAGCTCGCCGAACTCGACTCCCGCGAGACCGACGAGGAGCTGGCGGCCCTGGACGAACTCGCCGCCCTGCCCGTCGAGGAGCAGCAGAGGGCCCTGCTGCACGGCTCGTTGTGGGGGAACCGGGCCGACCTCGGCTTCCGGCTCTCCGACGGGGCGGCCGAGGGCCGGGCCGCGGTGCCGGACCTGGTCGCCGACGACAGCGACCGGCTGCGGGCGCTGCTCGACGGTGCCGGCACCCTCTGTCTGATCGCCGACAACGCCGGGCGCGAACTGATCCCCGACCTCCTGCTGGTGGCCCACCTCCTCGAACACGGCCGGGTCGAGCGGGCGGTGCTGCACGTGAAGCCGTACCCCTACTACGTGTCCGACGCGACCACCGCCGACGTGGTCGACGCGCTGCGCCGGCTCGTGCGGGCGCCTGGGGAGGCCGCCGGGTACGGGCGCCGGCTGTGGGACGCCATGGCCGACGGGCGGCTCGACGTCCGTGCCCACGCGTTCTCCTGCGCTCCGCTGCCGTACGCGGACATGCCCGCCGATCTGCGGGCCGAGATCGGCGGGGCCTCGGTCACCGTCCTGAAGGGCGACCTCAACTACCGCCGTCTGGTGGGCGACCGGTGGTGGACGCCGACCACGCCGTTCGCCGAGGTGACCGCGCACTTCCCGGGACCGGTCGCCGCCCTGCGCACCCTGAAGTCCGATGTGATCACCGGTCTCGACGGGCGCACGGAGACCGCGCTGGACGAGGCGGAGGGGCCGCGCTGGCGGACGAGCGGGACCCACGCGCTCATCCAGGTCCGGCCCTGAGGGGAGCTATGCTGCCGACTTGTACCGGTGGGCCGCCGCACCTCCCGCCGGCGGGCAGCGAAAGAGGACGTCATTGACCCCGCGGTACCTGCGCAATCCTGGGGAGCCCGTCTACGACGTGGACGCACGGCGCTACCTCGACGTCTCGGACGCCCGTGACGAGGCCGACCTGCACGACGTGTTCACGGACATCTACCGCACCAACCGCTGGGGTTCCGACGAGACCCGCTCCGGACCGGGCTCGGAGCTCCAGCGCATGAAGCGCGTGATCACTCAACTCGGCGCACTCATCAAGGACTTGGGTGTCCGCTCGGTGCTGGACGCGCCGTGCGGGGACCTGAACTGGATGCGGCACGTCGACCTGCACGGCGCCTCCTACCTCGGCGGGGACGTCGTCGCGGACCTCGTCTCGGCGAACCGCGCCGAACACCCCGCCCCGGGGTGGGAGTTCCAGCTCCTCGACTTCACCGCTCAGCCCGTGCCCCGCGTCGATCTCATCGTGTGCCGGGACGCCCTCGTGCACTTCTCCTACCAGCATGTGGTGGAGGCGCTGACCCGCTTCCGGGAGAGCGGCTCGCGCTATCTGCTCACCACGACCTTCTCCCGGACGGCCGCCAACACCGACATCGTCACGGGCTGGTGGCGGCCCATCAACCTCCGGCTGGCCCCCTTCGGACTGCCCGAACCGCTGCGGGTCATCGGCGACGACGAGTCCGACGACTTCTACGACGACAAGACGCTCGCCCTGTGGGACCTCGCGCAGATCCCGGCACACTTCCCGGGCTACGAGCCGGTGGTCGCCGAGTCGGGATCGCGGGGCGCCTGATCCTCGGAACGCAGCCGGGCCAGGGCCTCCCGGGCGGCCAGTGTCCGCGGATGCCGTGACCCCAGCACCTCCTCGCAGGCCTCCCGCACCTCCGAGAACTCACCCTCGGCCGCGTCCAGTTCACCCTTGAGACACAACAGGTCGGCCAGGTTGTGCCGTACCGACAGGGTCCCCGGGTGCCGGGGCCCGAGCGTCTCCACACAGTCCGCGAGCACCGTCCGGTACTCCGCCTCCGCCTGCTCGACGTGCCCGCGCAGGTGCAGGACGTGCGCGGCGCCGTGCCGTACGGACAGGGTGAGCAGGTGCTGTTCGCCGAGCACGGTCCGCCGGGCCTCGTAGACCTCCCTGAACTCCTGTTCCGCCGCGGCGAGCCGGCCCTGGTCCTTGAGCAGGTCGGCGAGGTTGTGGCGGACCGCGAGCGTGCCCGGGTGACGGGGGCCCAGGGTCTGCACGCAGTCGGCCAGGACCGTGCGGTACTCGGTCTCGGCCCGGTCGGTCCGGCCCCGCAGGTGCAGGACGTGCGCGGCACCGTGCCGTACCGAGAGGGTGAGCAGGTGCTGTTCGCCGAGCACCTCCCGGCGGGCCGCGTACACCTCCCTGAACTCCGCCTCGGCCGCCTCCAGTTGGCCCCGCTCCATCAGCAGGTCGGCCAGGTTGTGCCGGACCACCAGGGTGTGCGGATGCATGTCGCCGAGCAGCCTGCGCTGGACCTCGAACACCTCCCGGAACTCCGTCTCCGCGTCGCCGGGCCAGCCCCGGTCGCGGAGCACCGTGGCCAGGCCGTGCCGGGCGGCCACGGTCTCGGGGTGGTCCTCGCCGTAGGCGTCCGCGCGCAGCCCGAGGACCGCGCGGAACTCGTGCTCGGCCTCCACGAGCAGGCCCCGGTCACGCAGGACGTCCGCGAGGTCGTGGCGCACCGCGAGGGTGATCGGGTGCCGTTCGCCCAGTACGTCCGCGCACACCCCGAGCGTCTCCCGCAGCTCCTGCTCGGCCTGCCGGAACATGCCGCGCTCGTGCAGCACCTGGGCCATCTCGTGCCGGGTGACCAGGGTGTCGGGGTGGTTCGTGCCGAGCGTCTCCCGGTAGGCGTCCAGGAGCAGGCGGTACTCCTCCTCGGCCGCCGCGAGCAGCCCCCGGTACCGGGCCATCCAGGCGACACCCTTGCGGGCCGCGAGGGTCCGGGGGTCGCGCTCGCCCAGCAGGGCCCGGCGCGTGGCGTGGACCGCGCGGTACTCGGTCTCCGCCTCGACCGGGCGGCCCCGGCCACCCAGCAGGTTCGCGAGCGCGTACCGGGCGTCGGCGGTCTCGCACGCCGCGTCGCCGAACAGGGCCCGGGTGTCCTCCAGCACCGTGCGCAGCAGTGACTCGGCCGCCGCCAGCCGGCCGCGCAGATGCAGCAAGTGGGCGGCGGCCGACCGTACTTCGAGCGCGTCCGGGTCACGCGGACCGCACGCCAGCACGACCGGCTCGCACGCCCCGAGCACCTCCTCCGCCCGGTCAAGCCAGCCCCGCCGGATCAGGTGCCGGGCCCCGGCCGCGGCCGCCCGCAGCGCCTTGGAGACCAGCTCGTCCTCGGCCTCGTACGGGTCGCCGATCAGGGCCAGCGGGGCGTCGCAGTGCGGGAGCAGCAGCCGCCAGCGCGGCCAGTCGCGCGGGTCGTCCTCGCTGAGCTCGGCGGTGGCGCAGACGACGAGGTCGGCGACGACGGCCGCGTACTCCCGCATGTGCTCGGCGAGGTCCCGCTGGAGCCGGCCGGCGTCCCGGACCAACGGGTGCATCAGCAGGGTGCGGGTGTGGTCGTCGCCGCCGGGCGGGGTGTGCAGCTCGACCAGACCGAAGTCGGCCAGCGAGGTGAGCGCGGTGTACAGCTCCTGGGGTGTGACACCGGGCAGCAGCGAGGAATCCGCCAGCCGGTCGGGGCGCAGCAGGCCCACCAGCGGCACCGGTGCCTCGCCGAGGCAGCACAGGAGCCGCATCAGGGGCCGGGCCTGGGCGATGCCCCGCCGCTCCAGGAGGTCCAGCGACAGCTCCCAGGTGCCGGTCACCGGCACGGAGTAGTTGCTGCCCTGCTGCCCGGGCGGGTGCTCGTCGAGGAGTTCGGTGAAGCGCTCGTCGAGGGCCGCGCGGTAGTCGGCGTACGTCCGCACGGTCGTCGTGCCCGGCCAGGCGGGGAACGCCGAGGCCGCCGCGAGATGCGAGCCAGCGATGCGCAGCGCCAGCGGCAGCCCGCCGAGCCGCCGGGTCAGCAGCCGGGCGTCCTCACGGGAACCGGCCCGCTCCCCGGCCAGGTCCCACAGCACCTCGGTGGCGTCGTCCTCCTCCAGGGCGTCGACCGAGTGCAGCGTGGCCCACGGCCCCCAGGTCGTCGGGCTGCTGTCCCGGCTGGTGATCAGCACCAGGCCGGGCAGCTCCGCGGCGGGCCGGATCCAGCCCCTGCCCTCCGCCAACCGCCCGTAGGGCGCGAGGTGTTCGGGCTCGTCGGCGTTGTCCACCACCAGCAGCCAGGGGCTCGCGGTGTCGCACAGCCGCCGCCACAGCAGGTCCGTCGCGCTCGAACGGCCCGACCAGGCGCGGTCGATGAGGTCCGGTGGGGTGCCCAGCGCGGCCACCACCTCGCGCATCCCGGCGCTCAGGGTGGCGGGGTTCTTCGCCGTCACCCACCACACGTCGACGTTGAGCGCGGCGGCGTAGGCGGCGATCTCCAGGGCGACCGTCGTCTTGCCGCTCCCGCCCATGCCGTGCAGCACCCGCACACCCGAAGTCGGCTTGCCCACCAGCTGTTTGAGCGTGTCCAGGAGCGGTTCGCGGCCCCGCACACGGCGGTCGAGCCGGCCCAGCGGAGGCGCGACGGTCAGCGCGCCCGGGGCCCGGACCGGCTCCAGCGGGGCCTGCGCCTGCTGAACCTGGATGAAGACCGGGCGCGCGATGCCGGAGAACTCCTGGACGAACTCGGCCAGCAGACCGGACAGATCGGGATTCCGGGCCAGCAGACCGCGCAAGGTGGTGTCCCACTCCTGCCGCTGCTCCCGCAGCATGATCTCCTGGCGGGCCGGCGGTGCCGCGTCGAGCTCCGCCCGTGCCCGGTCCAGCCGCTCGACGTCCTCCCGCCGCAGGAACCGCGCCATCCGCTGCCGGGCCACCTGCCAGGCATCCGTGGTCATCAGCCCGACCATCGTGCCCGCTGCGGCGGCAGCGGTCTGGGTGAACAACTCTGCCCCGAACACCGAGGACCCCCTGTCGGCACACACCTCGACGGCTACGTCCGAACCCCTCTCCCGTCCTCAGGTTCTCATGTCACGCGCCCCGGCAAGGGATGAACGGCGGCTGCCACCTTGTTGGCCCGGGTGCACCACCCCCTGTCGCCTCATCCCGAGGGAGTCGCACCGCATGCGTCTGGGAGTCGCACCGCACCGTCTGTGGCCCGCACACGAGGACGAACTCGACGGCGTCCTCGAAACCGCCCGTACCGCCGAGGAGTTGGGCTTCGACCACCTCATCGCGAGCAGCCACCTGCTGGCGGGGGATACGGGCGTGACCCCGGACCCGCTGGTCCTGCTGTCCGCCGTGGCCGGGGCGACCACCCGGATCGGGCTGGTGACCAGCGTCCTGATCCTGCCCCTGTACAACCCGGTCGTCGTCGCCCACCAGACCGCCACGCTCGACCGGCTGTCCGCGGGCCGGTTCACCCTCGGAGTCGGCACCGGATGGGACGCCACGGAGTTCGACGCAGCCGGAGTGCCGTTCGCCGGACGGGGCCGCCGCGCCGACGAACAGCTCGACGTCGTACGGAAGTTGTGGCGCGACGAGGCCGAGGTACGGCTCGGGGTGCGGCCGCGCACGCCCGGAGGACCGCCCGTGTGGGTCGGCGGCCACAGCGACGCGGCCCTGCGCCGGGCGCTGCGGTACGGCGACGCGTGGCACGGGTCCGGGCTGGACACGGCCGGACTCACCGAGGTACGGGCCCGGCTGACGGAGCTCGGCAAGGAGGTGGGGCGGGATCCGGCCACGCCGTTGGAGCTGACGGCGGGGCAGGTGCTCGTACCGCCGGGCTTCGAGGCGGCCGTACACCTGCCCGGGCGGCGCCCGTTGGGCGGGGCGGACCCGTCCGCCGAGCGGGTGCGCGAGGAGCTCGGGCAGCTCGCCGAAGCCGGGCTCGCCGCCTGCTCGCTGTGGCTGCCGGTCGCCACCGAGGCGCTGCCCGACGCGCTCGGCTGGGTCGCGGAGGAGGTCCTTGCGCGTTTCTCCGAAGAGTGACGATTCGGCTGACCTTGATGTAGTGATCATGTCAATCTATCGGTCATCATGCCCGGATGACGGTGGGACTGGCGTTACGACCTCGGCGTTCGGGAAGCGGGAAGGTGGCCGCCGCCACGGCCGCCCTCCTGCTGGTGCTCACGGGCTGCGGCGGTGACGGGGACTCCTCGTCCTCGGGCGGCGGGCGCACGGCGGTCAGGGTGGCCGCGCTGCCCCTCAGCGACTGCGCCATGCTCTACATCGCCCAGAACCGCGGCCTGTTCGAGAAGGAGGGCCTCGACGTCCGCGTCCAGCAGATCCAGCAGAGCCTCCAGGCGCTGCCCGCCCTGTCCAAGGGGCAGATCGACATGGTCGCGAGCGCGAACTACGTCACCTACCTCCAGGCCCAGGACCAGGGCACCCTCGACATCCGTATCGTCGCCGAGGCGATCAGGGCGGCGCCGCGCATGATGGAGGTGCTGGTGCCCAAGGACTCCGACATCAAGACCGTCGCCGACCTCGCGGGCAGGAAGCTCGCCGTCAACGTCCTCAACAACGTCCAGTCGCTGACGTTCAACGAGATCCTGGCGAAACAGGGCGTCGGCCGTCCCGTCTACCGCCAGATCCCCTTCCCGCAGATGGGCGTCGCCCTGGACAAGGGACAGGTCGACGCCGTGCACGTGGTCGAGCCCTACGACAGCTCCGTCCAGGACGAGTTGGGGGCGAGGGTGCTGGTGGACGGGGCGTCCGCGCCCGTCGAGTCGATCCCGCTCAGCGGATACATCACGACGGAGAAGTACGCCGGGAGGAACGCCGACGCGCTCGCGCGATTCCAGCGGGCCCTGAAGGCGGCCGTGAAGCTCGCCGACGCCGATCCGTCCCTGGTGCGTGAGGTGCTGCCGACGTACACCAAGGTCAGCAGGGAGCAGGCGGAGAAGATCGACCTGCCGGTGTATCCGGAGACCATGGACGGGACGCAACTCGCCCGGCTCACCACGCTGATGGAGAAGCAGAAGATGCTGAGGAAACCGGTCGACCCTTCGACGCTGCTGGTGAAGTGAGGGGCGTTCGCCGGTTCGGGCGCGAAATCGAGCTATATGTACGACATCTGAGCTTGCGTCAGGAGCTATGGCTCGGCCTCCTCGGCGTGCTGCTCGCCTTCGGTGTCTGCGAGGCGGTGAGCCGGGTCGGCCTGGTGCGCCGCAGCTATCTGCCACCCGCCTCCGAAGTCCTTGTCCGAGCCGCCGAGTTGGCGGGCGACCCAGCCTTCCTCGACGGCATCGGCGTCACCCTGCGCGCCTGGGCGCTGGGCCTCGTCCTCGCCTGTGCGATCGCCGTACCGCTCGGGCTGCTGCTCGGCAGCGTCCCGCTCGTCGACGCGGCCGCCCGGGCGATCGTGGAGCTGTTGCGGCCCCTGCCGTCCGTCGCCCTGATCCCCCTGGTCTCCCTGCTCCTCGGCTCCGGCACCGGGACCGAGGTCGCGCTGATCACCTACGCCTCGGTGTGGCCGATCCTCTTCAACACCGTCTACGGCCTGGGCGAGACCGACCCCCTCGCCAAGGACACCCTGCGCGCCTTCGGCTTCGGCCGCCTCGCGGTCCTCCTGCGCGCCGAACTCCCCGCCACGGCCCCCTTCATCGCCGCCGGCGTCCGCATCTCCGCCGCCGTCGCCCTCATCCTCGCCGTGGCCACGGAGATCCTCTCCGGCTTCGGCGAGGGCCTCGGCATCTTCATCGCCCAGGCGGGCCTGGCCACGGACGGCACGAGGGATGTCCTGGCGGGTGTGGTGTGGGCTGGACTCCTGGGCCTCGTCATCAACGGAGCGCTGGTGTGGGCGGAACGCCGACTGTTCCCCTGGACACCGGAACACCGGGAGACGGCGACGGCCGGGAGGGGGGTGAGCCGATGAGGGGGGCGGGTGAGCGTGGGGGTGACGAGGGGTGGGGGGAGGAAGTGGGGAAGGGGATGGGGCAGGCAGCGGGGGAGGTGTCTGGGCTGGGGTCGTCGGGCTCGTCGGTGTCCTCGGCGTCGGCGTCGGCGGGGGAGTCGGCGGCGGCGCAGTTGCCCGGGTGGCACCCTCCCTCCCCGCCGCAGACGCACCTGTCATCGTCCTCGAAGGCACCCACACACGGCCCCCGTGCCGCAGTCGCGCACCCCGCCCTCCTGCGCCGGCTGGTCCTCGTCCTGGCCGTGGGGGTGTGGGAGGTGGCCACCCGGGCTCGCGGCAGCGTCTACTTCCCGCCCCCGCACCGCATCGCGCGCCACGTGCACGAGCTGTGGTTCGACGGGCCCGCCCGGCACCTCTTCCTCAGCCCGGCCGCCGTGGACGACATCCTGCCCAGCCTCGGCCGGATGGCCGCCGGGTTCGCGCTGGCGGCCGTCGCCGGGGTCGTACTGGGCGTCGCGGTGGGCCGGTCGCGGCGGGCGTACGCGCTGGCTAACCCCGTCCTCCAGTTCGCCCGGGCCGTGCCGCCTCCCGCCCTGGTCCCCGTCTTCGTCGTGGTCTTCGCCTTCGGCACCCCGATGCAGATCGCCTCGATCACCTTCAGTGCCGTCTGGCCGGTGCTGATCAACACCGCGGCCGGCGTCCGCAACACCGACCCGCTGCGCCTCGACGTCGCCGCGGTCCTGCGCCTGAACACCGCCGAACGCCTGTGGTTCCTCGTCCTGCCCTCGGCGCTGCCCCGCATCTTCGCCGGGCTGCGCCTGAGCCTTTCGCTCTCCCTCATCCTCATGGTGTTCTCGGAACTGCTGCCGGGCACCGCGAACGGCATCGGCTTCACGCTCACCGAGGCCCAGACCCGCTCGGACCTGCTCACCGTATGGGCGGCCCTGGTCCTGGTCGGCGCCCTCGGCTTCGTGCTCAACACGGCCCTGCTGGCGGTCGAGAAACGGTTGGCCGGCAGGGAGAGGGCCACGTGAGTCACATGGGTTATATGGGTCATGTAGGGCACATGGGTCACGTGGGTCACATCGTCCCGCCACACCAACCACATCAGTCACAGAAGTCACCCTGGCCACGCGATCCGTACGCGGGAAGAGGGAACCGATCGCATGCTCCAGCTCTCCGAGGTCGGCCAGCACTACGGCGACCACCAGGTCCTGCACGACATCACCCTCACCGTCCCCGCCGGCCAACTCCTCTGCGTCGTCGGCCCGTCCGGCTGCGGCAAGTCCACCCTGCTGCGGACCATCGCCGGTCTGCTCCCCGCCCGCGAGGGCACGATCGCCATCGACGGCGCCCCGGTGGCCGGCGTCCCCGACAACCTGGCCGTCGTCTTCCAGGACTACGGCCGCTCCCTCTTCCCCTGGCTCACGGTCCGCGACAACGTCGCCCTGCCCCTGCGTCGCCGCGGCCTCGCCCGCACCGAACGGCGCGACCAGGCCGACCGCATCCTCGAGCGCGTCGGCCTGTCCGGCGCCGCCCGCCGCCGTCCCTGGCAGCTCTCCGGCGGTATGCAGCAGCGCGTCGCCATCGCCCGCGCCCTCGTCTGCCGCCCCACTCTCCTCCTCATGGACGAGCCCTTCGGTTCCCTCGACGCCCAGACCCGCGAAGACCTGGAGGACCTGCTCCTGGAGGTCCACCGCACCGACGGCACGACCATCGTGTTCGTCACCCACGACATCGACGAGAGCGTCTACGTCGGCGACCGCGTCGTCGTCCTCTCCCCGGGCCCCGGCTCCCGGATCGTCCTGGATCTGCCGGTCCGGCTCCCCGGCCACCGGGACCAGATCGCCACCCGGGGACTGCCGGAGTTCGTCGCACTGAGGGCGGAGGTGGGACGGGCGGTCCGCAACCGGAGGGTTCAGCACACCGGCGGAGGAGTGCAGAGCAGCCGCGGAGAAGCAGAGAACAGCGACGGAGGAGCAGAGAACAGCGACGGAGGAGCAGAGAACGGCGACGGAGAAGCTCAAGCCACCTGAACGTCCCGCCGCCCACCCGCCCACACCCACTCACCGCACGCCACAAGTCCGCCCGAGAACGCCGGAGTTCAACCCGGATTCACGCGATGGTGTGATCATGTGTGCCGTGGCGGATGCCCGGGGAGGGCCCTGGGTAGGGCCCGGCTCATGACGCAGCAGCCCTTCGAACTCCCGCACTTCTACATGCCGTATCCCGCGCGGCTGAACCCGCACGTCGACGAGGCCCGCGCCCACTCGACCGTGTGGGCGCGCGAGATGGGCATGCTGGAGGGTTCCGGGATCTGGGAGCAGTCCGACCTCGACGCGCACGACTACGGCCTGCTCTGCGCCTACACACACCCCGACTGCGACGGCCCCGCCCTCTCGCTCATCACCGACTGGTACGTGTGGGTGTTCTTCTTCGACGACCACTTCCTGGAGACCTTCAAGCGCACCCAGGACCGCGCCGGCGGCAAGGCCTACCTCGACCGGCTGCCCCTGTTCATGCCGATGGACCTGTCGACCCCGATGCCCGAGCCGCAGAACCCGGTCGAGGCGGGCCTCGCCGACCTGTGGAAGCGGACCGTGCCGTCGATGTCCGCCGGCTGGCGCCGCCGCTTCGCCGTCGCCACCGAGCATCTGCTCAACGAGTCCCTGTGGGAGCTGTCAAACATCAACGAGGGGCGGATCGCCAACCCCGTCGAGTACATCGAGATGCGCCGCAAGGTCGGCGGCGCCCCCTGGTCGGCCGGTCTGGTGGAGTACGCGACGGCCGAGGTACCGGCGGCCGTCGCCGGATCACGGCCCCTGCGCGTGCTGATGGAGACCTTCTCCGACGCCGTCCACCTGCGCAACGACCTGTTCTCCTACCAGCGCGAGGTCGAGGACGAGGGCGAACTCAGCAACGGCGTCCTCGTCCTGGAGACCTTCTTCGGCTGCACCACCCAGGAGGCCGCCGACACCGTCAACGACGTCCTCACCTCCCGCCTCCACCAGTTCGAGCACACCGCCCTCACCGAGGTCCCCGCGCTCGCCCTGGAGAACGGTCTGTCCCCGGCCGAGGTGACCGCGGTCGCCAAGTACACGCAGGGCCTCCAGGACTGGCAGTCCGGTGGCCACGAATGGCACATGCGCTCCAGCCGTTACATGAACGCCCGCGCCGACACCACCTCCCCCTGGCAGGCCCTGACCGGCCCCGGCACCTCGGCCGCCGACGTCGGCGCCCTGCTCGCCGCGGCCGGCGCCGAGCGGCTGCGCGCCCACACGCACGTGCCGTTCCAGAAGGTCGGGCCGTCCCTGCTGCCCGACTTCTACATGCCGTTCCAGGTGGAGCACAGCCCCCATCTGCCCGGCGCCCGCCCGCGTCTCGTCGAGTGGACACGCCGCATGGGCATGCTCCAGGAGGGCGTGTGGGACGAGGACAAGCTCGCCGCGGCCGACCTCCCCCTGTGCTCCGCGGGCATCGACCCGGACGCGAGCCCCGAGGCACTGGACCTGAGCTCGGACTGGCTGGCCTGGGGCACCTACGGCGACGACTACTACCCGCTCGTCTACGGCGGCCGCCGCGACCTCGCCGCAGCCCGCCTGACCACCCAGCGGCTGTCGGACTGCATGCCCCTCGACGGCGAGCAGACCCTCGTCCCCGTCAACGCCATGGAACGCGGCCTGACCGACCTGTGGGCCCGCACCACGGCGCAGATGACCCCGGACCAGCGGCGCACCCTCAAGGACGCCGTGAACGTGATGACCGAGAGCTGGGTCTGGGAGCTGGCCAACCAGATCCAGCACCGCGTCCCCGACCCGGTCGACTACCTGGAGATGCGGCGCGCCACCTTCGGCTCCGACCTCACCATGAGCATGTGCCGCATGGGCCACGGCCCCGCCGTCCCCCCGGAGGTCTACCGCAGCGGCCCCGTGCGCTCCCTGGAGAACGCCGCGGTCGACTACGCGTGCCTGCTCAACGACGTCTTCTCGTACCAGAAGGAGATCGAGTACGAGGGTGAGATCCACAACTCGATCCTCGTCGTGCAGAACTTCTTCGGCATCGACTACCCGAGCGCGCTGCGCGTCGTCCACGACCTGATGACCCAGCGGATGCAGCAGTTCGAGCACGTCGCGGCGCACGAACTGCCCGTCGTGTACGACGACTTCGGGCTCTCGGAGGAGGCACGCGAGGTCATGCGCGGTTACGTCACCGACCTCCAGCACTGGATGGCGGGCATCCTGCACTGGCACCGCACGGTCGACCGCTACAAGGCCGAACACCTGGCCGCCCGCACCCACGGCTTCCTCCCGGACCGCCCCCCGGCGCTCCCCTTGGCTGGCTGACCCGACGGCTGCGGGAGCGTTCCGCGCGTGGAACTTTGCAGACCGGTTGGTTCGGTCGCCGCTACCCGCTCCTGACCACCGTCAGTTCCCGTCAGTCTCACTCGTTCGTGGCTCGTCGCGCGCCGGTACGACGGGTAGACACCAGCCGGTGGTGATCCAGCCGGAGGCGATCCATGGAACAGACTGCGTTGCGCCCCAAGCCGATGCCCGGTCAGGAGTCCGGCGGGGGCGGGAAGTCGGGACCCGCGCGGCGCCCGCACGCCGCGCGCCGGCGTGGGCGCCGGCTCACGACCCTGCTGTTCGGTCTGTTCGTCGCGGCCGTCCTGGTGCTGTCGGGGGTGGGACTCGGGGCGGTCGGCGCCACGGTGATCGGCATGAGCAAACTCGCGGAACTGCGCCGGCAGGAGGGGCCTCACCAGGGTGGCCCGTCCGCCTCGGCGCATCCTGACCCCTCCCTGCCGTCCGCGGGGCCGACCACAGCCCCCGCGCCCGCGCCCGCCGCGCCGACCCTCGGTCTGGAGGCCGTGGACGCCGAGAAGTCGGGTGCGCTGGTGGTCGGAGTCCACGTCCCCGGGCCGGGCTTCGCGGCCGGCCTGGTCCGCGGCGACGTACTCCTCGCCTTCGGCCGGACCCGTATCGACACGGCGGACGACCTCGCGCGTGCCGTCGCGGGCGCCCGGGCCGGCCGCGAGGTGGTACTGACGGTCCGCCACCGCAGCGGCGGCTACCAGCAGCTCACGGCCGTACCCGGAGTCGTCGTCTGACCCCTCGGCACGTGTTCAAGTGACCACCCGGAAGTGCGTGGTCAGCCGTCCCTCGTCGTCCAGCACATGAAAGGCCAGGCCGACCGGCGCGTCCCGGTCCGCGATCTGCTCGCCCTCCCAGGGCAGCCGCAGCGTCCAGGTCACCCCGGGCCCGACGACCAGGGGCCGCCCCGCGAACGCGGTCGCCGCGGGTGTGTGCGCGTGCCCCGTGATCAGTCCGGCGATCTCGGGCCGCCGTTGCAGCAGTGCGGCCAGCCGCGCGCGGTCTCGCAGCTGGTAGGAGTCGGGCAGGGGGTGGTGCACCGCCACCGGAGGATGGTGGAAGGCCAGCAGCGCCGGACGACTCCCGTCCAGTTCGTCGAGCGTGGCCTCGATCCAGTCGTACGTCTCCTCGTCCAGGGCCCCCTCGTCGCTCCCGGGGATGCTGGAATCGCACATCAGTACCGCACCGCCGTCGAAGACGCGCACGCTGTTCACCGGCCCGTCGGCCGCCGGTTGCCGCAACAGGGCCTTGCGGTACGGGGCGCGGCTGTCGTGGTTGCCGGGGCAGGTGAGCACCGGGAACGGCGGGTCGGCCTCGTGCAGTCCCAGGATCCGCGCGGCCTCCTCGTACTCCGCCTCGGCGCCGTGATCCGCGATGTCGCCGGTCACCAGCAGGGCGTCCACCTCTCCTGGCAACCGCCACAGCCGGTCGCGCACCCGTTCGGCGCGCTCCGTCGACCGTGCGGTCCCGTCGAGATGCAGATCGCTGATGTGTGCGAGCACGAGCACGACGTTCCCCCTCGTCTAATGTTTTGAATTGATCCAAGCATTAGAAGTGATTCCCGATCAAGCTCCTTCCGTCGGCCGGGGCGGAAAACGACTGGTCCGCATCCGGCCACCGACGGCACGATGAGCCCATGCCGACCACGCTCATCGCCTTCCTGGGGGCCTGCACCCTCGTCGCCGCGTCACCCGGGCCGAGCACCGTGCTGATCATCAAGCAGTCCCTGCACAGCAGGCGCGCCGGCTTCCTGACCGTGCTCGGCAACGAGACCGGCGTGTTCATCTGGGGCGTCGTCGCCGCGCTCGGCCTGACCGCCCTGCTGACGGCCTCCGAGATCGCCTACGACGTGATGCGGATCGTCGGAGCCGTCGTGCTGGTCGCGTTCGGCGTCCAGGCGCTGCGGCAGGCACGCCGCGCCAAGGGGGCCGCAGACGACGGCTGGGAGAGCACCGGCAGGACCGGCTGGGCCGCCTACCGCGCGGGACTGCTCCTCAACCTCGCGAACCCCAAGGCGGCCGTCTTCGCCATGTCCTTCCTGCCGCAGTTCGTGCCCCGGGGCGCCCCGCACCTGCCCACCATGGTCGGGCTCGCCGCGCTCTGGGCGGTCTACGAGATCGGCTACTACGGCCTCTACGTGTGGTTCGTCGGCCGGTTGCGGGCCGTGCTGTCCCGCGCGGGCGTGCGCCGACGGCTGGAACAGGTCTCCGGGGGCGTCCTGCTGCTCCTCGGCGTCCGCATGGCCCTCGAGAGCTGACGTACGACCGGCGACCCGTGCGGGCCCTGCGAAAGACGGTGTCGACCGGCTCGCGCGCCCCTCGCCGTCCGGGCAGGATGCTGCCCAAAGACCATCACCGCCCAGGGAGGCCCGGATGACCGGCACCGCAGCGCCCTTCGCCGCCGACGACTACAGGGCCCGCATGGAGCGCGCGGCACGGTCGGCCGCCGAGGCCGGGCTCGCCGGACTCCTCGTGGCCCCCGGCCCGGACCTGGTGTGGCTCACCGGCTACGCGCCCACCGCCGTCACCGAACGGCTCACCCTGCTGGTCCTCGCCCCCGGACAGGACCCCGTCCTTGTCGTGCCCACCCTGGAGGCCCCGGACGCCGCCAAGGCCGCCGGCGCGAGCGCCCTGACCCTGCGGGACTGGACCGACGGCAAGGACCCCTACGCCGCCACCGCCGCCCTCCTGGACGCCGGCGGCCGGTTCGGCATCAGTGACAACGCCTGGGCCATGCACCTGCTGGGCCTCCAGAGGGCCCTGCCCGGCACGTCGTACGCCTCCCTGACCGACGCCCTGCCGATGCTCCGCGCCGTCAAGGACGCGGCGGAGCTGGAGCTGCTTGCGGCCGCGGGAGCCGCCGCCGACGCGACGTTCGAGGAGATCCGGACGGTCCGCTTCGGCGGCCGCAGGGAGTCGGAGGTGGCCGCCGACCTCGCCGGCCTGCTGCGCCGCTTCGGCCACTCCCAGGTCGACTTCACCATCGTCGCCTCGGGACCGAACGGCGCCAACCCGCACCACGAGGTGGGGGACCGGGTCATCGAACACGGCGACATGGTCGTCCTCGACTTCGGCGGCCTCAAGGACGGCTACGGCTCCGACACCTCCCGCACCGTCCACGTCGGCGAACCGACCGACGAGGAGCGCCGGGTGCACGACCTCGTGCGCGCGGCGCAGGAGGCCGGCTTCCGGGCGGTACGGCCCGGTGTGGCCTGCCAGGAGGTCGACCGGGCCGCCCGCGCGGTCATCGCCGACGCCGGGTACGGCGAGTACTTCATCCACCGCACCGGGCACGGCATCGGCGTCACCACGCACGAACCGCCCTACATGATCGAGGGCGAGGAACAGCCCCTGGTCCCCGGCATGTGCTTCTCCGTGGAGCCCGGCGTCTATCTGCCCGGCCGTTTCGGGGTGCGCATCGAGGACATCGTCACGGTCACCGAGAACGGCGGCCGCAGGCTCAACGACACCACCCGCGAGATGGTCATAGTGGACTGAACAGACACCAGGAGCCCCTCCACCCCTCGAGCGAGTACGGCGCGACCATGACCCAGGCACCGACACCCACCGCGGACACGGTCCGCCGACTGGTCCGTTCCCTGCTCAAGGACAACCCTCCCGACACGGGCGGGCCCGAGGTCCGGCCCGTCGCCGAGGGCGGGCACTCCACCTGGTGGATCGGCACCCGCCATGTCCTGCGCCTCGCCGCCGACCGCGAGGCCGCCACCCGCAGACGCCGTGAACTGCGGCTGCGCGACCTGGTCCGCCCGCACGTGCCGGTCGCGGTGCCGACCAGCGTGGCGCAGGGCGAGTGGGCGCCCGGCCTCACCTACACGCTCGACACCAAGGTGCCCGGCGGCTCGGCGGAGGAGCACGACGTGTCCGCCGTCGGCGAGGCCGACCTGGCGGGCCTGCTCACCGGGCTGCGCGAGGTGCCGGTACGGCAGGCCGAGGCGCTCGGCGTGCCACGCGTCGCCCCGCGATCCCTGGAGGCACTGCGCCGCGAGGCCGGCCGGGCCGCCGAACTCCTGCGCGCGGCCGACGAGTTCGACGCCGCCCGGCTCCAGCAGCTCACCTCGCCGGCCGCGGTCCAGCTCGCCGCGCAGCCCGGCAGCGCGGTCCTGGTGCACCACGCCCTGACCGGCGAACACCTCGTGATCAGTGCCGACGGCCGGGTGCGCGGCGTCCTCGACTGGACCGACACGGTCGTCGGCGACCCGGCCGAGGACATCGCGGGCCTCGCGCTCGCCGTCGGTTCACCGGCCGCCGTCCGCGCCGCGACCCTCGCCGGGTACGGCGCCCGTCCCTGCCTGCGCGGACTGTGGCTCGCCCGCTGCGACACCTTGATCCGCCTCGCCGCGGGGCTGGAGGGCCGTGCCCCCGAGCCCCTGCCCCTCCTGCGGACCCGGGTGCGGCGGGCCTGGGAGGCGATCCTGCTGGAACGCGTCACCGAGCTCCGGGACGAGGAGACGGACGACGCGGGGTTGTAGGCGTCTCCACGGGGTTGTAGTCGTCTCCACCTGCTTTTTTCCACCCTCGCTCCACCCGTGGGCCGAGGCGCGCGACCGGGTCGGTGCCGGATGGTCGAGGCATGACGATCTCCGACTGGCTCATCGACGTGGCGCTCATCCTCGTGGTCTTCCGGCAGCTGCGGGAGGAGAGGCTGAGGCTCCGCACGATCCTGCTGCCCCTGGCGCTGATCGGCTGGGTCGCCGTCACCTACCTGCACGACATCCCCACCGCGGGCAACGACCCGGTGCTGATCGGCGCGTTCGCCGGGACCGGCGTCGCCTTCGGCCTGGCCGGAGGCCTGATCACCCGGGTCCGGTGCGTGGACGGGCACATACGGGTCAGGGCCACCCCGGGCGCGGCGGCGCTGTGGGTGATCAGCATGGGCTTCCGCCTCGGATTCGCGGTCTGGTCCTCCCACCCCTCCGGCATGGAGCACGTGGCCCGTTTCTCCGTCGACCACGACATCACCGGCGGGCAGGCGTGGGTGGCCGCCCTGGTCCTCATGGCCCTCGGCGAGGTCGTCGTCCGGCTCGCGCTCGTCGTCGTCCGCGGTCGCGCCCTCCAGGCCCACGTCCGCCACCAGGGGCGCGGCGCCCTGCCCGTCGCCCCGTGAACCGGAGGTGAGCGATGAGGTCACGCCTGCAGCAGCACCACGCACGACTCCCCGGGCACATGCAGCACCCCGTCCGCGCCCGGCGCGTCCACCGGCTCCCAGGCCGCCAGGACGCGGGCCTCGCGCGGTCCCAGAGGGATGGCCGCCGGCGACTTCGCGAGGTTCACGGCCACCCGGACGTCCCCGCGGCGGAAGGCGAGCCAGCGCTGGTCCGCGTCGTACGCGACCTTGGTGTCGGCGAGGTCGGGGTCGGTGAGGTCCGGCTGCTCGTGTCGCAGCGCGAGGAGCCGGCGGTACCAGGCCAGCACCCGCGCGTGGGGCTCTCGTTCGAGCTCGGACCAGTCCAGGCAGGAGCGGTCGCGGGTCGCCGGGTCCTGAGGGTCGGGCACGTCCTTCTCGGCCCAGCCGTGCTCCGCGAACTCCCGCCGCCTGCCCCGGCGTACGGCCTCGGCGAGCTCGGGGTCGGTGTGGTCGGTGAAGAACTGCCAGGGCGTGCTCGCCGCCCACTCCTCACCCATGAACAGCATGGGGGTGAAGGGCGCGGTCAGCACGAGCGCCGCCGCACAGGCCACCAGGCCGGGGGAGAGGGACGCCGCCAGCCGGTCGCCCTGGGCGCGGTTGCCGACCTGGTCGTGGGTCTGGGAGTAGCCGAGCAGCCGGTGCGCCGCCGCGCGCGTACGGTCCAGCGGGCGCCCGTGGCTGCGGCCGCGGAAGCTGGACCAGGTGCCGTCGTGGAAGTAGCCGCCGGTGAGGGTCTTGGCGAGCGAGGCCAGGGGCGCGCGGGCGAAGTCGGCGTAGTAGCCCTGGGACTCGCCGGTCAGCGCGGTGTGCAGGGCGTGATGGAAGTCATCGTTCCACTGCGCGTGCAGCCCGAGCCCGCCCTGGGCGCGGGGCGTGATGAAGCGCGGGTCGTTCAGGTCGGACTCGGCGATGAGGAACAGCGGTCGTTCCAGTTCGGCGGCGAGAGCGTCGACAGCGGTCGACAGCTCCTCCAGGAAGTGGCACGCGCGCGTGTCGACGAGCGCGTGCACGGCGTCCAGGCGCAGTCCGTCGATCCGGTAGTCCCGCAGCCAGGACAGCGCGCTGCCCAGCAGATACGCGCGCACCTCGTCGGAGCCGGGGGCGTCCAGGTTGACGGCGGAGCCCCAGGGTGTGTGGTGCGTGTCCGTGAAGTACGGGCCGAAGGCGGGCAGGTAGTTGCCCGACGGGCCCAGGTGGTTGTGGACCACGTCCAGGACGACCCCGAGGCCCACCTCGTGCGCCCGGTCGACGAAACGCTTCAGGGCCTCGGGACCGCCGTAGGGCTCGTGCACCGCCCACAGGGAGACGCCCTCGTAACCCCAGCCGTGCCGGCCCGGGAAGGGACACAGGGGCATCAACTCGACGTGGGTGACGCCCAGTTCGACGAGATGGCCGAGACGGGCCGCGGCCGCGTCCAGGGTGCCCTCGGGGGTGTAGGTGCCCACGTGCAGCTCGTAGAGGACCGCTCCCGGCAGCGGGCGGCCCGCCCACGGGGCACGCCAGGCGTACCGCTCGTGCTCGACGACGGCGCTGAGTCCGTCCGGGCCGTCCGGCTGCCGGCGCGAGCGCGGGTCGGGCAGCACGGGGCCGTCGTCCAGCGCGAAGCCGTACCGGGTGCCGTCCCCGGCCTCCGCCTCGCCCCACCACCATCCCGAGCGCTCCGGATCACGCTCCAACGCGTGTGTGGCGCCCTCGCAATGGAGCGTCACACGGCCGGCCTGCGGTGCCCACACCTCGAACTGCACGGACGGTTCCCCTTCGTCTGCTCACCGTGATGTAGCCCGTCCATGGTGCTTCAAACGAGATCAATCCGCTTTGTAACCCTCCCCTTTGCGGCAGGTGTCGTCGGACACGCGTGGGGGGCGGCCGTCGTCTCGTTTTCTGGACACCCGGGGTTCACTGCCCGACAATCACCAACGTGACGTCGTCCTTCGAGTTCAACACGTACCCCGCGCGGCTGTCCGACGCGGAGCGCGACAAGGTGCTGAAGGTGCTCCGTGACGGCGTCGCCATGGGCCGCCTGTCGCACGACACGTTCGTGCGCCGCATGGAACTGGCCCTCATCGCGCGCCGGTCCGACGAACTCGCCGTGCTCACCGCGGACCTGCCCCAGGAGAGCCGCGTCTCCCGGCTGGTGTTCGGCACCGTCGAGGCCGTCTCCGGCTTCACCGTGCGGCTGCGCAGGGCGTGGCAGGCCGAGCGTCTGCCCAAGCTGCTGCTGCCACACCCCGGCAGCGGCCACGCGCTGCGCATCGGCCGCGACCCGGCGAACGGGCTGCGGCTGACCCACGAGACGGTCTCCCGCGTACACGCCGAACTCAGCCGTCAGGGCGGCATGTGGGTCCTGCGCGACCTCGGCTCCACGAACGGCACCACGGTCAACGGTCGGCGGGTCATCGGCGCGGCCGTCGTCCGCGAGGGCGATCAGGTCGGGTTCGGCCGGATGGCCTTCCGGCTCGCGGTCAACTGAGCCCAACCTCACCTCTGGCCTGGGCTTTACGTGTTGTCGCGGTGCAAAACCCTTTCCGCCGCACGGTGTTGACGTACCCCTCAAGTCGTGACTGACTGTGCGTACACCATGCACACCAGGTGAACCGACGGCACCACATTGTGGAGGTGTGCCCTGCCGCCCCTCCTCCGCTACCCGACCGTCGACGAGCTCGGCGCACGGGCCGCGGCGCTCGTCGCCCGCCATCCCGAGGACGCCCGACTGCGCCGCGCCGGCACCTCCCGCGCGGGCCACCCCCTGTGGCTGCTCTCCGTCGGCCACGGCAGCCGCCAGGCCCTCGTCGTCGCAGGGCCGCACGCCAACGAACCCGTGGGCGGCGGCACCGTCCTCAGACTGGCCGAGCGCGCCCTGGCCGACCCCCGGCTCACCGTCGGGGCCGACGCCACCTGGAACCTGCTGCTCTGCCTCGACCCCGACGGCCTGCGCCGCAACGAGGGCTGGCTGCGCGGCCCGTACTCCCTCGGCCGCTACTTCCGCAACTTCTTCCGGCCCGGATTCGGCGAACAGCCCGAGTGGCTGCCCGACGGCGCGGACGCCGCCGCACTGCCGGAGACCCGCACCCTGCTCGCCCTCCAGGACGAACTGCGGCCCTTCCTCCAGTGCTCCCTGCACGGGGTCGACGTCGGCGGCGGCTTCGTCGAACTCACCCGCGACCTGCCCGGCCTCGCCCGGCGCGTCGCCCACACCGCGGCCCGGCTGCGCATCCCGCGCGAGGTCGGCCCGTACGACACCCTCTACTGGCCGTGTCTCGGCCCGGCCGTCTACCGGATCCCGCCGCCCCGCCGCGGTGACCTGGCCGCCGCCATCACGGAGGCCGCCGTCGAGTCGACCTGGTACCACCCGCACCGGCACGGCACCGTGACCGCCGTCGTCGAGGCGCCCATGTGGGGCGTGGCCGCCGTCGAGGACGGCGGCACACCCGCCGACGCGGCCGCCGTGCTGCGCACCGTCAGCCACACGCTGCGCCGCGACGCGCGGCTCCTGGAGGACGTCCTGGCGCGGATCCACCCGCATGTCTCGGCCGCCCCGGACGCGGCCCGGCTGCTCGCCCCGGTCGAGGACTATTTACTGGTCGGCCCCGGACTCGCCGACGCCTGGGACCCCGACGTCACCGACGGCGGCCGCCCGATGCCCCCGCTCACCACAGGGCACCTGGCCGCGCTGCGCATCGCCGGTCGGCGCCTGGCCCTGCGCACGGCCGGACTCCTGCACCAGCTCGTGACCCGCGCGGGCGCCGACCCGGCCGGCGCGCTGCCGGAACTCGACCGGCTCATCGACCTGTGGTGCGCCGACTACCGCGACGGCTGCGGCGCCCGCTGGATCCCGGTCCCGCGCCAGATCGAGTACCAGTCCCGGGTCGTGCTCGCGGCCTTCGAACTCGCCGCGCGGGACGCGCCCGCGTGCTCCCGTTCGGGTGAGCCGGGCTGGGGATCCGAGGCCGCGGTGCCGATGCATCGGGAATGACCAACACCATCACAGCGACAGCGGTACGGCGCGCGGCACACCTGGGTCTGACGGCGGCGGCCGCCCTGCTCCTCGCCGCCGCGGCCCCCGCGACCGCCGCCGGGTCCCAGGCCGGCGGCGACCACCTCTACCTCCTGGTGACCACGGGCGACGCCCGCTCCAGCGACACCCGTGGCACCCTCCTGCTGTGCGACCCGCCCCAGGGTCACGGCCGTGCCGCCGAGGCCTGCGCCCAACTGGACTCCGCCGACGGCGACATCGACGCCCTCCCGCTCGCGGACGTCTACTGCCCGATGCTCTACGCGCCGGTCACCGTCCAGTCCCGCGGGCAGTGGAGCGGCCGGCCGGTCGACTACCGACGGACCTTCTCGAACGGCTGTGTGATGAGGGCGCGGACCGGCGCGGTCTTCGCCCTGGACGGCTGACGTCCACGCGCGCGGGGCAGGGCCGGCTCAGTTCGCCCGCTCACGCGCGTGCAGCGCCACCGTCACGACCGTGCGGGCCTGGTGCTCCACCTGGTGTTCCAACGGCACCCAGCGGGCCCCGAAACGTTCCGCGAAGGACTCGCTCCACACCCTGACGAGCCGTTCGAGTCGTGGGGCCGCGGGGTCGTCGGCCTCCTGGAGGACCCGTAGCAGCATGGCCGCGGCCCGCAGCGGCAGCCGACGGGAGAACGCGTCCACACTGCCGACGTACGCCCTCGTGTCGTCGGCGGGCCGTGTGCGGATCCAGTCCGCGGCCAATCCGGGCACCAGCTCCAGGCCCCAGGTGGCGGCCCGCAGCAGCGGCCCTCCGGCGCCCTCCAGGCGCGGCACCGCGTCCGCCAGCACCCGGTCCACCGCCCGCGACTGCCGCAGCAGCCGCTCCGCCAGCCGCCGCATCGCCGCCGCCGGGGCCGGATGCGGCGCCGGATCGTCCACCAGGTCGCTCGCCCACATCGGTACCTCGACCACCGCGGTAAGGCCCCCGTAGCGGTGCGCGTGGTACCAGGTGCTGAGCCGCGCGTCGTCCGGCATGCTCGGGTACGCCGCCCCCGCGCCCGGTGCCGGCATCACATGCACCCCGGGTCCGGACGCCGGCCAGCCCGCCGCGTCCGAGGCGCCGGTCTCCACCGGGATGTGCAGCTCCGCCGCGGACTTGGCGAACGGCTCGGCGATCCCCGGCACGTCCTTCGTCAACTGCACCCAGCTACCGCCCAGATCGGTGCCGTGCAGGGTCACCTGGACATAGGGCCGCAGTTCGTCGATCAGTCCGGTCAGGGCGCGGGTCTCGGGTGGCAGCCGGTCGGGCGGCAGCATCGCGGGTGCCCACTCCGGCTGCTCCGTCCCGGCCGGGCGGAAGAAGCCGAGGTGGTAGTCGAAGAGACTGCGCGGCGCCGGGGTGACATGGAGACCGGCCCCGTCGGGATCCGCGCACAGCAGGAAGTGCCAGGACGTGTCCGCCCGCAACTGCCGCTCGGCCAGCACCCGTCGGGCCACCGCCAGGGCCGCGGGGCCGCCGGTCGGTTCGTTGGAGTGGGCACCCGCGACCACCAGGACGGCTCTGCGGGCGTCGCCGATCGACAGCACGTGCAGGGGCCGACCCGCGCGCGAGACACCCACCTGCCGCAGCCGGCAGACGCCGGGCCGCAGTGCGGCCAACGCCCGCGCGGACCGGACCAGTTCGGTCACCGTGGGGTAGCGCAGCTCCGGCAGCAGACTCACCCCCGATATGTCCGACCGGCCTCGCAATCCGCAGTACCCCACGGTCTGGTTGAGCTGTCAAGCACGCCATGGGGGAGCCTCCAGGGGGCGCCCGGAAGCATTTACCGGCAGCCACTACGACCGTAGGTGCGAACCGGGTTGTCCGCGCCCCGCCCCAGCGCCCGCGGTGGCGGCCCGGCGTCACCGCTGGCGTCCGCGCCCGGCCGACGTCAGGAACGCCTCACCGACCGGCTCGGACAGTGACCGCCTTCGCGCGCGTGCCGCTCACCGGCGCGGCCGAGACCTCCGTGGACCTCCTGCGGAGGGCCTGACCGCAGACGGCCGCACCTGCCTCTCCCACCGCACCTGGTCAGTCTGCGGCGACCCGCTCCAGCAGCGCCACCGGCGACTCGCCCAGGAGCTCCGCCACGCGCGCGTGCCCGGAGAACTCCCGCTCCGGTACCAGCACATCGCGCCAGACACCCGGCGGCAACGGCAGCACCGTCTCCCGCCAGCCGCCCCCCTCCGTCAGTCGCAGCGACAGCCGGGTCACCGCGGTGAGGACCTCCCCGGAGCGCGCGAACGCCACGCAGTGGGCCGCCGCGGGCCCCTCCGCGGCCAGCGGCGTGTACGCCGCCGCGTCGCCGAAGACCTCCGGCCGGCGTCGGCGCAGCAGCAGCGCCGCGGACGTGAGCGCGCCCTTGTCGCCGGTGTCCTGCGGCGGGAACCGCACGGGCCGCCGGTTGTCCGGGTCCACGAGGGCCAGGTACCGGCTCTCCGTGCCCTGGTACACGTCCGGCACTCCTGGCATCGTCAACTGCACCAGGGCCGTGCCCAGTTCGTTCGCCCGGATGTGCGCTTCGAGGCGAGCGCGCAACGCGGCCACCTGCTCACCCTGCGGCCCGCACGGCCCGGCCGCGACGAACTCCGCCACCGCCTCCTCGTACGCCGGCTCCTGCTCCGTCCAGCTCGTGTACAGCCCCGCCTCGCGCACATGCTTCAGCAGGGCCTCCCGCACCCGCTCCGGAGCCGCGGGGCCGAGCCCGAACACCGTCTGCCAGGCCGCCCACGCCAGTTGCGCGTCCGGTACGCCCTCGCCGGTGCGGGTCACCTCGGCCAGCGTGTCCGCCCACCACTGCGGGCACTCGGTGAGCACGGCCAGGGCCGCGCGCACGTCGGCACTGCGCTTGGTGTCGTGCGTCGACACCACGATCCCCGTCAGCGGCCAGTCGCGCTGCACGCGCGTGCAGTAGGAGTGGAACTCCTCGGGGGAGACCGCCGGAGCCCCGGGGTTCCCGCCCACCTCGGTCGCCGACAGCAGCGGCACATAGCGGTAGAACGCCGTGTCCTCCACGGACTTGGCCCGCAGCGCCGACGCCGTCTGCGCGAACCGGGTCCGGAACTCCACGTGGTCCGGCCCGTCACCGGCCCGCCCCAGCACCAGATCCCGTACGACGTCGACGGCGCCCGCCTCCTCGGGGACCACGAAGGCGAGCCGGGCCTCGGCCGCGGCCTCCTCGGTGACGACGGAGGCGGCGTCCGAGGCCCCGTAGGGCCGGTAGACCTCCATCCGCACCAGCAGTTCCTGGAGCGCGGTGCGCAACGCCCAGGGCGCGCGGTCGCGCAGCGCGGGCTCCGGGGACGTGGCACACACGCGTACCGCCACCCGGGTCAGCCGGTCGGTCTCGGCGGCCAGCTCGTGCGTGATCACCTTGTACGCCGCCCGGCGGGCCGTCGCGGCCCAGTCACCGCCGCGGTCGGTCTGCGGGGCCGCGAACCGCCGGTACTGGCCGAGGAGTTCCCCGAACCCCGCCGGATCCGTGAACAGCCCGTCGATGTGCCTCAGGGCGTCGTACCCCGTCGTCCCCGCCACGGGCCAGGACGCCGGCAGCCGCTCCCCGTCCGCCAGGATCTTCTCCACGACCGTCCAGCGCCCGCCGGTCGCCTCGTGCAGCCGCCGGAGGTAGGTGTCGGGGTCGGCGAGGCCGTCGGGGTGGTCGACCCGCAGCCCGTCCACGACCCCGTCGTGCAGCAGCTGGAGGATCTTGGCGTGGGTGGCCTCGAACACCTCCGGATCCTCGACCCGCACCCCGATCAGCTCCGAGATGCTGAAGAAACGCCGGTAGTTGAGCTCGGTACGGGCAAGCCGCCACCACACCGGTCGGTACCACTGCGCGTCCAGGAGCTGCGGCAACGGAAGTTCCCCGGTGCCCTCGCGGAGCGGGAACACGTGGTCGTAGTAGCGCAGCACCTCGCCGTCCACGGTGAGGTTGCCGAGCTCCGCGCCGACCGGGCCCCCCAGCACCGGCAGCAGCACCTGGCCGTCCTGCGCCTCCCAGTCGATGTCGAACCACCGCGCGTACGGCGACTTCGGGCCCTCCCGCAGGACCTCCCACAGGGCGCGGTTGTGGCGCGGGTCCATCGCCATGTGGTTCGGCACGATGTCCACCACCAGTCCGAGCCCGTGCTCCCGCGCGGTGCGCGACAGCGCTCGCAGCCCGTCCTCGCCGCCCAGTTCCTCGCGTACGCGCGCGTGGTCCACGACGTCGTAGCCGTGCTTCGAACCCGGGACGGACTCCAGGACGGGGGACAGGTGCAGATGCGAGACGCCCAGCGAGGCCAGGTACGGCACGGCCGCCGCCGCGGCCGCGAACGGGAAGTCGGGCTGCAACTGGAGCCGGTACGTGGCCGTCGGCACCGACGGGTCGAGTCGCTCAGGTGTCATGCAGACGTACGTACCCGCCCTGCGGCCTTTCGTGTCACCGGGTGCTCCATGTGCGCGGGACGCGGACCGCGGACGTCGGGACGATCCCGTGCCGTCGTGCCGTCGGGGGAGCCGACGGGCCCGTGCCGTCTCGACGGGACCGTGCCGTGACGACGAAACGGAGCCGTCGCGACGGGACGGGCTCGTCGCGACGGAACGGCCTCGTCCCGACGGCGGCGGCACCAGGGCGACGGCACGACGCTACCGTCCCGTCCCCGCGCCGACGGTGCGCCCGACCTCGTACCCCGGGCGCACCGAAACGGCCCTCCACGCGCGCGTACCCGCACACCGGCAACGAACACGCGCCGCTAGACGGGCCGCCGCAACACCGCCATGCTGCGGTCCACCAGTGTCAGCCGGTCCCCGGCCCGCACCTTCGCCCCCGTGCCCGGCGGCACCCCCTCCGGGCGGGCGGTGTCGACCACGACCTCCCACTGCCGGCCGTGGTTGACCGGGACCACGAAGTCCAGCGTCTTGGGCGAGGCGTTGAACATGAGCAGGAACGAGTCGTCGGTGATCCGCTCCCCGCGGGCGCCGGGCTCGGAGATCGCGTTGCCGTTGAGGAAGACCGTCAGCGCCGAGGCCTGCGCCCGGTCCCAGTCCCGCTGGGTCATCTCCTTGCCCTCGGGAGTGAACCAGGCGATGTCCGACAGCTCGTCGTGGGTGCCCTCCACGGGCCGCCCGTGGAAGAAGCGGCGGCGCCGGAAGACCGGGTGGTCCTTGCGCAGCCACACCATCGCGCGCGTGAAGGCCAGCAACTCGGCGCCGAGCCCCGTGGCCCCGTCGCCGTCCTCCTCCGGCCATCCCACCCAGGCCAGCTCGCTGTCCTGGCAGTAGGCGTTGTTGTTGCCGCGCTGGGTGCGCGCGACCTCGTCGCCATGGCTGATCATCGGCACGCCCTGGGACAGCATCAGCGTGGCGATGAAGTTGCGCATCTGGCGGGCGCGCAGCTCCCGCACCTCGGGGTCGTTGGTCTCGCCCTCGGCCCCGCAGTTCCAGGACCGGTTGTGGCTCTCGCCGTCGCGGTTGTCCTCGCCGTTGGCCTCGTTGTGCTTGTCGTTGTACGAGACGAGGTCGTGCAGGGTGAACCCGTCGTGGCAGGTGACGAAGTTGATCGAGGCCAGCGGGCGCCGGCCGTCGTCCTGGTAGAGGTCGGAGGAACCGGTCAGCCGGGACGCGAACTCCGCCAGCGCGCGCGGCTCGCCCCGCCACAGGTCCCGTACGGTGTCGCGGTACTTGCCGTTCCACTCGGTCCACAGCGGCGGGAAGTTGCCCACCTGGTAGCCGCCCTCGCCGACGTCCCACGGCTCGGCGATCAGCTTCACCTGGGAGACCACCGGGTCCTGCTGCACCAGGTCGAAGAACGACGACAGCCGGTCCACCTCGTGGAACTGCCGGGCCAAAGTGGCCGCGAGGTCGAAGCGGAAACCGTCGACGTGCATCTCGGTGACCCAGTACCTGAGCGAGTCCATGATCAGCTGGAGGACGTGCGGGGACCGCATCAGCAGGGAGTTCCCGGTGCCCGTGGTGTCCATGTAGTACCGCTGGTCGTCGGTCAGGCGGTAGTACTGCGGGTTGTCGAGCCCCTTGAAGGACAGCGTCGGGCCCAGGTGGTTGCCCTCGGCGGTGTGGTTGTAGACGACGTCGAGGATCACCTCGATCCCGGCCTCGTGCAGCGCCCTGACCGCCGACTTGAACTCCAGGACCTGCTGACCCCGGTCGCCCCAGGAGGCGTACGCGTTGTGCGGGGCGAAGAAACCGATCGTGTTGTAGCCCCAGTAATTGTTCAGGCCCATGTCGACCAGGCGGTGATCGTTCACGAACTGGTGGACCGGCATCAGCTCCAGGGTGGTGACGCCGAGCTCCACCAGGTGCTCGATGATCGCGGGGTGCGCGAGCGCGGCGTAGGTGCCGCGCAGCTCCTCGGGCAGCCCCGGGTGCCGCATGGTGAGGCCCTTGACATGGGCCTCGTAGATCACCGTCTCGTGGTACCCGATCCGCGGCCGCCGGTCGTCGCCCCAGTCGAAGTACGGGTTGACCACGACCGACGTCATGGTGTGCGGCGCCGAGTCGAGGTCGTTGCGCTTGTCGGGCGAGTCGAAGTGGTAGCCGTACACCTCCTCGCCCCAGCGGATCGAACCGCTGATCGCGCGCGCGTACGGGTCGAGCAGCAGCTTCGACGAGTTGCAGCGCAGGCCGCGTTCGGGGGCGTACGGACCGTGCGCGCGGAAGCCGTAGCGCTGCCCGGGCATCACGCCGGGCAGATACGCGTGCCGGACGAACGCGTCGCTCTCCCGCAGTTCCACCGCCGTTTCCGAGCCGTCGTCGTGCAGCAGACACAGCTCTACTCGGTCCGCGGCCTCGGTGAAGACCGCGAAATTGGTACCGGCGCCGTCGTACGTGGCACCGAGTGGATACGCCTCTCCAGGCCAGACCTGCATGAAACGACTCTTTCAGCTCTCCCGCGCCGCGTGTGGCGGCTTGGCCCCGAGTGTCCCCGAAAGTGATGGAACCACCTATGACTTACGTCCCTCTTACCGATCGACCGGTGCACAGGACGATCACAGGATCGTCCTGAGCCGAACCTTTTGGGGCAGACACGTACTCCCGGAGTACCCGGGGAGTAGGGGGAAGATGTGCGCAAGATAGTGCACCGCCACCTCGGGAAGGTGGTGGCAGGTGCGGCGATCGCGGTGGCCGGGACCGCCGTGATGGTCGGGATCACCCTGCCGGGTACGGCGGGGGCGGACGACACGGGAGGCGGGAAGGCCGCCTCGGGACAGTCCGCGGCGCAGGCCGGACAGGGCGCGGACGGGGCCGTCGCGCCCGGGGTCGTCGAAAAGGCGCCGGCCGCCGAGGGCGAGAAGGGCAAGGGCCGCGACCCGCTCACGGACGACGAGATCGAGCGGGTCGAGCGGATCGCCGTGAACCCGCAGATGATGAAGGCCGGTGAGGACGTCGAGGGCGACCGCGGCCCCGAACGGCTCACCGTGGACCTCGCCGACCCCGAGGCCGGCGAACTGGACGACCCGAACGCCCCCCGGCGGGCGAACGTGACGTTCTACGACTACCGGGACGACTCCCTCGTCACCAGGACCGTCGACCTCGACAGCGGCAAGGTCGTCGCGACCGGCACCCAGCACGGCGTCCAGCCGCCGCTGAGCGGCGCCGAGTACGCGGAGGCCGCGAGCCTGCTGATCGGCGACCCGCTCGGCGCGGACCTGAAGGCCGACTACAAGGACGCCACCGACAAGGAGCTCACCGACGCCAACCAGCTCCTGCTCACCGGCGCCGTGTACCGGGCCGTCCCGGGCGGACAGCCCGCCGCGCTCGACAAGTGCGGTGAGCACCGCTGCGTGCGGCTGTTCCCCAAGGTGAAGAACGGCCCCTGGATCGATGCCAGGGCCTTCGTGATCGATCTGAGCGCCCGCAAGGTCGCCAAGCTCGAGAGCTGATCCGCCCCCCTCCGTCCACTTTTCCTACCTGCTCCTTCCGCAAGGGAGTCATTTCTTCATGCGTGTCAACAGAATCAGCCGCGCGCGCAGGCACGCGGCCCTCGGCGTGTCCGTGGCCGCGCTGGCCGCCGGTGTCACGACCGGTGCGGGACCGGCCGCCGCTCAGCCCAGGGCCGCCGCCGCGGCCGCGGCGGAGTGCAGCAGCGCCTACAAGATCGAGCAGAAGCTCTCCAGCGGCACGACCTGGCGGATGTGCTGGCGCTACGACAGCAAGGCCGGAATGGTCCTGGAGGACATCTCCTACCAGCCCAAGGGCGAGGCCGCGCCGATCAAGGTCCTCAACAGCGCGCGGCTCGGCCAGATCCACGTCCCCTACGACGACGGCAGCGTCGAGTACGACGACCTGACCGGCTTCGGCTTCGCGCAGGGCCTGATGAACCTGGACCCGGGCGAGTGCCCCGGCGGCACCATCAAGAGCGTCAAGGTCCCCGACTCGTGGGACCCGGACCGCGAGAACGTCAACGGCCTGTGCACCACGACCCGTTCCCGCGGCCACGCCTACCGCATGCAGGGCGACAGCGCGAACAAGGTCTACCAGGCCCAGGGCAAGGACCTGCTCGTCTACTCGGTCAACCAGGTCGGCTGGTACGAGTACATGACCGAGTGGCGCTTCTCGGACGACGGCACCATCAGCATGAACCTCGGCGCGACCGGCAGCCTCTCCTACGAGGACTACGACGCCGGCGACGGCCGCGGCTGGCCCATCGGCAAGGGCCCCCGCGCCCAGGCCACCAGCCACAGCCACAACGCCTTCTGGCGCCTGGACTTCGCCCTCGACGGCTCCTCCAAGAACCGTGTCGAGCAGTACGACTCGACGGTCACCGCGGCCGCCCAGGGCCAGCAGGCCGCGACCGTCAAGACCACCCGCACGCCGGTCACCAAGGAACTCGCCGGCGACTCCAAGAGCTACCGCTGGTGGCGCATGGTCAGCGCGGTCGGCAAGAACAAGGACTGGCACCCGCGGTCGTACGAGATCGTCCCCGGTCCCAGCACCAAGTACCCGGGCCGCTCCTTCACCAAGCACGACGTGTACGTCACCGAGTACAACCCGTGCGAGCAGTTCGCCAGCAACAACACCGGCGACTGCGGGGCCGGAGCGGGCAAGTCCGTCGACAAGTGGGTCAACGGCCAGTCCCTCACGCACCCGGTGGTCTGGATGAACGTGGGCTTCCACCACATCGCCCGGGACGAGGACCAGCAGCCCATGCCCGTCCACTGGCAGGGATTCTCCATCGCCCCCAGGGACGTCACGGCTATGAATCCGCTCACGCCGGCCGAGCTCGCCGGGCAGAACGGTCACTGGGAATGGGGTAGTTGAGATTGACCCTGTCCATCCGGCTGCACCGCCGACCGCTCCCGGAGTACCCTTCCTTGATCGTTGGCAAGGGGAGTGCTCGGGGGAGCGGAAGGCGGTGCGCGGGTGGGCTCGGGAGGGCTGGAGTTGCCCCCTGGTGACGAGGGTCACGAGGGGAACTCCGCAGACGCCCCGCCCGGCACGGTGTCCCTGGCGCGGCCGATGGACGCGGGAGCGACGATCGGGCCGGAGCTGGACTGGGACGCCGACGCCTGGCGCGAGGTACGTACGCGCGCACAGCGGGCCGGCCGGGCCTACATCTGGTTGAACCTCGTCGAACAGCGGCTGCGCGCCGTCGTGGCCGCTGTTCTGCGCCCCATCTACGAACCCGTCCACGGCCACGACGACTGGGTGGTCGCGGCCGCCGGACCCGCCGGACAGGAGTGGGTCCAGCGCGCGGTCGCGGTCCGCGAGGTCAGCCGCCGCAAGGGCTATCTGCTCGACCCCGCCGACGACAACGTCCTCAGCTTCCTCACCCTGCCCCAGCTGCGCGAGCTGATGGTGCAGCACTGGCCGTGCTTCGAGCCCTACTTCGACGACCGCCGGGACGTCGAACTGGCCCTGGACGAGCTGGAGGTGACCCGCAACGTCGTCTCCCGCAACCGGGCCCTGTCCGAGGCGGTCCTCGGTCAGGCCGAGCGTGCCTCCGCCAAGCTCCTCGAGATACTCGGCGCCGGCGGCGACGTGCCGTCCGCGCGCAGGCTGCCCGTCGACGCCGTCGAGGACCTGGTCGGCGACCGGTACGCCGACGTGGTCGCCGTACACCCCGACCGGGTGCGGCTGCTGCGCCAGTTCCCCGCCGAGGACATCTTCGGCGGCGCCCGCCGACTCGACGCCGTCGGTATCGGCCTCAACCTCCTCGTGCAGAACTTCTCCGGGCGCCGCCTGGTGCGGCTGGCCGAGGCCGGCTGCCGGGTGCGGCTGCTGTTCCTGAACCCGGCCTCCAGCGCGGTCAAGCGGCGCGAGCGGGAACTGGGCATGAAGCGAGGCGAGTTGAGCCGCGCCGTCGAGATGAACATCCTGCACATGCGCCGGGTGCGGTCCAGGCTGCGCGACCCGGGCGCCTTCGAGATCCAGGTCTACGACGACACCCCGCGCTTCACGGCCTACCTCGTGGACGGCGACGGTTCGGACGGCATCGCGGTCGTGCAGTCCTATCTGCGCCGGTCGCGGGGCATGGAGGCACCGGTCCTCGTGCTGCGCAACGGCAGCCGGGTCGTCAAGGCGGGCGACGTGGACGACAGCGGTCTCTTCCCCACCTACCGCGAGGAGTTCGAGACGAACTGGGCGGATTCGCGACCGGTGTCCTGAACGTCCCACCGTGCGGGGCCCCAAGCGGAACGCGCTCCTCTGATTGTCAGTGGCGCATGGGAAGGTGGAGACCACTGGGGGAAAGCACCACCAAGGAGGGGGGACCACCCATGGGCTGGCACCGAGAGCTGCTGATCGGCTTCGACCTGGAGACCACCGGCACCGATCCGCGCGAGGCGCGCATCGTCACAGCCGCCGTGATCGAGGTCAGGGACGGGCAGCCCCTGGGGCGCCGGGAGTGGCTGGCGGACCCGGGCATGGAGATCCCGGCGGACGCCGTGGCGGTGCACGGCATCAGCAACGAACGGGCGGCCGCCGAGGGCCGCCCCGCCGACCAGGTCGCCGACGCCATCGCGGACGTCCTCACGACCTACTGGAAGACGGGCGTCCCGGTGGTCGCCTACAACGCCGCCTTCGACCTGAGCCTGCTCTCCGCCGAACTGCGCCGCCACGGCCTGCCGTCGCTGCGCGAGCGCCTGGGCGGCCTCGACCCCGCACCGGTCATCGACCCGTACACCATCGACCGCTCGGTGGACCGCTACCGCCGCGGCAAGCGCAACCTCGAAGCGGTCTGCACCGAGTACGGCATCGCGCTCGACACCGCCCACGACGCCGGCGCCGACGCCCTCGCCGCGGCCCGGCTGGCCTGCGCGATAGCCGTCCGGCACCCCAAGGTCGCGGGTCTTGGCCCGGCCGACCTGCACCGCCGTCAGATCGAGTGGTACGCGCAGTGGGCGGCGGACTTCCAGGACTTCCTGCGCCGCAAGGGAGACGCGACGGCGGTGGTCGACGGCACGTGGCCGCTGCGGGAGCCGGCCGACGAGACGGTGTGAGAGGGCGTCACCCCGACGCGCCTCACTCCGGGAGGGCGCCCGGCATCGCATCCGGAGTCGCGTCCGGAAGCGGAGGGCTCGCGATGGGCTCCACCCGGGGCTTCGCCAACCGCTCGTAGTCGGCCCCCGACATGCACAGCGACCGGTCGAGCCGGGCGGCGTTGAAATACAACCGGGGCTGCTTCACGACCTCCGGATCGGCGACCACCTCCAGCTCGGGATCGAAGCTGAACGGCAGCACCGTGCCGGGGATCGCACGGGCCAGCCGCTCGGCGGTCTCCGCATCGCTGAACCCGACGTAGCGCGCCGCGAACAGCGCCCGGACTGCGTCCAGGTCCACCCGCCGGTCCCCGGGGACGACCGCGAGGACATGCCGGGTGGTCCGGCGGTCCACCTTGACCCGCAGCACGATGCACTTCGCGGCCTCGCAGGTGGGGTGCCCGCGCAGCGCGCACACGGCCTCGGTGCTGCCCTCGGGTGCGTGGTCGATCAGCTCGTAGCCGACGCGGGAGGTGTCGAGCAGGGAGATCAGACGGTCGTAGGTGTCGTGGGTGTCGTCGCCGGGCATCGGGTGTCCTCTTCCATGGGGCGAACTTCGGTGCGGGGCGGGGTGGTTGCGCGATGGGCACGCTCCACGGACTGCCCCCAGTAGGTGCCGGTGATCATCATGACCGCGCCGAGCCCGGTCAGTGCGGTGAAGTGCTCTCCGCCGAGGGCGACGCCCGCCGCCGCGGCCCAGATCGGTTCGGTGCCCAGCAGCAGACTGGCCCGACTGGCCGAGGTGCGCTGCACCGCCCAGGTCTGGGCGAGGAAGGCGAACACACTGCAGAACAGGGCGAGGTAGAGCAGTTGCGACCAGGTGACCGCGTCCGCGCGGGACAGGGTCGGAAGGTCGCGGGCGGCCAAGGGGAGGAACAGGACCGTGCCGACGAGGGTCTGCACGGTGGTGAGGTGCAGCGGCCGGATCGCCCGGCCGGTGGTGAGCCGACCGACCAGGGCGACATGGCCGGCCCGGACGACCGCGGCCCCCAGCATCAGCAGGTCGCCGAGGCGGGGCGCGTGGAAGCCGTTGCCCGCCATGAGGAGCCCTACGGCCAGGACGCACACACCGGCGGCCGCGTAGAACACGGGCGGCAGTCCGCCCCGGTGACCGGTGCGGTCGAGGAGGGGGGTGAGGACGATGGTCAGGCTGATGATGAGCCCCGCGTTGGCGGCGCTGGTGTGGGCGACGCCGTAGGTCTCGACGACCAGGACGGCGGCCTGGGTGAGGCCCAGGGGCACCCCCGCCCGCAGCTCCTCGCGGGTCCACCGGCGGGGCCCTCGGCCGGGCGGGGCGAGGACTCCCAGGCAGGCGAGCGCGGACAGGGCGTAGCGGGCGAAGAGGACCAGCAGGACGGGGAGAGCGGACGTCGCGGTCTGGGCGGAGAGATAGCTCGAACCCCAGACGATCGCGACCAGCAGGAGTACCAGGTCGGTACGGCGGGCGTCGGACACCCGCCCACCCTGCACCGATCCGTCTCTGAAGCCCAGAACCAGTTTCTTCAACGATCTTTTAGTGCTCCTACACTGTAGTGATGGACGAACGGCAGCTCCGGATCCTGCGGGAGCTCGGCGAACTGGGCAGCGTCACCGCGGTCGCCGAGGCGCTCCTCGTGACTCCGTCGGCGATCTCGCAGCAGCTCAGGCTGTTGCAGCGTTCGGTGAAGGCGCCGCTGACCGAGCGCGACGGCAGACGGCTGGTGCTCACGGACGCCGGACAGGCGCTGGCGGGCGCGGCCATCGAGGTGGAGACGGCGCTGGCCCGCGCCCGGCACACGGTCGAGGAGTTCGTGGACCGCCCCGACGGCGAGGTCTCGGTGGCGGCCTTCCACAGCGCGGGCGCGGCCTTCTTCCCCCTGCTGCTGCGCGCCCTCGCCGCCCCCGGCACCCCGGTGCCGAGGCTGGCCGACGAGGACGTCCCGCAGGAGGACTTCCCGCGCCTCACCCGCGAGTACGACATCGTCCTGGCCCACCGCCTCGACCACGCCTCAGCCTGGCCGCCCACGGTGACGGCCACCACGCTCCTGCGTGAGCCGCTCGACGTGGCCATGCCCGCCGACCACCCGCTGGCGGCCCGACGCAGGGTGACCCCGGCGGACGTGGCCGGCGAACCCTGGATCACCGTCCACGACGGTTTCCCGGTCATGGCCACCGTCGAGGCGATCGCGGCGGCGGCGGGCCGCCGCCTGCACCTGGCCCACCGCATCAACGAGTTCGCGGTGGCGGCGGAGGCGGTGGCGGCGGGGGGAGGCCTGGCGCTGATGCCCCGCTGGACGATGCGCCGGCATCCGGCGCTGGTCCTGAGGCCCTTGAGCGGAGTACGGGCCAGACGCCACATCGACGCCCTGTACCGCCCGGAGAGAACTGCGAGGAGGGCGGTCCGCACGGTGTTGACGGAGCTGAGGAGGGCAGCCCTCCTGATTCAGGGGGAGGAGACGTCCTAGGGGCGGTCAGAACGGATACCACCGCACCGTCTCATCACCGTCCCGCAAGGACGCCACCCTGCGCTCGAACTCCGCCAACGCCTTCGGATTCGACGGCGCGTGCTGGGCGACCCACGCGCAACTGGCCGTCTCCCGGGCCCCTCGCAGCACCGAGCACCCCTCCCACTCCCGCACGTCCCACCCGTACGCGGAGGTGAACGCGTCGTAGGCCTCCGCGGGCATCCCGTACCGGTCCCGCGAGAGAGCCATGACCACCAGATCGTGCTCCCGCAGATCCGAGGAGAAGGTCTCCAGGTCGACCAGGACAGGCCCGGACGGCCCGACGTGCACATTGCGCGGGAGTGCGTCCCCGTGGATCGGCCCCGGCGGCAGGTGAGGCGTCACCGCGGCCGCGGCCGCCGCGAAACCGTCCCGCCGCTCCCGCAGGTACGCCGCGTCGGCCGAGTCGATCGCCTCACCCGCGAGCCGCAGCCACCGCTCGACCCCGCCCAGCAGCTCTCGGGGCGGCAGGGCGAAGGAGGGCGAGGGCAGCGCGTGCACGACCCGCAGCAGTTCGGCCAAATCCCGCGGCTCGGCGGGACGTACGGCGTCGGGGAGCCGGTGCCACAACGTCACCGGATGTCCCTCGACCAACAGCGCCTTCGGCTCGGCCGCCCGCACCGCCGGCACCCCCTCCTCCGCCAGCCACACCGCGATGTCCAGTTCACGGCGGGCCCGGTCGAGGAGCTCGGCGTCGCGTCCCACCTTGACGACCAGGTCACCGGCGGCGAACACGGCGTTCTCCCCGAGGGCCAGGAGCTTCGCGGACCCCGCCGGCAACCCCGCCGCTGCCAGTACGTCCCGCGCCCGTGCCTCGTCCATCGTCCGGCCTCCCGGTCCTGACATGTCCCGCATGCCCGTGTATCGCCACCGCGAACGGCGTCGAGTTCGCGCCATCGCCCGGTCAGTCTCGCATTCCCACAGGTGGGCCCGTGTGCGCGCTGCCTTGACGGCGCATACCCCCTTCACGACCATGACGGAGGCCCAGGCCAGGAGGGCCGGATCGTCACGAGCCGCGTGAAGGAGTCGATGACGTGACCTTGGTGACCGCGACGGAGCGGTCGGCGCGGGGCGCACCGCGCGCCGAGGGGGACCGCCGCCCGCCCGACCGCGGGGCCTGGTTCCTGGTGCTGCCCGCACTGATCCCGATCCTGGTGCTGAGCGTGGGACCCCTGCTGTACGGGATCCTGCTGGCCTTCACCGACGCCCAGTCGGGCCGGACCCGGGCCACCCAGTGGATCGGCGGCCTCAACTTCCGGGACCTGCTGCACGACACGCTGTTCTGGGAGTCGTTCCGGATCGGTCTGGTGTGGGCGGTCGGCGTGACCGTGCCGCAGTTCCTGCTGGCCCTGGGGCTCGCCCTGCTGCTGAACCAGGACCTCAAGCTGCGCTGGCTCGCCCGCGCCCTCGCGATCACCCCCTGGGCGATGCCCGAGGTCGTCGTCGGTGTCATGTGGCGCCTCGTCTACAACCCGGACGCCGGTGTCCTCAACGAGACCCTGCGCACCCTCGGCCTCGGCGACGGCCGGGACTGGCTCAGCGGACTGTCCACCGCCCTGCCCGCCGTGATCGTCGTCGGCGTCTGGGCCGGGATGCCGCAGACGACGGTCACCCTGCTCGCCGGCCTCCAGAACACCTCGCGCGAACTCCACGAGGCGGCCGCGATGGACGGCGCGGGCGCCTGGCGCAGATTCCGCACGGTCACCTGGCCCGCCCTCAGACCGGTCGCCCTCGCGATCACCGCGCTCAACTTCATCTGGAACTTCAACTCGTTCGCCCTGGTGTACGTCCTGACCAGCGGCGGACCCGGCGGCCGCACCCGCCTGCCCATGCTCTTCGCCTACGAAGAGGCCTTCCGGTACGGCCAGTTCGGCTACGCGGCCGCCATGGGCCTCGTGATGGTCGCCGTCGTCTCCGTCCTGCTCGCCCTCTTCCTCGTGGGCCGCCTCAAGGGAGGTGACGACACATGAGGACCAGCACCACCGGCCGTGTCGGCCAGTACGCCGCCCTCCTCGCTTATCTCGTCTTCCTCGCCTTCCCCTTCCTCTGGCTCGTCTCCACCGCCTTCAAGTCCCCGCGCGAGCTGGGCAGTCTGCACCCCACCTGGATCCCCAGGGACCCCACCCTCGACAACTTCCGTCAGGCCTTCGACGAACAGCCCCTGCTGCGCGCCGCCGGGAACTCCCTGCTCGCCGCGCTCGCCGCCGCCGTGATCGCCGTACTGATCGCGACCCCGCTCGCCTACGTCATGGCCCGCCGGCGCACCCGGCTCGCGAAGGCGGCCACGGGCTGGGTGGTGGTCAGCCAGGCGTTCCCGCTCGTACTGGTGATCATCCCGCTGTTCCTGGTGCTGAAGAACCTGCGGCTGATCAACTCCCTCGCGGGCCTGGTGATGGTGTACGTCGTGTGGGCGCTGCCGTTCGCGCTGTGGATGCTCGTCGGGTACGTCCGTGCCGTGCCGACCGAGCTGGAGGAGGCGGCGGCCGTCGACGGGGCCGGACGGCTCAGGACCCTGGTGTCGGTCACGGCGCCGCTGCTCGCGCCGGGGATCGTGGCGACGGCGCTGTTCGCGTTCATCACCGCGTGGAACGAGTTCTTCTTCGCCCTGGTGCTGCTGAAGACCGCGGACAAACAGACCCTGCCGGTCGTCCTCACCCACTTCATCGGGGCGGAGGGAGTCGCCGACCTCGGCCCGCTCGCGGCGGCCGCCTTCCTCGCCACCCTTCCCTCGCTGGTCATCTTCGCGATCATCCAACGCCGTATCACGGGAGGCATGTTGGCCGGGGCGGTGAAGAGCTGATGCGCGCGCGATGGTTCGCGGGGGTCCTCCTCCTGCTCCTGGCCGGATGCACCGGCACGAGCGCGTCCGAGGACGGTCGCGTCACCCTCCGCTTCCAGTCCCTGGCCTGGCAGGAGGAGTCCGTCGAGGCCAACCAGGAACTCGTGAAGGAGTGGCACGCGACCCATCCCGACGTCAAGGTCGAGTATGTGCAGGGGAGTTGGGACAGCGTCCACGACCAGTTGCTCACCTCGTTCGAGGGCGGCGAGGCGCCCGACATCATCCACGACGCCTCCGACGACCTCGCGGACTTCGCCTACGGCGGCTATCTCGCGGATCTCAGGGACCTGCTGCCCGAGCGGCTGAAGTCGGACATCCCGCAGCGGAGTTGGGACACCGCCACCTTCGGCGACGGCGTCTACGGCGTGCCCTTCCTCCAGGAACCCCGCGTCCTGATCGCCAATACCGAGTGGCTGAAGGGGTCCGGCGTACGGATTCCGACCCCCGAACACCCGTGGAGCTGGGCGGAGTTCCGCCGGATCACCGAACAGCTCAGCGGTGCCGGCAAGTACGGCGTGGCCTGGCCGCTCAAGGAGCCCGTCTCCGCGACCCTCAACCTGTCCCTGTCGGCGGGCGGACAGCTCTTCCACCGGGGCGCCGACGGAAAGGTCACCATCCGCCTCGAGAAGGCCGACGAGACCGTGCCCCGCACCATCCACGACCAGGCGAACACCGATCGCAGCGCCTCGCCCACCACGCTCGGCAGCGGCGGCTCCGACACCCTGCCCGGCTTCTTCGGCGGCAAGTACGCGATGGTTCCGCTCGGGTTCTCCTACCGTCAGCAGATCGCGCAGCAGGCACCCAAGGGCTTCCGGTGGCAGGTGCTGCCCGCCCCGGCCGGCGCCGACGGGCTCACCCAGGGCGTCAGCCCGCAGACCCTGTCCGTCGCCGAGGACAGCCCGCACAAGAAGGAGGCCGTCGAGTTCATCGACTTCCTGCTCCGGCCGAAGAACATGGTCCGGCTGGCGCTCGGGGACTGGATGCTGCCCACGGGGACCGAGGCGCTGAAGGACCCCGCCCTGCACACCGCCAAGGACGGCTGGGCGACGGGGACCGCCCTCGCCTCGCACCTCCGGCCGGCGCCCGCGCAGTCCGTCCGGGGCTATCCGGAATGGAAGGACAAGGTCGCCACCCCCGCCTTCCAGGAGTACTACAGCGGCGCGATCGGCCTCGGTGAGCTGCGCAAACGTCTGGAGGACGACGGGAACCTGGTGCTGGCGCGCTACCAGCGGTGACGCTCCGACCGTGCGGCCGCGGCACGCCTCGCGAGGCTCGACGTATCTGAGGGCCCCCACCCTCACCGCGGCGAAGTACTTCGCGTCCGGCGATCAGTACGGCCGGCGGCATCCGGTCGAGCTCGGGTTTTCGGGCGTCGGGGGCTTGATGCATGCCTCCCTGTGACGGACCCGCCCCCGGCGCCGGGTCGACGCGGCCTTCCGTGCCGCCGGTCTCGACCGGACCGTACTCGTGGGAGCTGTGTCCCCCGAACGATGGTTGCGGCTTCACGAGGTGCTTGCGCCGCGCCCTGAGACAGAATGAGATTGTACGAGACGTCTCGTCTCGCCTAGTCTCCTCCCCATGACCACTCCCTCGCACATCGCCATGTTCTCCATCGCCGCCCACGGCCACGTCAACCCCAGCCTGGAGGTGATCCGCGAGCTCGTGGCGCGGGGGCACCGGGTCACGTACGCCGTTCCGCCCCTGTTCGCCGAGAAGGTCGCCGAGGCCGGGGCCGAGCCGAAGCTCTGGAACTCGACCCTGCCCGGGCCCGACGACGACCCGTCGGCCTGGGGCACCGAGCTGCTCGACCACGTGGAGCTCTTCCTCGCCGACGCGATGCAGGCCCTGCCGCAGCTCGCCGAGGCGTACGAGGGCGACGAACCGGATCTCGTCCTGCACGACATCACCGCCTACCCGGCCCGCGTCCTCGCCCACCGCTGGGGCGTGCCCGCGATCTCCCTCTCGCCGAACCTCGTCGCCTGGGAGGGCTACGAGGAGGAGGTCGCCGAGCCCCTGTGGGCCGGACCGAAGAGCACCGCACGGGGGCAGGCCTACTACGCCCGCTTCGAGGACTGGCTGCGCCGGAACGGCATCGACCTGCACCCCGATTCCTTCGTCGGCCGCCCCGACCGCTCCCTCGTCCTCATCCCCCGGGCGCTCCAGCCGAACGCCGACCGGGTCGACGAGAGCGTGTACACCTTCGTCGGCGCCTGTCAGGGGGACCGCGCGGCGCAGGGGGAGTGGCGGCGGCCGGCCGGGGCCGGGAGGGTGGCACTGGTCTCCCTCGGCTCCTCGTTCACCAAGCGGCCCGACTTCTACAGGGAATGCCTCAAGGCCTTCGGTGACCTCCCCGGCTGGCACCTCGTGCTCCAGATCGGCAAGCACGTGGACCCGGCCGAGCTGGGCGCCGTACCGGACAACGTCGAAGTGCGTTCCTGGGTCCCGCAGTTGGCGGTTCTCAGGCAGGCCGACCTGTTCGTCACGCACGCCGGCGCGGGCGGCAGCCAGGAGGGACTGGCGACCGCCACGCCGATGATCGCCGTACCGCAGGCCGTGGACCAGTTCGGCAACGCCGACATGCTCCAGGGCCTCGGGGTCGCCCGCCGGATCGACACGGAGGAGGCGAGCGCCGAGGCGCTGCGAGAGGCCGCCCTCGCGCTCGTCGACGACCCCGAGGTCGCCCGCAGGCTCAAGGAGGTCCAGGCGGAGATGGCCCGGGAGGGCGGCACACGCGGCGCCGCCGACCTCATCGAGGCGGAACTGCGCGCATGAGTGAGGGCCCGTTGGCACCCCGGTGGCCAACGGGCCCTCAGCGCAAGGGGGTTCTGTCCCTGTCGCCAGGGTCAGACCCTGAGCGGCTCCCCCTCGTCGTCCCGCGCCGGGGGCGCCGCCACGGCGTCCGCGGCCTCGTCGTGGGTGAGGTCGGGCAGCCGGTGCAGCCACTTCGGCAGGTACCAGTTGCGCTCGCCGAGCAGCGCCATGACCGCCGGGAGCAGCACGCCCCGGATGATCGTCGCGTCGATGAGCACCGCGGCCGCGAGGCCCACGCCCATCTGCTTCATGGACTGCATGGACAGCGTCCCGAAGATCGCGAACACGGCGACCATGATGACGGCGGCGCTGGTGACGACACCGGCCGTGGTGACCACCCCGTGCTGGATCGCGTCCTTCGTGCCGCGGCCCCGCAGGTGCGCCTCACGGATCCGCGAGACCACGAACACGTGGTAGTCCATCGACAGGCCGAACAGGATCACGAAGAGGAACAGCGGCAGCCAGGTGATGATGGCGCCGACACCCTCCGCGCCCACCAGCGACGCGCCCCAGCCGTGCTGGAAGACCGCGACGAGGATGCCGTAGGCGGCGCCCACCGACAGCAGGTTGAGCACGATCGAGGTGATCGCGACCGTCAGCGAGCGGAACGACAGCAGCATCAGCACGAAGGCGAAGACCACGACGAACGCGAAGACCGGGACGACCGCTCCCGCCAGTTGGTCGTTGAAGTCCTTGGAACCGGCGACCTGTCCGGTGATCGGCGCCTCGACCCCGTCGACCTTGCCGAGCGTGGCCGGACGCACCTCGTCGCGCAGCTTGTCCAGGCTCTCGCCGGCCTTGTCCAGGTCGGAGCCGCCCACCAGCGGGACGTACACGAAGGCGAGGTTCTGCGCGTCGTGCAGCTTGATCTCGACCGGGCCCCGCGAGGCGCCCGAGGAGACAGCCTTCGCCTTGAAGTCGGCCAGCGCGCCGGTGACTTCAGGAGCGTTGATGTCGGCCGCCTTGACGACCACCTCGGCCGGCTCGGTGCCGCCCGGGAAGGCGTCGTTGACCCGGTTGTACGTCTGCACGATCGGCAGCGAGTCGCCGAACTCCTGGTCCAGGGTGAGGTTCTGCGTCTTCATGCCGAGGGCGGGAGCCGCGATGGCCAGCAGCGCGCCGGCCGCGACCACGACCGAGACGACGGGCTTGGCGAGCACGCCCTTCAGCACGGCGGTCCAGAAGCGGCTCTCCCGGTTGCCGCCCCGCTTGCGGCGCAGCCGGCTCTCCGGGTGCAGGAAGGGGATCTTGCCCTTCTCGACCCGCTCGCCCAGCAGCGAGAGCAGCGCGGGCAGCACGGTCACGGAACCGACCATGGCGACCGCCACGACCATCAGCGAGGCCAGGCCCATCGCCTCGAACTCGGCGAGCCCGGTGAAGAGCATGCCCGCCATCGCCACGCACACCGTGACACCGGAGACGATGATCGCGCGGCCACTGGTGGCGGCGGCGATCCGCAGGGCTGTCTGAGAGTCCCGCCCGGCCTGCCGCTCCTCGCGCTCCCGGCGCAGATAGAACAGGCAGTAGTCGACCCCCACGGCCAGACCGACCAGCAGCATCACCGAGTTGGCGGTGTCGCTCATCGGCATGACATGGCTGACGATGCCCATCAGGCCCATCGTGGCCATGATCGCGCTGACGGCCAACAGCACCGGCAGCAGCGCCGCGACCAGGGCGCCGAACGCGATGAGCAGGATGCCGAGGGCCACCGGCACCGCGGAGATCTCGGCCTTCTGGAAGTCGTCGCCGAACGCGTCGTCGAACGTCTTCATCATGCTGGCGCCGCCGATCTCCTCGATCCGCAGCGACCCGTGCTCCTTCTGCACCCCCTCGACGGCCTTCAGCACCGGCTCGACCCGTTCCCCGGCGGTGTCCGCCTCGCCGCGCATGTCGAACTGCACGAGCGCGCTGCGGCCGTCCTTCGAGATCGTGTTCGTGTCGTACGGCGAGGTCACGTCGGTGACCTTGCCGGTGCCCTCGACGGCCTTCACGACCGCGGCGACGGCCGCCCTGAAGTCGGCGTCGGTCGCCTTGCCGCCGGCGTCCTTGGCCTGGATCAGCACCGACTCACTGGCCGGCTCGTCGATCCCGGCGTCCTCGATGATCTTCGCGGCGGTGTGGGTCTCCCCCTTGAGCTGGTCGCTGTCCTTGACGTCGACCCGGCCGGCCGCCGAGCCGAGTCCCATGGCCAGGACGACGAACAGCACCCAGATACCGACGGCAGCCCATCGGTGCCGTGCGCTCCAGCCGCCGGCCCGGGCGGCCAGGCCCCGCACCCTTGTGTCTCCGTTCCCCATGACGGGCTTGCCCCCTTGTGAGCGGTGGCAGCCCCCTGCCGCCACCTTTCGCTACGACGGTATGAGCTGGATAAACCCGTCTCGTCGTGCTGGCCGGTGAAGTGCGGGGGCCACCGGCTCCTCCCAAGGGACCGCGCGCCCTCCGTACTGGGGAGGACCGTGACCCTTACATCTAACGAACGTCGTACGGGGCGGTGATCGGGGTCCGCGCGCACTCCGTCCTAGGGTGTGCGCATGACGACCACCTACGCGGCGCTGCTGCGCGGAATCAACGTCGGCGGCAGCAGGAAGGTCCCCATGGCCGACCTGCGCACGCTGATGGAAGACCTCGGACACGACGGCGTCCGCAGCTACCTCCAGAGCGGCCAGGCCGTGTTCACCGCCGACCACGGCGACGAGGACTCCCTGGCCGCCGAACTCACGGACGCGATCGAGAAGCGGTTCGGCTTCACGGTCGACGTGATCGTCCGCGACCACGCCTACCTGAAGGCCATCGCCGACAACTGCCCCTTCCCGGCAGCAGAGTTGGAGGGAAAGCAGCTCCACGTCACCTACTTCTCCGCACCCGTCGACGCGGACCGCTTCGCGGAGATCGACCAAGCGGCCCACCTCCCCGAGGAGTTCCGCCTCGGCGACCGCGCCCTGTACCTGTACGCCCCGAACGGCCTGGGCCGCTCCAAGCTCGCCGAGCAACTCTCCAAGCCACGCCTGAACAAGGGCCTGATCGCCACCAGCCGCAACTGGAACACGGTCGTCAAGCTGGTGGAGATGACCGGTGAGTGACCGCGGCCCCGCCGTGGAGGCCGCCGTCCAGGGCGAGTTGCGGCTGCTCGACCCCGAGGTGCGCGCCTCGCCCGAGCTGGTGGGCGCGCTGCTGCACCCCGAGTTCCACGAGTTCGGCGCGTCCGGACGGCACTGGGACCGCACGTCGATCATCGCCGCCCTCGCGGGGGCCGGCGACGAGGCGGCCGACCCGATCGTGGCGTCCGGGATGAAGGGCGTCGAGCTCGCTGTCGGCCTGGTGCATCTCATCTTCGACACGGAGTCCAACGGCGCCCACGCACACCGCAGTTCGCTGTGGCGGCTCACCCCGAGCGGGTGGCTGCTCTACTTCCACCAGGCGACGCCGTTCGCGGAGTGACGTGACGGGACCGCGAACCGACGGCGCTCGCCCCGGTGGACGGACGGCCCCACGGACAAGGTCGAGACCGCTGTGCGAGGCTCCTCCCATGCGTTACATCATCATCGGGGCCGGAGCGGTCGGCGGGGCCGTCGGCGGGCGGCTCGCGGGGGCCGGGCACGAGGTCGTCCTGGTCGCGCGGGGCGCGCACCACGCGGCGCTCAGGGACGGCGGACTGCGGCTGCGCGTGCCGGAGGGCGAGTTCACGTACCGGCTCCCGGTCGTGGACGGCCCGGCGCAACTCGGCACCCTGCGCGCCGACGACGTCCTCGTCCTCGCCGTGAAGACCCAGGACACGCGAGGCGCCCTCGACGCCTGGGGGCCGGCCCCGGTCGAGGGCGGCGGCACGGCGGCCGAGCGGCTGCCGCTGCTGTGCGCGCAGAACGGCGTGGAGGGGCAGCGCGTGGCCCTGCGCCGCTTCCGGCACGTCTACGGCGTCTGCGTGTGGCTGCCGGCGACCTTCGTCGAACCCGGGACCGTCTCCGCCGCGGGCAGTCCGCTCACCGGCATCCTGCACCTGGGCGTCTACCCGCACGGCACGGACGAGACGGCCCGGCGGATCGCCGCCGACCTGGAGAAGGCGAGGTTCGAGGCACCGGTCGTGCCGGACCTGGCCCGCTGGCAGTACGCCAAGCTGCTGTCCAACCTCGCCAACGCCGTCGAGGCGGTCACCGGTCCCGTCGAGAGCGAGGAGGCCCTGGCGCTCGTCCAGCGGGTGCGGGCCGAGGGGGCCGCCGTCCTCGACGCCGCCGGGATCACGTACACGAGTGTCGAGGAACAGCGCGCGGTGCGCGGCGACAAGATCACCCTGCTGCCCCTGGAGAACGCGCCCCGCGGCGGCAACTCCTCCTGGCAGTCCCTCACCCGCGGCACCGGCACCATCGAGGCCGACTACCTCAACGGCGAGATCACCCTCCTCGGCCGCCTGCACGGCGTACCGACCCCGTTGAACGAACTCCTCCAGCGCCTGGCGAACACCTTCGCCCGGGAACGCCGGGCGGCTGGGTCGATGCCGCTGGAGGAACTCGTACGGCTGGCCGACGAGCTGGAGCGTCCTACGCGCTGACCGGCAGCAGGACCCGTGCCGACGCGCTGTCGTACCGCCGCAGCAGCACCCGCGCCACCTCCGGTGCGGGCCCGAGCACCTCGGCCAGCACGTCCGCCTGCGCCGCGCCCCGCCCGATCCGGTCGGGCAGGAACCCCGGGGCGAGGACGTACGGCGCCACGGCCACCTTCGCGCAGCCCAGGGCGCGCAGTTCGCGTACCGCGTCCTCGGTGCGGGGCAGGGCCGCGGAGGCGAACGCAGGCCGCACGGCGCACCAACCGGTGTGCCGCCACTCCCGCGCGATGTCAGCGATCACTGCGATCGCCTCCGGGTCGGTGGACCCCGCCGAAGCCAGTACGACCCCGGTCGAGGACTTGTCGGCGGGCGTCAACCCCGCCTCGTACAGCCGTCGTTCGAGCGCCGACAGGAGCAGCGGGGACGGTCCCAGCACCTCCGCCTGCCGGATCCGCAGCTGCGGCGGCGCGTCCCGCAGCACCGCGGGGATGTCCGCCTTCGCGTGGAACGCCCGCGTCAGCAACAGCGGCAGCGCTACGACGTCACGGACGCCCTGTGCCGCCAGCGACTCCAACACCCCCTGCACGGAAGGGATGTTGAAGTCGAGGAAGCCCGTCTCCACCCGTACGTCCGGGCGCAGCGAGCGCACCCGGCGGACGAGGGCGTGCACCGTCGCGGCGTGCCGCGGGTCGCGGCTGCCGTGGGCGATGACCAGGAGGACGGGCTTCATGGGAGTCAGCCCTTCACCAGCAGACCGCGGCTGCGCAGCACCCACCGCTCCAGCGGGCTGAAGATCAGCAGGTCGATCGCGATGCCGACGAACAGGATGAGCAGGATCGCCTCGAACACCATGGCCATGTCGCTGTTGGTGCGGCCGTTCTCCAGCAACTGGCCGAGACCCACGCCCAGATCGGGGAACTGGGCGATGATCTCCGCGGCCATCAGCGAGCGCCAGGAGAACGCCCAGCCCTGCTTGAGGCCCGCCACGTAACCGGGCAGCGCGGCCGGCAGCGTGACGTGCCAGATGCCCTTGACGCCCGTCGCGCCCATCGTGCGGCCGGCCCGCAGGAACAGCGGCGGCACCTGGTCGACGCCGGACACCAGGCCGTTGGCGATGGAGGGGACTGCGCCGAGCAGGATCACCGCGTACATCATGGAGTTGTTCAGGCCCAGCCAGATCACGGCCGGCGGCACCCACGCCACCGACGGCAGCGACTGGAGGCCGGACAGGATCGGGCCGATGGCCGCCCGGATGAACTTCACCCGGGCCACGATCAGACCCAGCGGGGTGCCGATGAGCAGGGCGAAGAAGAAGCCCAGCAGACCGCGCGAGACGCTGGTCCAGATGTAGCCGAGCAGATCGCCCTGGAGCCAGGCCTCCTTGAACGTGTCGCCCACGGCCGCCGGGGAGGGCAGCTTGGACGGGTCGTCCACGATCGGGTAGAGCAGGGTCCAGATCACCAGGACCACCGCGAGCGCGATGACCGGCGGCAGGACCTTGTTGACCAGGGTCTGCCGGAGGGGCGGGCGGCCGGTGGTCCGGGTCTCCAGCGCGTCGAGGCCCGCCTCTACGCTCCCGGCGTCCTGGGCCGGTGTCGTGTCAGTGCTGGCCATGGCGGCGGATCTCCCCACGCAGTTCTTCGGTGATCTCACGGGCCAGTTCGGCCACGGGCGCGTCCTCGATGCGGCGCGGCTGCGCAATGTCGACCGTCCACTCGCGCGCGATCCGGCCGGGGCGGGAGGACAGCAGGATCACGCGCTGCGCGAGCCGTACCGCCTCCCGGACGTTGTGCGTGACGAACAGGACGGACACGCCGGTCTCCGCCCAGATCCGGGTGATCTCGTCGTGCAGCACGTCCCGCGTGATGGCGTCGAGGGCCGCGAACGGCTCGTCCATCAGCAGCAGGTTGCTCTCCTGGGCGAGCGCGCGAGCCAGGGCCACGCGCTGGCGCATACCGCCCGACAGCTCGTGCACGCGCTTGCCGTACGCGCCCTTCAGCCGGACCAGTTCGAGCAGCTCCTCGGCCTTGCCGCGCCGCTCGGGCTTGGCAACTCCCCTGACCTTCAGGGCGAGTTCGATGTTCTTGCCCGCGGTCAGCCACGGGAAGAGGGCGTGCTCCTGGAACATCAGGGCGGGGCGGCCGTCCGTGGTGATGGACCCGGCGGTCGGGCCGTCGAGCCCGGCTACCAGGTTCAGCAGGGTGGACTTGCCGCAGCCCGAGGCCCCCAGGAGGGTGACGAACTCGCCCGGCGCGACATCGATGCTGACGTCGTCCAGGACGAGCTGCTGTCCGCCCGGTCCCGCGAAGGACTTCGAGACGTGGTCGAGACGCGCGGCGTACTCGACCGTCTCGTCGGCCTTGGCGAGCGTCGTGGTCGTGGCCATGGTCGTCACCTCCTGGGAACTCATCGGGGAACGGGGTCAGCTCGTGCCGAGACCGGCGGCGTCGACGGTGGGCTCGCCCTCGGCCTTGAGGACCTTGTTGAGGATCGTGAGGTCGTAGATCCCGTTCAGGTCGGGCTTCTCCAGCAGGCCGGCCTTGACCGCGTGCTCCGCCTCGGTGTTCAGGGTGGCGGCCAGCGGGTCGTTGGTGAACTGGATCGACTTCCAGGCCGGGTCCAGGACCGCGGGCTTGAGCGCCTTGCCGGAGTCCGCCTCCAGCTGCTTGTTGGCCGCCGCCTTCGCCGCGTCCGGGTTGGCGTTGATCCACTTGTTGGCTTCCACCGACGCCTTCAGGACGGCCTCGACCGCCTTCGGGTGCTCCTTGAGGAAGTCCTGGCGCACGATGATGTTCGTGATCACGAACTTCTTGTCCGGCCACAGCGACGACTCGTCGAGCAGCACCTTCGCGCCCTCGGCGACCAGCTTGGACGCGGTCGGCTCCGGCACCCAGGCGCCGTCGATGGAACCGGACTTGTAGGCGTCCGGCGTGATCTTGTTGTCGGTACGGACGACGGTGACGTCACCCTTGCCGCTCTGCGCGTCGACCTTCCACCCCTGCTCGGCGATCCAGTTGAGGAACGCCACGTCCTGCGTGTTGCCGAGCTGCGGGGTCGCGATCTTCTTGCCCTTGACGTCCTTCAGGGACTTGATCTTGTCCGGGTTGACGACCAGCTTCACACCGCCGGAGGCCGAACCGCCGATGATCTTCAGGCTCTTGCCGCCCGACTTGACGTAGCCGTTGATCGCCGGGGAGGGGCCGATCCAGCCGATGTCGATCGACTTGGAGTTGAGCGCCTCGATCTCGGACGGGCCGGCGTTGAAGGTCGCGTACGAGGCCTTGGTGGCCCCGAGCTCCTTCTGGAAGAAGCCCTTGTTCACCCCGACGAGCGCGGTGCCGTGGGTCAGGTTGCCGAAGTAGCCGATCTTGACGGAGTCGAGGCCGTCGATCTTCTTGGCGCCGGCGGCGACCTTGGCGGTGCCGTCGTCCTTGGCCTCGGAGCCGTAGCCGCACGCGGCGAGGGTGAGGAGCGGGAGCGCGGCGATGACCGCGAAGGTACGGCGAAGAGCGGATGAAGCAGGCACGGGAGGTGTTCCTCTCGGAGGCCCGGCGGTCACGGTCTCTCAGGTCGTGGCCGGGAGGTCGGCAGGTCTGCGTCTACGGCTGTGGGGGGACGGGGCGCGCAAGCGGTGCGCGTACGTCAGCGCACACATCGCGCCACCCCGCCCTGCCCGCTGCCGAGCGCGCCGCTGCCTACGCGGCCGCCCTCCTTCGCGAACGTGGACCAGTAGTCGAGGGGGTTCATGTCAGAAGTCCCACCCGTCGTCCTCGGACTCGTCCTTGACGGGCTCCGGGGACGCGAACGACTCGCCGACCATGCCCGCGGTGAGCGTGGTGCCGTCGTTCGGGTCGATGAGGATGAACGAACCGGTGCGCCGCGAGTCCGAGTAGGAGTCGACGGGCAGCGGTTCGGCGGTGCGGATCTTCACGCGGCCGATGTCGTTGGCGACGAGCTGTCCCGGGTGCGGGTGCAGGGACAGGTCGGCGAGCGTGAGCCGGGACGGGATGTCCTTGACGATCGCCTTGACCGTGCGGGTGCCGTGCTTGAGCAGGACGCGGTGGCCGACGGTCAGCGGGGCGTCGGCCACGTGGCAGACGGTCGCCTCGATGTCCTGGGTGGTCGGCGGCGCGTCCTTGCTGGGCACCAGCAGGTCGCCGCGCGAGATGTCGATGTCGTCCTCCAGGAGGATCGTCACCGACTGGGTCGTCCAGGCCACGTCGACCGGCTCACCGAGCAGGTCGATACCGGCGATCTTCGTGGAGCGGCCCGAGGGGAGCACGGTGACCTGCTCGCCGACCCGGAAGGATCCGGCGGCGATCTGACCGGCGTAGCCCCGGTAGTCGGGGTGCTCGGAGGTCTGCGGACGGATCACGTACTGCACGGGAAGGCGCGCGTGGCAGTGGGACAGGTCGTGGGTGACCGGGACCGTCTCCAAGTGCTCCAGGACGGTCGGGCCGCCGTACCAGTCCATGTTCGCCGACGGCTCCACCACGTTGTCACCGGCGAGCGCCGAGATCGGGATCGCGGTGACCTCCGGAACGCCCAGTTCGAGCGCGTACGCCGTGAACTCCTCGGCGATCGCGGCGAAGACGGGCTCGGCGTAGTCCACCAGGTCCATCTTGTTGACCGCGAGCACCACGTGCGGCACCCGCAGCAGTGCGGCGAGGGCCGCGTGCCGGCGGGTCTGCTCCACGACGCCGTTGCGGGCGTCGATGAGGATCACCGTCAGCTCGGCCGTGGAGGCACCCGTCACCATGTTGCGGGTGTACTGCACGTGGCCTGGGGTGTCGGCGAGGATGAACCGGCGCCTCGGGGTGGCGAAGTAGCGGTAGGCCACGTCGATGGTGATGCCCTGCTCGCGCTCGGCCCGCAGCCCGTCGGTGAGCAGCGCGAGGTCGGGAGCCTCCTGGCCGCGGCTCGCGGAGACCCGCTCGACGGCCTCCAGCTGGTCGACGAGGACCGACTTGGAGTCGTGCAGCAGCCGGCCGACGAGGGTCGACTTGCCGTCGTCGACGGAGCCGGCGGTCGCGAACCGCAGCAGGGTCGTCTCGGTGAGTTCCGTGGTGGTGGTCATGCTTAGAAGTACCCCTCGCGCTTGCGGTCTTCCATCGCGGCCTCGGACATCTTGTCGTCGGCGCGGGTGGCGCCGCGCTCGGTGAGCCGGGAGGCGGCGATCTCCGTGATGACCTTCTCGATGCTGTCGGCGTCGGAGTCGACGGCACCCGTGCAGGACATGTCACCGACGGTCCGGTAGCGCACCAGGCGCTTCTCGACGGTCTCGCCGTCCTTGGGGCCGCCCCACTCACCGGCGGTCAGCCACATGCCGCTGCGCGAGAACACCTCACGCTCGTGGGCGAAGTAGATCTCCGGCAGCTCGATGCCCTCGCGGGCGATGTACTGCCACACGTCCAGCTCGGTCCAGTTGGACAGCGGGAAGACCCGGACGTGCTCACCGGGGGCGTGGCGGCCGTTGTACAGGTTCCACAGCTCGGGGCGCTGACGGCGCGGGTCCCACTGGGAGAACTCGTCGCGCAGCGAGAACACCCGTTCCTTGGCGCGGGCCTTCTCCTCGTCCCGGCGGCCACCGCCGAAGACCGCGTCGAACTTCTCCGCCTGGATCTTCTCCGTCAGCGGCAGCGTCTGGAGCGGGTTGCGGGTGCCGTCCGGACGCTCCTTGAGCACACCGCGGTCGATGTAGTCCTGTACGGAGGCCACATGGAGGCGCAGCCCATGGGCGGCGACCACACGGTCCCGGTACTCAAGGACCTCGGGGAAGTTGTGTCCCGTGTCCACATGCAGCAGCGAGAAGGGGATCGCCGCGGGGGCGAACGCCTTCAAAGCCAGGTGCAGCATGACGATCGAGTCCTTGCCGCCGGAGAACAGGATCACCGGCCGCTCGAACTCACCCGCCACCTCACGGAAGATGTGCACCGCCTCGGACTCCAGCGCGTCCAGGTGCGAGAGGGCGTACGGAGCCTCCGTGCCGTCCTCCGCCTTCGCAACGGTCGTCGTCATGCCAGTCCCCTCTCGGTGAGCAGCGCGTGGACCGCGGCCGCGGACTCCTGGACGGTCTGGTTCTGCGACTCGATCCGCAGATCGGGCGACTCGGGCTCCTCGTAGGGGTCGTCGACCCCGGTCAGCCCGGACAGCTCGCCCGCGGCCTGCTTGGCGTACAGGCCCTTCACATCGCGTACGGAGCACACCTCGACCGGAGTCGCCACGTGGATCTCCAGGTACGCGGCGCCGCTGTCCTGGTGACGCTTGCGCACCGCGTCACGGCTGTCGGCGTAGGGCGCGATGACCGGGACCAGCACCTTGACGCCGTTGCGGGCGAGCAGTTCGGCGACGAAGCCGATGCGCTGCACGTTGGTGTGCCGGTCCTCGCGGCTGAAGCCGAGGCCCGCGGAGATGAACTCGCGGATCTCGTCGCCGTCGAGCACCTCGACGAGGTGGCCCTCCTCGCGCAGCTTGCCGGCCAGCTCGTACGCGATGGTGGTCTTGCCGGCACTCGGCAGACCCGTGAGCCAGACGGTGGCTCCGGTCGTCACGTGCAACTCCTTGGTAGATGTCGTCATCCGTGCAGCCCGCACTCGGTCTTCGCACGGCCCGCCCAGCGGCCGGCGCGCGCGTCCTCGCCCTCCAGGACACGGCGGGTGCAGGGGGCGCAGCCGACGGACGCGTAGCCGTCCATCAGCAGGGGGTTCGTCAGGACTCCGTACTCCTGGACGTAGGCGTCCACGTCGTCCTGGGTCCAGCGGGCGATCGGGGAGACCTTGACCTTCTGCCGCTTCTCGTCCCAGCCGACGACCGGGGTGCCCGCCCGGGTCGGGGACTCGTCGCGGCGCAGGCCGGTCGCCCAGGCCAGGTAGTCCTTCAGGCCCCGCTCCAGCGGCTCGACCTTGCGCATCTTGCAGCACAGGTCGGGGTCGCGGTCGTGCAGCTTGGGGCCGAACTCCGCGTCCTGCTCGGCGACCGTCTGACGCGGGGTGAGCGTGATGACGTTGACGTCCATCACGGCCTCGACCGCGTCCCGGGTGCCGATGGTCTCCTCGAAGTGGTAGCCGGTGTCGAGGAAGACGACGTCCACGCCCTTGAGGACCCGGGACGCGAGGTGCGCGACCACCGCGTCCTCCATCGACGAGGTCACGCAGAAGCGCTTGCCGAAGGTGTCGACGGCCCACTGGAGGATCTCCAGGGCGGAGGCGTCCTCCAGGTCGCGGCCGGCCTGCTCGGCGAGCGCCTTGAGATCGTCGGTCGAGCGCTCTTCCTGAATCGCGGTCATATCTGATCTCCCCCTGCGTCGGTGTGCTGAAGACCCCGGGCGAGGAGCCCGAGGAACTTCAACTGGAATGCGCGGTTGCACGCCGCGCATTCCCAGGCGCCGTGGGCGCCTTCCAGGGCTTCGCTCGGACGCAGGTCCTCGTCGCCGCAGTAAGGGCAGTAGAAGGGGGCGGCACGCTCGCTCATGAGAGGGCCTCCTCGGACGCGCGCGAGGCCCAGGCGGCGAAGCGCTCGCCCTCCTCGCGCTCGGCCTGGTACCGCTTCAGGACCCGCTCGACGTAGTCGGGCAGCTCCTCGGAGGTGACCTTGAGGCCACGCACCTTGCGGCCGAACCCGGCCTCCAGGCCGAGCGCGCCGCCCAGGTGCACCTGGTAGCCCTCGACCTGCTCGCCCCGGTCGTTGAGGACGAGCTGCCCCTTGAGACCGATGTCCGCCACCTGGATGCGGGCGCAGGCGTTCGGGCAGCCGTTGAGGTTGATGGTGAGTGGCTCGTCGAAGTCCGGGATCCGGCGCTCCAGTTCGTCGATCAGGGAAGAGCCGCGCTGCTTGGTCTCGACGATGGCGAGCTTGCAGTACTCGATGCCGGTGCAGGCCATGGTGCCGCGCCGGAAGGGCGAGGGCTTGGCCGTCAGGTCCAGCGCCTCAAGGGCCTCGACCAGCGGCTGGACCTGTGCCTCCTCGACATCGAGGATGATCATCTTCTGCTCGACGGTGGTACGGACCCGGCCCGAGCCGTGGGCCTCCGCGACCTCGGCGATCTTCGTCAGCGTGGCGCCGTCGACACGGCCGACGCGCGGGGCGAAACCGACGTAGAAGAGGCCGTCGTTCTGGCGGTGCACGCCGACGTGGTCGCGCCAGCGGCCCGAGGGCTCGGCGGGCGCGGGACCGTCGACCAGCTTGCGCTTCAGGTAGTCGTCCTCCAGGACCTGGCGGAACTTCTCCGGGCCCCAGTCGGCGACGAGGAACTTCAGACGGGCGCGGGTGCGCAGCCTGCGGTAGCCCCAGTCACGGAAGATGCCGACCACGCCGGCCCACACCTCGGGCACCTCGGCCAGCGGCACCCAGGCGCCGAGCCGGACACCGAGCTTGGGGTTCGTCGACAGGCCGCCGCCGACCCACAGGTCGAAGCCGGGGCCGTGCTCGGGGTGCTCGACACCGACGAACGCGATGTCGTTGATCTCGTGGACCACGTCCAGCAGCGGGGAGCCGGAGATCGCCGTCTTGAACTTGCGCGGCAGGTTGGAGAACTCCTTGCTGCCGATGTACCGCTCGTGGATCTCCTCGATGGCCCAGGTGCCGTCGATGATCTCGTCCTCGGCGATGCCGGCGACCGGCGACCCGATGACGACACGCGGGCAGTCGCCGCAGGCCTCGGTGGTGGAGAGACCGACCGCCTCCAGGCGGTTCCAGATCTCCGGGACGTCCTCGATGCGGATCCAGTGGAGCTGGATGTTCTGCCGGTCGGTGACATCCGCGCTGCCGCGCGCGAACTCCTCGGAGATCTCGCCGATCACGCGCAGCTGCTGGGTGGTGAGGCGTCCGCCGTCGATCCGCACCCGCAGCATGAAGTACTTGTCGTCCAGCTCCTCCGGCTCCAGGATCGCGGTCTTGCCGCCGTCGATCCCGGGCTTGCGCTGGGTGTAAAGGCCCCACCAACGCATCCGGCCGCGCAGGTCGTTGGGGTCGATCGAGTCGAAGCCGCGCTTCGAGTAGATCGTCTCAATGCGTGTCCGCACATTGAGACCGTCGTCGTCCTTCTTGAACTGCTCGTTGCCGTTTAGCGGGGTGTGGTGCCCCGCGGCCCACTGACCCTCACCGCGGTGACGGCTCACCTTGCGGCGGGGCGCTGCGGCAGCAGGGTTCTGCGGGGTGGCGGCCATGGTTGTTACGTCCTTCGGGACAGGCGGGAAGCGGCTCTTACCTGCGCGTACGGGCGCATGGGTGGACCTGCGCGTCATTGCGCGGCAAAGAGAACGAGAGGATGTGTCGGGTGACGCTGCGGCTCGTCAGCGCACCGGACAGATGGCGCTGGACATGCGGCCGAGGTCGACGTGCCGCCGACTCACCAAGGCAATTCCAGTTCCAGACATGACGGAAGCGTGTCACGGCGATCTGGACACAGTCCAGCTTTATCCGCCATGTGGACACCCTTGTCTCGACAGGCGAGACCAGGGTGTCGTTGGTCACAAAGATCGCGAGCCCTCTTGTTCCCGCAGGTCAGGCCGGGTACGCCCCGGGCCAGGGACCGGGTGCGGGTACGTCCGCCTCCTCCTCGACCTTGGTGTCGAAGAGCTGGAAGCCGCGGCGCTGGTAGTTCTCCATCGCGTGCTCGCCGTCTTTGGAGCAGGTGTGCAGCCAGACCCGCTTGGTGTCCGTCAGCCCCGGCCAGCGGTCCGCGAGGTCCCAGGCGCGGGCGGTGCCGTAGGAGAGGAGGTGACCGCCGATCCGCCGGCCGCGGAAGGCCGGGATCAGGCCGAAGTAGACGATCTCCACCACGCCGTCGTCCTGGGGCTCCAGCTCGACGTATCCGGCGGGCGTGCCCTGCTCGTAGGCCACCCAGGTCTCCACGCCCGGCCGCTCCAGGTGCTCCCGCCACCGCGCGTACGTCCAGGAGAGCCGGTCGGTCCAGTGGATGTCACCGCCCACCGAGGCGTAGAGGAAGCGGCTGAACTCGGGGGAGGGGACCTCCGCGCGGCGGATGCGGACGTCGCCCTCCGGGGGTTCGGCCGGGAGGAGGTCGGTGGGGGCGGTCTGTTGCAGGGACCAGGTGGTCACGGCGATGTTCGGCATGCCGGTCAGGGAATCATCTACCCCAGAGATCTGTCGATCGAGGCCAGCGGCAGCGCGAACAGCACCCGGCCCGACTGGGACCACACGTCGCCCGTCTGTTCCCAGTACGACAGGGACTCCGCCTCCCCGCTCCAGCAGCTGCGGGTCTCGTCCGTGCCGCAGCGGGTGGCCTTCGCGGGGTTCGAGGTGTTCTGGCGCCACAGGGTGCCGTGGTCGCCCTCCGTCCCGGCCGCCCGGCCCAGGTACCACTGGCCGTCGTGCGACAGGACGGGCCCGGTGCCGGAGGCCTTCGTGACGTAGGCCTCGGCCACGCGCGCGTAGCCGCCGGTGTCGGTGGCCAGGAGGCCGGCCCGGCCGGGGTCGCCGCTGAAGTCGTAGCGCCACAGACGGGCGCCGGTGTCGTCGTCCCCGGAGGTCCACTCGCTCGCGACCAGGCTGTCCGGCGCGGTGCTGCGGTCCAGGGAGAGGTAGTCGGGGCGGGCGGCGCCCGGCTCGTCGGCCAGGCGGTAGGAGCCGACGGCGGGCAGGACCCACTGGGCGCCGTGCGCCGACCAGCCGCCGCGGACCCGGCCCACCGCACTGCTGTCGACGGTGGCCCGCTGGACGCGGTTCATGTCGTAGACGTACAGCGCGTCGCCACCGTCGCCGCTCGCGGTGACCAGCAGCTTGTTCTGGTACCAGACCATTCCCGAGACCTGGGAGACGAGGCCGCGGTAGTCGCGTCCGTCGTCGACCGGGACGGCGAGGAGGACCCAGGAGTAGGTGAGCTGGTTCAGGTCGTCGGCGTCCACGAAGGCGACCCGGGCCAGGCCCCCGCCGTCCGCCGCGGTGCCGGTGCGGCTCCACGCGGAGAGGATCACGCGGTGGGCGCCCCATAGGCCGTCGTCGTCGGCGTCCCCCGAGGTGGTGACCGCCCCGGCCCGCCAGGAGCGGGTGTCGGCGGCGTCGAAGCAGTAGGCGGCGGTGGCCGTCGGCTCCACGGGCAGCGCCGTGCGCTCACCGGCCGTGCAGTCGATCGCGTCGCGCAGCGGCCGGTCGGCGGAGTCGAGGACGGCCGAGACCCCGACGGGACGGCCCATCCCGGCGGAGAGCCGGTCGAGGGCGCGCTGCGGGAGGGCGGATTCCTTGAGGCGCAGCGGGGCGGTCTCGGTCTGCGAGGTGAGCGGCTTCAGTGTCCCGGGATTGGCGGCGACCGTGGCCTGTGAGGCGCTGATCATGGTGGCGGCGGCGGTCAGCGCGAGGGCGGTCCCTGCCAGGAAGGCGCGCAGCGCTTGGCCACGCTTCCGCCTGCGGTGTCTGCCACGTTGCTTCATACGTCCTCCCGAGGCGGGCCAACTGCGCCTGATGATCCGTACGTTGACCGAGGAGCAGGTGGGGTGGCCCGTAGAGGGATGCTACGGCAGTGCGGCACGACGGGGGGCGAAGATGCTGCAATTATGCGGAAGATGCACCATGACCGAGGGTTTTCACCCGGTCTCGGCGGCGGTGCGGGCCCCGAGCACGGCCGGGGCCGTGGAGTGCGGCAGCAGGTCGCCCGGGTCGCCCGGCAGCAGCACCTCGACCTCCGCGTCCTCGCAGAAACGATACGGCCGGTGGTCGAGGAACGCCCCGAGATACCGCCGTACCCGGGACATCTCCGCGCGCACGGTCACCGTGCGGCCCGGATCGCCGAACATGTCCTGCGCCAGTCCCGCCGCGCTGCGGCCCGCGGGGTGCAGGGCCAGCAGGTAGAGCAACTCGGCGTGCCGAGGGCTCAGTTCGTGACTCCACGTGCCCGCCCCGCCCGACACCGTCACCGTCCAGCGGCGCGGCTGCGCCAGGTCCAGCACGATCCGGGTGGCGCCCTGCGGCTCCGGTTCCTCGGTGGCGCGGACCAACCAGCCGCCGGCCAGCGGCTCCAGGGTGCACAGACCGAGCGCCGGCAGCCACCGGCGGCCCGGTGAGGGCGACTTGGGCAGCGCGATCCGGTTCGGACACGGCATTCCGGTGACCGCGGCCGTCCAGCCGTCCCGGTCCACCACCAGGGCCCGGCCGGTGAGCCGGGCGAGCACCGGCGCCGCCACGGCCCGCAGTCGCTCCAGCGAGGCCAGATGCATCTCGCGCAGCCGGCACTCGGCGAGCTTGGCCACCGAGTCGACCCAGGCGAGCGTCGCCGGATGCATGGTGTCCAGGGGGCCGCTGACGTCGACCACGCCGATCAGCCGGCCGTCGCGCGGGTCCTTGATGGGGGCGCCGGTGCAGGTCCAGGAGGTCTGGGAGCGCACGAAGTGCTCGGAGGCGAAGACCTGGACGGGGCGGCGCACCACCACCGGGGTGCCGATGCCGTTGGTGCCGACGACGTTCTCCCGCCAGTCGGCGCCGAGTTCGAAGCCGGTGCCGTCGGCCTTGCGCAGGACGGGGGAACTGCCCTCCCGCCACAGCACCCGGCCGTCGTCGTCGGCGACCACCATGATGTGGTGGGCGACGTCCGCGACCGACAACAGCCCCTCCCTCAGCACCGGCAGGACGTGCCTGAGCTGTGTGCCCTCCCGGCGCCGCTGCACCTCATCGGGGGGCAGCAGACCTGACCGGAAGTCGTGGTCCGGGTCCACGCCGCCGCGCAGCATACGGCTCCAGGACTCCTTGATCACGGGGCGCGGAGCGAGGGGTGCGCGCCGCCCGGACAGGGTGGCGGAGCGGATGTCGTTCAGTACCCGGGCCGCACGTGCCGTGTCCATGGTGCCCAGATGGGTCGCGTGCGTCGGCGAGAGCGGCACTGGTCCTCCCGGTCCCGGATCCGTTGACTGTCCGTCTCATAGTGCCGGTCGCGGCTCCGAGCGGCACACAGTCCACCCACAGACGCCAGGAAGTTGCAACCCCCTGCAACCCTGGTGGTGGGGTCCGGCTTGTTTGAAACTTGGGCGAACGCCGTCTCGCAGCGGCGTGTTTCGGCCTCCGAGGGCCGTAACGGGGGTGGTGCCGTGTCGGCGCAGCACCACCCCCGTTCTCATGTCCCCGGGCTCACTCCACGGGCCGCGCCCGCTCCACCACCGAGGCCAGGTCCAGGGTCGTGGGCAGCGTGCCGAAGGCCCTGCCGCTGTCGGCGCCCAGGCGGGACGCGCAGAAGGCGTCGGCCACCTCCGCGGGGGCGTACCGGACGAGCAGGGAGCCCTGGAGGACGAGCGCGAGCCGTTCCGTCAGGTGGCGGGCCCGGCCCTCGATGCCCTCCAGGTCGGCCAGTTCGGTGAAGAGGTTCTTCGTCGCCGCGTCCAGCCGGTGGTCGGCGCCCCGGGTTCGGCCAATCTCCAGGAGGTAGGCGTTCAGGGCCTGGGGCTCGCGTTGCAGGACCCTCAGGACGTCCAGGGCCTGGATGTTGCCCGCGCCCTCCCAGATCGAGTTCAGCGGTGATTCACGGACCAGGCGGGGCAGGCCCGACTCCTCCACGTAGCCGTTGCCGCCCAGGCATTCGGCGGCCTCGACCGTCAGCGGGGTGCAGCGTTTGGTGACCCAGTACTTGGCCGCCGGCACCGCGATCCTGAGGAAGGCCCGTTCCTGTTCGTCGTCCGTGTCGTAGGCGGCCGCCAGGCGCAGGGCGAGGGTGGTCGCGGCCTCGGACTCCAGGGCGAGGTCGGCGAGGACGTTGCGCATCAGCGGCTTGTCGACGAGCTTGCCGCCGAAGGCCTCGCGGTGCGTGCAGTGGTGGATCGCCTGGGCGACGGCCTGGCGCATCAGGCCCGCCGAGCCGAGGACGCAGTCCAGCCGGGTCGCCGCGACCATCTCGATGATGGTGCGGACCCCGCGACCCTCGTCGCCGACGCGGCGGGCCCAGGTCCGGTCGAACTCGACCTCGGCGGAGGCGTTGGAGCGGTTGCCGAGCTTGTCCTTGAGGCGCTGGAGGAGAAACGTGTTGCGGGTGCCGTCCTCCAGGACCCGGGGGACGAGGAAGCAGGTCAGTCCGCCCGGGGCCTGGGCGAGGACCAGGAAGCCGTCCGACATGGGGGCCGAGCAGAACCACTTGTGACCGGTGAGCTCGAAGGTCTCCCCGTCGGGCAGGGCCCGGGCGGTCGTCGTGTTCGTCCGGACGTCGCTTCCGCCCTGCTTCTCCGTCATCCCCATCCCGAACAGCGCCCCCGCCTTCAGGTGGGCGGGGCGCAGCTCGCGGTCGTAGACCATGGACGTCAGCCGCGGCTCCCACTCGGCGGCCAGGTCCGGATCGGTGCGCAGGACGGGGACGGCGGCGTGGGTCATCGACAGGGGGCAGCAGTTGCCCGCGTCGACCTGCGTCCACAGCAGGAAGGCCGCCGCGCGCCGTACGTGTCCGCCGGGGCGGGCCCAGGCCGCGGTCAGGCCCGCGGAGACGCCCTTGCCGAGCACCCGGTGCCAGGCCGGATGGAACTCGACCTCGTCGATACGATGGCCGTGGCGGTCGTGGGTGCGCAGCCGGGGCGGGTTCTCGTTGGCCTGCACGCCCCACTCCTGCACCTGCGCCGAGCCACAGGCCCGCCCGAGGGCGCCCAGCTCACCGTGGACCTCGTCGAGCAGGGCCGGATCGAGGTGCCGTTCGACGGCCTCCTTGAGCGCGCGGTCGGCGCCGTAGACGTCGTAGTCGATCAGAGGTGGGGGCTGGTTGGTCACGGTGTGCGTGGTGCCTGCCATGTTTGCGAAAGTACCCCGGGGCGGGGGGAGGGTCACCTCACGGACTCGGGGTGGGGGTGTCGGTCGCGCCTGCGGGGCGGGGGGCGCGGGTGTGGTCCTGTGCTCCCTTGGGGTACGGGTACGGCGCCCACCGGCTCCGCGCTCACGGGCATGGCGTCGCGTGGTCACGGGCCCGGCGCTCCACCGGCCCGGCGCTCCACCGGTTCGGTGCCTCACAGGCCCGGCGCTCAGGGGATCGGCGCTCATGGGCATGGCGTACACGGCCCTGTGCCCCACGGGCACGGAGCCCACGGGCGCAGCCCCCACCACCCCGGCGCCCCACGAACCCGGCACCCGACCCCCGGGGAAAGCGCGGGTCGGGCACCGTGGTGCTGTGGGGGTGGGGGCTCAGGCCAGGTGGGCCATCGCCTCCGCCGTCCGGTGGACCGGGTCCGCCTCGGGCACACCGTGCGGCCAGCCGGGGCGGTACACCGTGTCCAGGTAGCGTTCGCCGAGATCAGGGGCGATCGCGACCGCGGTGAGGCCGCGGCGGCCGTGGGCGGACAGCCACTGGTGGGCGCCGCTGACGACCGTGCCGGTGGAGCCGCCGAACAGGAAACCCCGGGCTGCCAGCCGGCGGCAGACCTGGAGGGTGTCCGGTTCCTCCACGAGGACCACGTCGTCGATGTACGACTTGTCGAGCAGCTGCGGCGGCACGCTCGTGCCGAGACCCGGGATCAGACGGACTCCGGGCGGCCCGCCGAAGGTGACCGAGCCGACGCTGTCGACGGCGACGATCCGTACCGGCCGCCGCCACTGCCAGAACCAGCGGGCGCAGCCCATCAGGGTCCCGGTGGTGCCGGCCCCGACGAACAGGACGTCCAGGTCCGGGAAGCGCCGCGCGATCTCCGGTGCCGTGGTGCGGTAGTGCGCCCGCCAGTTCCCCTGGTTGCTGTACTGGTTGAGCCACACGTACCGCTCGTCCGAGGCGCACAGCGCCCGCACGTACGCCAGCCGCGCCCCCAGGTACCCGTCGTGCAGGTCCGGTTCCCTGACCACGTGCACCCGGGTGCCGAGCGACTCCATCAGCCGGATCGTCGGCAGGTTGCACCGCGAGTCGGTCACGCACAGGAACCGGTAGCCCCGGCTCGCGGCGATCATGCTCAGGGCCACCCCCAGGTTCCCCGACGACGACTCGACCAGGACCGACCCGGGCCGCAGGGTGCCGTCGCGCTCGGCGGCGTTCACCATCTCGCGGGCCGCTTTCAGCTTGATGGACCCGGCGAAGTTGAAGCCCTCGCACTTCAGGAACAGCGGAAGCTCCAGCGCGGCCCGCAGGTCGACGTAGAGGTCTGACTCGTTGAACTCCGAAGGATCGGATATGACGGGCATGACGCCCCCCTCCTCATGCGCCAAGGTGATTCAGCCGTACCGGCGCAGCTCGTTGAAGAACCCGTCGACGACGTGCAGTTCGCCGCGCCGGGCCAGTTCGTCGTGGACGAACCGGCCGACGGCGAGGTCGAGCACTCCCAGTCCGAAGGGGGAGAACACCACCGTCCGGTCCGTCGGGACGGTCACCCGTCCGGTCAGCACGTCGTCCAGCGTGCCGTCGATGAAGTCCCGGCTCCCCGTGAGCTGTTCGGCCAGGTGCGGGGAGGTCTCGGCCTTGAGGCAGTGCTCGACGTCGTCGACGAAGTTGGCCGACGCGAGCAGGATCTCCGGGGCGAGGTCACGCAGGGACACGTGCAGGACCAGGGGGTGATGGCCGAACCACGACGGATCGTGGACGTGCGGTGTGCCGGCGACCGTGGCGAAGACGACCAGGTCGCTGGAGCGGATCAGGGATTCGGCCGTGTCGTGCACGGCCACCTTCCCCGGCGCGCCGGACCGCTCCAGGTAGCCGCGGAAACCGGAGGCGCTCTCGGCGGACAGATCGTGCACGCCCGTCTCCTCGAACTCCCAGCCGGTCGCGGTGAGATGGGTGTGGATGTAGCGGGCGATCAGCCCGGTGCCGATGAACCCGACCCGCGTCGGGCGGTCCCGGCCCGCGCTGAGCTTCCCTGCCGCCAGCGCCGCCGACGAAGCGGTGCGCGTGGCGCTGATGACCGAGCTCTCCAGGCACGCGAACGGGTAACCCGTGTCCGGGTCGTTGAGGATCAGCACCGCCGACGCGCGCGGCAGCCCGGACGTGATGTTCTCCGGGAAGCTGGACACCCACTTCAGGCCGTCCACCCGCAGCGGTCCGCCCAGTGAGGCGGGCAGGGCGATGATCCGGGACGAGGGACGGTCGGGGAAGCGCAGGAAGTACGACGGCGGGTTCACGGAGTCGCCCGCGCCGTGCAGCCGGTACACGTCCTCGACGAGGTCCGCGATCTCCCGCTCCCTGCCATGCAGGGCCTGTTGGACCTGTGCGCCGGTGACGAGCGCGAAGGACGGGGCGTCGAGGGTGCTCATACGCCGCTCACCTCGCCGTCGGCGCGCAGCACCGGGTCGCCGAGCGCGGCCAGCACCTCGCGCGGTCCCTCGAAGGGCTCACGGCCGTGTGCCGTACGGACGTTGTCGACGAGCAGGAGATCGCCGTCCTGCCACGGCTCGCGCACGGTGTGGGCGTCGTACACCTCGTTGATCGTCCGGACGACGTCCGCGTCGATGGGACTCCCGTCGCCGTAGCGGGTGTTGAAGGGAAGCCCGTCGGCGCCGTACATGTCCACCAGGTATTCGTGCACTTCGGGCTCCATGGTCCACTCGTTGAGGAACGCGATCTGGTTGAACCAGCAGGGCAGGCCCGAGCCCGGGTGCCTGAGCACCGCGCCGCGTCGCTGCCGGGTGTGCAGGGAGCCGTCGTCCTGCCAGGCGAACTCGACGGCGTGCCGGCGGCAGTAGCGCTCCACGGCGGCGCGGTCGTCCGTGCCGAAGGCCTCCTCGACGGACGCGCCGATCTCGTCGTGGTACGCCCGGGTCAGCAGCCAGCCCTCGCGCTCGAAGCGGGAGACCAGGTCGCGGGGCAGGGCCCGCAGCACCGCCGGGGCGTCGGCGAGCGCGGTCGCGCCACCGGACCCGGGCGCCTCCAGGCACGCGAACAGCAGCAGGCCCGGGAACTCCAGGCCGTAGCTGACCTCGTGGTGCATGCACATCTGATGGTTCGGCGGCCACTTGGTGGACGAGTACACGCCGTCCGCGTAGCGGCGCCGGGGCGCGAAGGGCTCACGGTCGGGCATCAGGCCGTCGGTCAGCCGCCGGAAGACCGCCGCGCTCGTCCCGGGGTCGGCGAGGCCCAGCCCGCGCACCAGGACACAGCCGTGGTCGAGGACGAGGGCGCGCAGCGGGTCACGGTGCTCGGCGGCCCAACTCTCCGCGTCGCCGGATGACGTGGCGTGCAGGACCGGCGGGGAGCCCGGGGCCAGATCCAGGTAGGGAAGGAGATTCGTGGAGGACATCTCGGGGTTCCTTTCAGCCGCGCCGGTCGAGCAGGTCCGCCAGGTCCGCGAGGACCGGGTGGCGGACGACGTCCTGGATGCTGACCGCCCGGTCCAGGGCGATCGCCAGACGCACGGCGGACAGGGAGCTGCCACCGCGGTCGAAGAAGTGGTCGAGGCGGCCGATCCGGTCGGCGGGCACGCCGAGCACCTCGGCCCAGGCGTCCGCCAGCCGCCGCTCGGCGTCCGTCACGGGCCCGTCCGCCGCACCGGCGTCGAGGTCCTCGGCGAGCGAGGTGAGCGTCCGGCGGTCGGTCTTGCCGTTGGCGGTCAGCGGCAGACGCTCCCGCCAGTGCACGACGGCGGGCACCATGTACGACGGCAGCGAGGCCGCCAGCCGTTCCCGCACCGTGTCCGCGGCCACCGGCTCGGGCCCGGCGCAGAACGCGGCGAGCTGGGTGCCCCGTACGACCACGACGGCCCCGTCACGCACCCCGTCCACCCGCAGCAGCGCGTTCTCGACCTCGCCGATCTCCACGCGGAACCCGCGGATCTTGACCTGGGTGTCCCGGCGGCCGAGGAACTCCAGTTTGCCGTCGGCCCGCCAGCGCCCCACGTCACCGCTGCGGTAGAGCCGTTCGCCGGGCCGGTACGGGTCCTCGGTGAAGGCGGCCGCGGTGCGCTCGGGGTCGTTGACGTACCCGCGCCCCACGCACACCCCGGAGAACACGATCTCGCCCGGCGCGCCCAGCGGCACGGGGACCAGGTCCTCGTCGACGACGTACACCCGCACATTGCGCACCGGCCGCCCGAGCGGCACCCGCTCGCCGTCCGGCACCCGGTCCATGACCTCGTGGTTGGTGTCGTCCGACGTCTCGGTGAGGCCGTAGGCGTTGGCCAGCCTGATCCCGGGCGCGGTGGCGAACCAGCGCTGCACCAGCTCCCGCTTCACCGCCTCGCCGGTCACCGACACACAGCGCAGGTCCTGCAGTTCGCGTGGCCGCTGTCCCAACTCGGCGAGCACGGCCTCCAGATACGAGGGGACGACCTGGAGCACGTTCACACGGCCCCGCACCACGGTGTCCACGAACCGCGGCATGTCCAGGATGGTGTCCTGGCCGACGATCAGGGTCCGCCCGCCGACGACCGGACCGGCGAGCAGCTGCCACAGGGAGATGTCGAAGCACTGCGGCGCGGTCTGCGCGACCACGTCGTCCTCGCCGATGCCCAGGTCCTCCACCTTGGCGAGGACGTGGTTGAGGAAACCGGCGTGCTCGCACATCGCGCCCTTGGGCTCACCGGTGGAGCCGGACGTGAAGTAGATGTAGGCCAGGTGGTGCGCCTCGACCGGGATCCCGAGATCGTCGCCCGCGTGGCCCTCGGCGTACACCGTCTCCACGAACAGCGGTTCGGCGGCCGTACCGGAGAGCGAGCCGGTGCTGCCCTCCTCGGTGACGAGGAACTCGCAGCCCGCCCGGAACAGCGTCCTCGCGACCCGCTCGGCCGGGAAGTGCGGCTCGATCGGCAGATACACCCCGCCCGCCTTGAGCACGCCCAGCACGGCGGCCATCCAGTCCAGGTTCCGTTCCATGACGACGGCGACGACGTCCTCGGCCGTCAGGCCGCGGGCCAGCAGTGCCCGACCGATCTGGTTGGCACGGGAGTTGAGCTCGGCGTACGTCCACCGCCGCTCGTCCCGCACGGCGGCCACGGCGTTCGGGTGCTTCTCGACCCGTTCCTCGAACAGCTCGTGCACCCGCCGGTCCGGGAGCTCGCGGACCGGCCCGGCCAACTCCTCCAACTGGTAGCGGAGTTCGTCCTCGGACAGCAGGCTCGGGCGGTCCGGGTGGGCGAGGGCGGTGAGGTGGTAGCCGGCCACGCGCGCGGCGGCGTCGGTGTCGAGGGCGCCGGTGCGGTAGCGCAGCCGCAGTTCGCCGTCGGTGACGGTGACGCGCAGGTCGGCGCGGTGAGTGCCGTCCGCCTCGCCGGAGAGGGCGGCCAGCACCCTGGTGTGGGCCGCGAGCAGCGCGGCGGGGTCGGTCGGTGTGCCGTCGGGCAGCGGGAGCGTGTACTCGGTGACGTCCGGTATCGGACCGGGCCGGTGGTGCGGAGCTGTTTCCATGACTTTCTTCCCCCTGTGTTCCTCGTTCGGACGGTTCAGGCGTGGCGCGGTGCCACCGCCGGATTCCCGCCCCAGTGCGCCCCCGCCGGCATCTCCTCGCCCTTCATCAGGAAGGCGTCGGCACCGAGCACGGCGCCGTCGCCCATCGAGACGCCGTAGTGGACCAGCGCGCCCGCCCCGAGGGTGCAGCCGTCGCCGATGACGATGTGGTCGGACTTGAAGGTGCCGTCCTCCTGGGAGTGGGCCTGCACCTTGGAGTGGGCGCCGAGCGTGCAGTCGTCGCCGATCGCGGTGAGTGTCCGCTCGGTGATGGCGACACCGTCGTCGAAGACCCGGCGACCGATCCGCACGCCCATGAGCCGCCAGACGACGTTCTTGAACGGCGTGCCGTTGAACACCTTGAGCTGTCCGTCGGGCACCTTCCACAGCCGCTCGTGCCACCAGAAGTACGGCTCGTAGATGGAGCACAACCGCGGCCGCAGCGACCGGAACCGGGTGATCAGCCGCTCCACCAGCACCCAGTAGCCGACGGTCACCGCGAGACCGGCCATCAGGCAGCCGCCGATCAGCGGGCCGCCGAGGGCGCTCCGGCCGCCGTAGAGGTCGACGGCCGCGAAGCCGAGCAGTGTCAGCAGGAACCAGTGCAGCCAGCGCAGGAACAGGAACAGGGCCATCGAGCGGGCGTTGTAGCGGTTCTTGGCGCTCAGGCGGCGGCGCAGTTCGTCGCCCTCGCGGAGGTGGTCGAAGCGGGTGTCGCGCTCCACCGTGCGTGGGATCTCGAACGGTGGCGAGCCCAACAGGCCGACACCTTCACGGAGTTCGCCGTCGAGCGGGACCAGCACCTTGGTGGCGAGCAGGCAGTTGTCCCCGGTGCGGCCGCCCACGGGATAGGCGATGTGGTTGCCGAGGAAGTTGTGCCCGCCGATCCTGACCCGCGAGACCCGGAACGAGGTGCTGGAGTACTCGGCGTTGAGGATCGACAGCCCGTCCGCGACCATCGTGCCGCTGCCGACGGTGGCCAGGTACGGCGTCTCGTGCGACACCTCGGTGCCGAAGTTCGAGCCGGTCTGCTCGACCTGCGAGAGGTCGTAGCCGATGGACCGCAGGTAGGGGACGATGTACGAGCTGTCCCCGCACAGCCATGTGAAGAACTTGATGTTGGTCATCCGGGCGATCGCGCGCTGCACCGAGTAGTGGAAGCCGTACAGCGGATAGACCCGGTCCGGGCGCAGGGCCAGGTTGAGCAGTCGGGGCAGCAGGGTGACGCCGACGAGGCCCACGAGGACCGAACCGGCGAAAAGCACCAGGGACAGGACGAGCGCCTGGGCGTAGAAGCCGGCCGACGCCAGTTCCTTCGCGTTCGGTTCGAGCAGCGGGTCCAGCGCGGGGACCAGGTCCAGCACCAGGTAGACGCCGCCGATGCCGAGCGGGACGTACACCAGCAGTGTCTGGAGGAGGGCCACGAGGGCGTAGCCGGCCCGGCGCGCGGCGGTGCAGCGCCTCGCCGGGACGCGGATGTGGTCGACGTCGGTGGGGCGGGCCGGGGAGCCGTGCCAGCGTTCGCCGGCGGGGACCGCGGCGCCGTCGTACAGGGCGGAGGAGTGGCCCAACTGCCCGCCGTCGCCGATGGACGTGCCGATGTCGAGGACGGTCTTCTCGCCCACGAACACGTCCCGGCCGAGGGTGACCGGGCCGGTGCGGATCCGGCCCGTGTGGGCCCGGTAGCCGAGGAACAGGGCGTCCTTGCGGATCACCGTGCCGGCGCCCACGGTCAGCAGGTCGGTGGCCACCGGCACCGAGTGGGACAGGATCGTGACGCCCGGGCCGATGCGGGCGCCGAGGGCCCGCAGGTACAGGACGTAGAGCGGGTTGCCCGTGAACAGGACCATCGGGTTGGCGTGCAGGAGCGCCTTGACCAGCCAGAAGCGGACGTAGGCCGCACCCCACACCGGGAACTCCGTCTCCTTCCACCGGCCGACCAGCACCCACTTCGCCACCACGGGCAGGGTGCACAGGGCGAGGAAGAGGGCGCCGCCGAAGACCAGCGAGCGCAGATAGACGGAGAGCAGGCCCTCGCCGCCGGATATCCAGGCGTACCCCTCGGCGGTGGCGACACCGGCGCCGAGGCAGTACGCGGCGAAGACGAGGAACTGCAGGAGCCCGCACAGCGCGTAGCGGGCGGTGCTGCCCGGTGGCGGGGGCGGCTCGGCCGGCCGCGCGGGGGCCGGTTCGGTGGCCGGGGCCTCGGCCAGGGCGGTCGCCAGGCCGCGGATCGTCGGATGGCCGTAGACGTCCCGCATCGACACCTGCGGCAGGTCGGCGCGCTTGCGCACCCGGGCGCAGAACTGTGCCATGACGAGGGAGTTGGCGCCCAGGTCGTCGAAGAAGTGGCTGTCGAGGGGTACTTGCTCCGTCTTCACGACCCCGGCCAGCACCTCGGCGAGGACCTGGGCGGTGCCGTCCACCGGGGCGACTGTCGTGATCTCGCCAGGATTTACCACCACTTGAGCTCCTAGATCATCACTTTTGGCCTTATGGACTATTCGGTGTGCCTGCTAAGTCGGGCCGGGCTCTCCACCGGTTCCGGGGGCCGGGGCGGTGTTACGGCCTCGCGACACCGCCGGGCCGCTCCTGCGACGACCGTTTCCAGCGGGCCACGCCCGACGTGCCGCCACGAGAGGGCGAAGAGGAGCGCTCCGGTGGTCATGACGGCGTAGAGGAGCTCGGGGGAGTCGGAGAGCGCACCGGTGGCGAGCAGGAGCACATGGGCGGCGTACAGGGTCAGCGGCATGCTGCCCGCCGCCGCGAGCGGCGTGAGCGCCCACGTGAGGCGGGTGCTCCTGGTCAGCAGCAGGGCGCCGCCGAGGATCGCCGCCGCCGAACCCAGGGTGAGGAGCATGTCGAAGGGGGTGGTCGCGTGCGGCGCGCGGGAGAGCAGCGCCCACCAGGTCTCGCCGTCCGGGCTGTCCCACAGGGCCTCGGCGCGGGAGGCGCCCGGGAACTCCGCGCTCCACAGGTGGCGCAGTCCGCCGTACCGGAACAGGACCAGGGAGGACGCCGGCCAGACGGCGGCCACGAGGGCGAGGCCGCCGCCGAGGAGGCGGGGTGCGGCCTTGCGTGACGTCAGGTCCAGTCGGCCGAGGGCGAGTCCGGCGCACAGATAGGCGGTGCACGCGAGCACCGGGTAGTCGCCGTGCACGAGCAGGTCGGACACCAGGCCGAGCGGATCGGTGACCACGTCCTGGAGCGTCGGATCGCCTTCGAACGCGGGCTCGGGCAGTACGCCCCGCAGCGCGTGGACGGCGAACGGGGCCGCGACGGCCAGGGACAGGGCCAGGCCCGCCAGGGCGCGCGGGCCGAGGCCCAGCAGCGGGATCGCGATCAGGAACAACAGGGCGTAGAACACCAGGATCACGTCCACGTCGAGGCCCGCCGCGCGCGAGGCGTACCCCAGCAGCAGTCCGATGAGCGCGATGACCCCGGCCCGCGCTGCCACCGCGACGGCCGCGGGCCGTCCGGTAGCCGGCCGACGGCCGCCGGTCGTGAAGGCCAGACCGAGCCCGGCGGTCACGGCGAACGTCGCCGAGGAACGACCGCCCGCGAACATCCAGGCGGGCGTGGGCGATCCGGCCTCGTCGAACGCACCGAACACGTGAACGGAGAACATTCCGAGCAGGGCGAGACCCCGGGCCACATCGACCCCCACGATGCGCGGCACGGCTTGGTTCGGCGCGTTCGGAGCAGGCATGAGAATTCTCCAGAGTGGGATACGGCGGAATATCGCCCGCTGTTCACCGCGCAGCGGAAAATCATGGAGAAGGACCCCCGTGGTTCCGGTGTTCCGGAAGAAAAGGAAGTGCCGTGAGGCACGGAACGGAATAAGAGAAGGAGCGGTTCTGTATGCGCCTGGAGTGACCACGAGACGGGGACGGGGTGGCCGGCTCGGGCCTTGGTCAGGGCCCTGAGAATGCAATCCGAATTGTTTCGACGGGCTCATGAACGGGTCAAGCCCGTTTCGGTCAATGGCGGTTTCCTGCCGGTCGGCCGATGACTGGTGGTATGACCTGTTCGTGCCGTTCGGTGGCGCCACCGGGGAACTCACTTCAGGGGCGGTGCATATGTCGCCCGCCATTCCGGTTGCGGAATCCACTACATTCGGCCAACGGGTTCATGACAGAAAAAGGGTTCGATTTTCTTCGCGATTTCCGCGGGATTGCCCGCCGTTTTCCCCGGCATGACGGAACCGAACACGAGCGGGCGTTCCCCGCACGGGCGTACCCAGGACCGGGACGGGGGGATGAGTGCACGCTCTCGTGGCGGATACCTTTAGGTCGTGCAGGCAGCAAGCGAATCCCCTCAACAGCCCCCCGGCCGGCTCCACCGGGCCCGCGCCCTCTACCGGAACGTCTCGAAGCGCAGGACCGCCTGGCTGCTGCTCAAGGACACCGTCAACTCGTGCATCGAGTACCGCATCCTGGGGCTCGCCGCCGAGGCCGCGTTCTTCTCGCTGCTGTCCGTACCGCCGCTGCTGCTCAGCCTCATCGGCCTGCTCGGCTACGTCGACGACTGGACCGGCACCGACAGCATCAGCAGCCTGGAGGCCAACCTCCTGGACGCCGCGCGCACCGTCCTGTCCGACAAGGGGGTACGGCAGATCGCGCAGCCGATCCTCGACGACGTGATGAAGGGCGGCCGCCCCGACGTCATCTCCGTCGGCTTCCTGTTCGCCCTGTGGTCCGGCTCGCGCGCGGTGAACGTCTTCATCGACACCATCACCGTCATGTACGGCCTCGACGGGGTCCGCGGCATCGTCAAGACCCGGCTGGTCGCGTTCGCGCTGTTCGTCGCGGCCCTGCTGATCGGCTCGGTGGCGCTGCCGCTGATGGTGGCGGGGCCGGACGCGGTGGTGCGGATCGTGCCGTGGTCGACGACGGTCGTCCAGGTCCTGTACTGGCCCGTGGTGATCATCCTGTCCATCGCCTTCCTGACGACCCTCTACCACGTGTCGGTACCGGTGCGCTCACCGTGGATCGAGGACGTCCCGGGCGCGCTGGTGGCCCTGGCGATGTGGGTGCTGGGCAGCTTCCTGCTCCGGATCTACCTCCAGAGCACCATCGAGGGCGCGACGATCTACGGCTCGCTCGCCGCCGCCGTGGCGGTGCTGCTGTGGATCGGCGTGTCGGCCTTCGCGGTCCTGGTGGGCGCCGCGATGAACGCCGCGATCGACCGCGTGTGGCCGGCGGCGGCCACGGCGGCGGCGCGCGCGGCGCAGGAGCGGGTGCGGGAGGCGCAGGTCGCGGAGTACGTGGCCCGCGCGGCCGCACTCCACGACACCCACCCCGACCCCGACGATCCCGACATGCCCTCGGAGTTCCCGGAGCGCTGGTCCCGCTTCCTGCCTCCGGAGGACGTGACCTCCCGTCTGCGGACGCATGCGAAGTCGGCGCATCCCCCGCAGAAGCCCGAGAGCTCCTGAGGGGGATGCGTCGTCGGGTGCGGGTCGGTGGGGGCTGGTCGCGCAGTTCCCCGCGCCCCTGAGGTCGGAGGACCGGACGGAGTCAGATCTTCCACGTTCCCGCGGCCGCCGCCTCCCTCGCGAACTCCGTGAAGTCCCGCGGCTTCCGGCCCAAGACCTCCCGCACTCCGTCCGACAGATACGCGTTGCGGCCGTCCAGCAACTGCTCGAACGCCTCGACCAGGGCACCGACCTCCCCCTCCGGCACCCCGAACTCCGCGAGGCGCTCCCCGTATGCCCGAGCCGACACCGCCCGGTACGTGAGCTCGCGCCCCGTCTCCTTCGCGATCTCCGCGACCGCCTCGCCGAAGGTCAGCAGCCGGGGCCCCGACACGGTGACCGTCTGCCCGACGTACCGGTCGCCCGCCGACAGCGCCGCCACCACCACGTCCCCGATGTCCCGCACGTCCACGAACGGCTCGCGCACCTCACCCGCCGGGAACACCAGCTCCCCGCTCAGCCGCAGCTCCTCGACCAGCGGCCCCTCACTGAAGTTCTGCGCGAACCACGAGGCCCGTACGACCGTCCAGTCGGCCCCCGACGCGTGCAGCGCCTCCTCCGCGTCCCGCGCCCGGTCCTGCCCCCGTGACGACAGCAGCACCAGCCGCCGCACGCCGGCCCCCACCGCCTCCCGGGAGAGCGCCCCGACCGCCTCCGCGGCCCCCGGGGCGCCGATGTCCGAGGGGTAGACCAGATAGGCGGCGTCCGCACCCCCCAGCACCCCCGCCCAGGTGGACCGGTCCTGCCAGTCGAACCCCCGCGCCCGCGAGGCCGCCCGCACCGTCAGGCCCGCCGCCCGGGCGGACCGCGCCACCCGGCTGCCCGTACGACCCGAGGCACCGGTCACCACCACCGTCGTGTTCCGCGTGTTCTGTGTCATGCCGTCGAGTCAACTCCCGTGCCCGGCACGGGCCCATCGCTGAACGGCTCATTCCCATGGGTACGCGTCTACGCTGGCCGCATGGACGCTCTGGCAGGTCTGCTGGAAGGACCGCGGGCGCGTGGCGCCTTCATGATCCGCGCGTGTTTCGACCCGCCCTGGGCGGTGCGGGTGGAGGACCGGGCGCCGCTGACGGTCATGCTGATGGTCCGCGGGGAAGCGGTGGTCATGCCCGACGCGGGCGAGCGGATCCGGCTGCGCCCCGGCGACCTCGCCATCGCCCGCGGCCCCGACCCGTACACCTGCGCCGACGACCCCGGCACGGCCCCGCAGGCGCTGATCCTGCCCGACGGGGAGTGCCGCTACCCCGACGGGCGGGCCCTGAACGGCTCCATGGACCTCGGGGTCCGCACCTGGGGCGACCGGCTCGACGGCGAGACCGTGATCCTCATCGGGACGTACCTGATGGACGGCGAGATCAGCAACCGGCTCCTGGACGCCCTGCCGCCGCTGCTGTCGCTGACCACCGACGTGTGGGAGTGCCCGCTGACCCCCCTCCTCCTGGAGGAGATCGTGCGCGACGAGCCGGGCCAGGAGGTCGTCCTGGACCGGATGCTGGACCTGCTGGTCATCGCGGCGCTCCGGGCCTGGTTCTCCCGGCCCGAGGCACAGGCGCCCGCCTGGTACGCGGCGCTGGCGGACCCGGTGGTGGGGCGGGTGCTGCGGCTGATGCAGGACGATCCCGCGCACCCGTGGACGGTGGCCTCCCTGGCCGCCAAGGCGGGGGTGTCGCGTGCGGCGCTCGCCCGCCGGTTCACCGAGCTGGTGGGGGAGCCGGTGATGACGTATCTGACCGGGTGGCGGCTGGCGCTGGCGGCGGACCGGCTGCGGGAGGGCACCGCGACACTGGAGGCGATCGCCCGGCAGGTGGGGTACGGGAGCGCGTTCGCCCTGTCCAGCGCCTTCAAGCGGAGGTACGGGGTCAGTCCGCAGGAGTTCCGGCTGCGAGCCGGACCGCCGTAGCCTGGACAGGTGTACACGGAACGGCCGTCCCGGCTCGCCGGTGCCGTCATCTGGACCGGCGACGGCTCCGGACGGGTCCTGCCCGACGGGTGCATGGACCTGCTCTGGCACGAGGGACGCCTGCTCGTCGCCGGGCCCGACACGCGTGCGTACGTCACCGGGGGCGCCCCCAGCACCTGGGTCGGCCTGCGTTTCTCCCCCGGTTCCGCGCCCGCCTTCCTGGGCGTGCCCGCGCACGAACTGCGGGATCTCCGCGTCGAGTTGGCCGACCTCTGGCCCGCCGCGGAGGTACGGCGGCTGCGGAGCCGTATCGCTGGGGCCCCCGACCCCGCCACGGCGCTCGAGACCGTCGTCCTGGAGCGCGCGGCCCCTCCCGACCCCGTCCTGCGCGCCCTCGTCGCCGCCCTCGACGCGGGCCGCCCCGTCGCCGTGACCGCCGACGAGATCGGCCTCGGGGCACGGCAGTTGCACCGGAAGTCGCTCGTGGCGTTCGGGTACGGGCCGAAGACCCTGGCCCGGATCCTGCGGCTGCGGCGGGCCCTGGCGCTGGCCGGGGCCGGCGTGCCGTTCGCGCAGACGGCGGCGCGGTGCGGGTTCGCCGACCAGGCCCATCTCGCGCGGGACGTACGCGAGTTGGCGGGCGTGCCGCTCGGGCGGCTACTCGCCGGTTAGCGGGGCGTACAGGTCGACGCCGTTGCCGTCGGGGTCGTGCAGGGACGCGTACCGCTGGCCCCAGTCGGCGTTCCACGGCTTGAGCTCACCGTGGAAACCCTCGCCCACCAGCTCCGCGTACACCGCGTCGACCTCGGCGGGGCTGCCGCAGCGCAGCGCGAGCGCGGTACGGCTCCCGCCGGACGGCGCCCGCCACCCGGGGTGGAAGGAGCGGACCGTGTCCTCGGTGTCGAGCATCAGCCGTACCCCGCCCGGGAGTTCGGCCTCGGCGTGCGGCTGCGACTCGGCCCCCTCGGGGAACGGGAAACCGAGCCGGCGGTAGAAGGCGACGGAAGCGGCCATGTCGGAGGCCACCAGACCGATGGCGTCGAATCGTGGAGTCATGCCGTCACCGTAGACAGCGCCCCCGCACCCGGTCTTGAAGGAATCGGACACCTCGGCCGGCCGAGCCCGTCCCACCCCGTCCCAGCAGGTCCCCGTACGGCCCGCACTCCCGGACCGCGCCCCCGTACGCGGGACGGACCGTCCCCGGTCGGCCCGGGGACGCGAGCGGCTCTCGCCGTGCGCACCCCGGCCCTGTGAGGCTGTGCCGTGCCAAGCGAAGCGAGCCGCCCCAGGGGGAACCACGGGGGGAACCACGGCGGTTCGGAAAGGGAGACATCCATGAGCATGCGCAAGCGGGCCGTCGCGACGGTGACGGCCGCGTTGCTGGGGGCGGGCACGCTGGGCCTCGCCGTGGCGCCGGCGGCCGACGCGGCCTCGTACCACGGCATCGACGGCAACGGCGTCGTCAGCGACGACTGGCAGGACGAGGAGAACCTGAGCGTCGACGACTACGCCGACAGCAACGCCACGGCCCTGTGGCAGTCCGTCCTGTACGCGGACGGCGCCAAGTGGCAGGACGAGGACGGGGACTGGCACAACTTCGCCAAGAGCCACATCGACGGCTCCTTCGGCCCGCGGACCGAGTCGGCCACCCAGTGGTGGCAGGAGCGCTACGGCCTCCAGGAGAACGACGGCGTGGTCACCGACCAGAGCTGGGAGTTCGCCCAGCAGTGGCTGCACGGCCCCGGCTCCGGCGGCGGTGTCCGCTACGACGGCGACCGGCGGGACGTCGACTTCAAGCGGGTCAGCGGCAAGTACCGGGTGAAGCTCAAGGGCAGCGGCCCCTGGCGGATCGCCTCCTACGACCAGCGCGGCTGATCCCGGCCGGCGGGGGAGCGGGCGGCCACGGTCACCCGCTCCCCGACGGCCACGCCCACAGCACCCCCGCCACCAGCAGCACGATGACCCCGAACGCGACCAGCGCCGCCGTACGCCACCGCCGGTACTCGAGCGCGGCCGGCACCGACGCCGCGACCTCCGGCGCCACCGCGCCCACCACCGCGCCGTACGGCCAGACCGCGTCGGCCAGGTCCCACAGCGCCAGCAGTCGCGCCTGGTCCGCGCCCGCCACCGTGCACAGCGCCCGCACCGCCCCCCGCGGCGGCAGCTTGGCCCCGCTGAGATACCGCTGCCAGGACGACTTGCTGTACGCGGTGCGCCGGGCCAGCTCGGCGAGGCTCAGATCGGTGCGGTCCTTGAGGTGCCGCAGTTGCTCGACGAGATGCCGCGCCTCCCTCGGAAGCGAGTCCGGCAGCGGTCGCCAGCGCGTCATGGTCGTCCCCCAAGTGCTCGCCGCCGCCCTGGCAGGGGCGGCGGCCCCCCTCCCCGCCGCATCGTTCGACGCCCGTCCGCCCCGGCCAGTTCCCCCCGCCCACGGATGACCGAAGCTGAACGAATCCGGCGGTGAGTGGCTCCTGCACCCGATCGACGGTCAGTCGCGCGGCGGGGCCGTGCTCGCCCGCTCCACCAGCCGCGTCGACAGCTCGGTCCGGGTGCTCTCCGGGCGGTCGCCCTCCATCATGCGGACCAGCAGACGCAGCGCCGTCGCCGCCATCTCCGACAGGGGCTGACGGACCGTGGTCAGGGCCGGAGTGGTCCAGCGGGCCTCGGGGAGGTCGTCGAAACCCACGACACTGATGTCCTCGGGGACGCGCAGGCCCCGTTCGGCCAGCGCCTCGTACACGCCGAGGGCCATGTGGTCCGAGCAGACGAAGACCGCGGTGGGCGGCTCGGGCAGATCGAGGAGTTCCAGCATCCGGCGGCGCGCCGCGCTCTCGTCGAAGCCGGCGTACCGGACGTACTCGGGCCGCTGCCGGATCCCCGCCGAGGCGAGCGCGGAACGGTAACCCGCCACGCGCGCGCCGCTGCACATCCTGCGCTGGTGGCCGGCGACGACCGCGATCCGCTCGTGGCCCAGCGCGAGCAGGTGCTCGGTCGCCGTCACCCCGCCCTGCCAGTTCGCCGCGCCCACCGAGACCACGCCCGGCGGCGGCTCGATCACCGGGTCGATCAGCACGTACGGGATGCGGTGCTGGTCCAGCCAGCCGTACTGCGACGACGTCAGCTCGGCCAGGTTGAACAGCACCCCGGAGGAGCCGCGCGCGGTGAGCTTGTCCATCCAGCCGCGGTCCGGGCGCCCCGCCCGGTTCCGGGCCAGCCCCGCCGAGACCACCACCTCAAGGCCCGCGTCGTGGGCGGCCGACTCCACGCCGTGCAGCACCGCCCCCGACCAGGAGGTCTCCAGCGAGTGCACGACCAGGTCGACGAGACCGGACGACTTCGCCGCGTCGAACCTCGGTCTGCGGACATAGCCCAGCCGGTCCAGTGCCTCGGTGACCCGGCGACGGGTCTCGGGGGCCACGTCCTCACGGCCGTTGACCACCTTGGAGGCGGTCGGCACCGACACGCCCGCCTCCCGGGCCACGACCGCCAGCGTGGGACCGGCCGCCACGCTCGCACTCCCCGTGCGGACCATCGGGAACCACCTCTCCGGCCCGCCCGAGGGCCCTGAAAGTTTCGACCAGCGCGGAAACAGTAAGCGCTTCCTACCCTAGGTTCGCCCGATGACGTGGGGAAGAGGTCAGGCTTCGCCGGTCTGCCCCAGCCCCCTTGACTTTCGAAACTCCGAACGCTGTCCGCAGCTCAGGCGGAACCCGGTGAAGTCGGCCGTGAAGGCCGCATCGACCAGGTCCACGGCATGGATTGCGGCCATCGCGCCGGTGAACCGGAGCCTGGAGCCGTAGTCGTCGGAGAGGCGGGTGAAGTCCAGGTCCGGACCTACCGGCATCCGTGCGCCGTCCGCTCCCAGACACCAGAAGCGAGCCACCCCGTCCACCACCGTGACCCCGAGAGTGAAGGCGCTTTCCGTGCCCACGTCGACCACGGCCACCTGACGGGTCCCGTCCTCCTCCCGCTCCGTCAGGCTGAGCACGGTCCGCCCGCCGCCCCGCCACTGCTGACCACGCTGCCCCTCGCCCTCGGGCTCCGCCCACGTCACGTCGAGCGCCAGCCAGGACTCGGTGTCGTACCAGAGCACCAGCCCGGCGGCCTGGGTGAACGTGGTCGGCCGGGCCTCCACGGTGACCTCGGCCTCCGCCCGGTGCTCGGTGATCCGCTGGGCGAGCAGACTGTGCGCCCACCGCGACTGAGGCCCGTGCCGCCCCCGCAACCGGATCCAGCCCGGCCGGACGGCCGTGTCGGCCCAGGACGGATCGGGAGCGGCCCGCAGGGTGCTCCAGGGCCAGCCCAACGGGTCGTCGGCCACGGCGGGTTGCCGGCCCAACGGGTCGTCGACCGTGGCGGGTTGTTCCACCGGCCCCGCATGCGTGGGTACCTCGACCTCGACCGCGGGATGCGCACCCCCGTGTCGCATCCTCGGCCAGCCCTCCGCGTCCCAGGTCACCGCCTGGATCGCCGTCTCCCGGCCGAGCGGGCAGCGCGGGCCGTCCGGCGTGTTCAGCGGGCGGGCCGCGAGGTGGCTCAACACCCAGCTCCCGTCGTGCAGTTGGACCAGCTCACCGTGGCCGGCCTTCTGCAGCGGCAGTGCGGGATCGTCCCGGGACGTCAGCAGCGGCCGGTCGTCCAGCTCGTAGGGGCCGGTGATCTCCCGGCTGCGGGCGACCAGGACCCCGTGCTCGAAACCGGTGCCGCCCTCGGCGAGGAGGAGGTGGTACCAGCCTTGGTGGCGAAGCAGTTTGGGCCCCTCGACGAGCCGTTCGTGCTGGAGCAGCAGACGCGTGTCACCGACGGGCGCCAGCGTCTCGCGGTCCAGCTCCGTCAGCACGATCCCGGCGAAGCGCCGGCCGCCTGGGCGGTGGTCGTTCTGGAGGTTGAGCAGCCACAGCCGGCCCCCCTCGCCGTGGAAGAGCGCGGGGTCGAAGCCATGGCTCGCGATCCGCCGCGGCGCCGTCCACGCGCCGGACGCCTCCGTCGCCGTGGAGACATAGGTGTCCGTGTCGAAGTACGGCGTGCCGACCGAGCGGACGATCGAGTAGACCACCCAGAACCGCTCACCGTCCCAGCTCAGGGACGGCGCCCAGATGCCGCCCGAGTCGGGGACGCCGGCGAGGGAGCCGCCCGGGACCGCGCCCTCGACGTGGCCCGCGTACTCCCAGTGCGCGAGGTCGCGCGAGCGGTGCAGCGGGATCGTCGGGAACCACTCGAAGGAACTGGTCGCCACGTAGTACCAGTCGCCGACGCGGACCATCGACGGGTCGGGGGCGAAGCCGCGGATCACCGGGTTGCGCAGCAGGGTCACTTGAGGGCTCCGAGGGTGACTCCGGTACGCCAGTAGCGGCGCATCGCGACCATCATGATCGCCATCGGGACGATGGACAGCAGGGCACCGGTCAGGACCAGGCTGGTGAGGTCGACGCCGGACTCCAGGCGCTTGCCGGACCAGTTGTAGAGGCCGATGTTGAGCGTCCAGTTGTTCTCGCCGCGCAGCACGGTCAGCGGCAGGAAGAAGGCGTTCCAGGTGTTGACGAAGGCCAGCAGGAACACCGTGGCACCCCCCGTGGTCATCATCCGCAGCACGATGCTGAAGAAGATCCTGAGCTCACCGGCCCCGTCGATACGGGCCGCCTCAAGGAGTTCGAACGGGATGGTCGCCTCGGTGTAGACCTTGGCGAGGTACACGCTGAACGGGTTGATCAGACAGGGGATCAGCATCGCCCAGGGCGTGTCGACCAGGCCGATCTCCGAGAACAGCAGGTACAGCGGCAGCGTGAGCAGGGCGATCGGGATCAGGAAGGAACCGACCACGCACGCGAACACCAGGTTGCGGCCCGGGAAGTCGAAGCGCGCGAGCCCGTAACCGGTCGCCAGCGCCAGCAGAGTGCCACCCAGCGAGCCGACACCGGCGTACAGGAACGAGTTCGCCGTCCAGCGCAGGAAGATGCCGTCCTCGTAGGTGAAGAGCTGATGCAGGTTGTCCCACAGGTGCCAGCCGGAGAACCACAGCCCGTTGGACTGGTACAGCCCGGTGCGGTCCTTGGTGGCGGCGACGACCAGCCACCACACCGGGAAGAGGCTGTAGACGCTCGCCAGGGAGAGTCCCACGAGGAGGAACCGCTGCCCGCCCCGTGAACGGGCAGCGGGGTCGGGGGTGTGGAGACGGCGGACCTGCTGTGCCTTACGGGGACGTTCCTCGGTGATCGTCATCAGTCGGTCTCCTTCGAGGTGAACCGGTAGAACAGGAAGGAGGCGACGCCGAGGATCAGGGCGAGCAGCACCGAAAGGGCCGCCGCGTAGTGGTAGTTGCCGGCGTTGAACGCCTGGTTGTAGATGATCATGATCGGGGTGAAGGAGTCGCTGACCGTCTGCGGTGTGACGTTCCTGAAGAGCGCGGGCTCGTTGAAGATCTGGAGCATCTGGATGATGGAGAGCATCCCCGTCAGCACCAACGCCCCCCGCACGAACGGGATCTTGATGCTGAGCGCGATCCGCAGCTCCGAGGCCCCGTCCAGCCGAGCGGCCTCGAACAGATCACGCGGCACGCCCTGGAGCGCCGAGTAGATGATGACCATGTTGTAGCCGATGCCGTGCCAGGTCAGCAGGTTGCCGATGGACGGCCACACCATCGACGGCGCGAAGAAGTTCCAGGAGAACCCGAAGACCTCACCGAGCGGGGTGAGCGGCCCGACGTCCGGGCTGTAGAGGTTCAGCCACACGATGGCCGCGACCACACCCGGGATCATGTACGGCACCAGCAGCAGGATCCGGAACCGCCCGGCCGTCCGGGAGCCGAGCGCGTCCAGGAACAGGGCGAGGAGGAGACTGACCAGCAGCATGACCGGGATCTGCACGCAGGCGAACAGCACCACCCGCAGCACGGACCCCATGAACGCCGAGTCGGTCAGCCCCTGCTGGTAGTTGTCCAGCCCGGAGAACTCGTCGGTCGTGCCGCCGAGCCCGAGCCCCGAGGACTGCGAGCGGTACAGCGACTGGTAGACGGCGTACCCGATCGGCAGCAGGTACAGGAAGACGAAGCCGAGCTGGAAGGGCACCGTGAAGGCGGCACCCTTCCAGCGCAGTGAGCGAATCATCAGCAGCAGCCCTAAGCCTCTAGCCCTTGACGCTGATGCCGCGGGACTTCAGGTCCTTGACCGTCCATTCCTGCATGTGCGCCAGCAGCTCGGTCACCGTCTGCTCCTTGCTGACCACCTTCGCCCAGCCGGCCTGCATCTCGGTGAACATCGCGGTCCAGTCGGGTCCGAAGGTCCAGTCGGTCGTGACGGTCTTCAGGCTGTCCTTCACGATCTGCTGCCCCGCCTGGTAGTGGGAGCCCAGCAGCTTCTGGGAGACCGCCTCGGGCACGTACGCGTCGCTGTCGGCCAGCGCCGGCATCACGCCGTTGCCGGTCTCCGGGCTCGCCATCGTCTTCACGGCGCCGGTGTTCGTGGACATCCACAGCGCGGCCTCGGCGGCCTGCTCCTGGTTCTCGCACCCCTTGGTCACCAGCGTCACGCTGCCCGTCAGGTTGGTGCCGGCCGGCGTCTTGGCGGCCTCACCGGTGAACGTCGGCCAGGGCGAGAGCCCCCACTTCCCGAAGGACTTGGTGAAGTTCTGCACCATGCCGGCCATCTGCCAGGTGGAGATCTGCCGGGTGGCGGTGCCGCCGTTGTCGTAGTTGCGCTGCACGGCCGCGTAGTCGGCGAACGACAGCTTGCTGTTGAGGTCGTTGTCGATGATCTCCTGGATCACCTTGGCGGCCTTCAGCGTGCCCGCGTCCTGGAAGTCCACCTTCCAGGAGTTGCCGTCGATGGAGTACCAGTGCGCCCCGGCCTGCATGGCGAGCACCTCCAACGTGCTGGGGTCCTCACCGGCGTAGTTGGTGATCTTGACGCCGTGCTTCTTCAGCACCTTGCCCGCGGCGATGAACTCGTCCCAGGTCGTGGGCGCCTTGATGCCGTACTTCTCGAAGAGGTCGGTGCGGTAGATGGTGAAGTTCGGCGCCGAGCTGGTCGGCACGCCGTACATCTTGCCCTGCACCTGCGCGCTCGCCCACGAACCGGTGTTGAACTTCGCCTTCTCGCCCTCGACGTACTTCGTGATGTCGGCGAGCGCGCCCTGTGCGACCCAACTGGTGACGTACTCGGCGGTGTTCTGCACCAGACAGGGCTCGTTGCCCGCCTTCACCGCGTTGGTGAGCTGCTTCTGCATGGTGAGCTGGTCGGTGACCTTCGTGTACTTCAGCTTGATGTCCTTGTGCGAGGCGTTGAACGCCTTGACGACCGCGTCCTGGCCGTTGGCCCAGCCCCAGAAGGGAAGGGTGACCGGCCCGGACGACTGCGAGTCGCCGGAATCGTCCGACCCGCCGCACGCGGTGAGCAGACCTGACAACGCGAGTCCCGCAACGGCGGCGCGGGCGAACCTTCTCCGGGGGCTGCTGAAGTTCATCTGACCGTGTTCCTTCGGAAAGTAGGGCGTCTCGGAGAGGAGAGAGGGGATCGGCGGCTCGGTGTCGGCCGGAAACGGCGGCCGGAAGTTCACGGCTCGCGGTTGCGGGGGGTCGGCCCAGCGGAAGCTGTAGTAACCGGCGGAAGCTGTAGTAACCGGTTGCTGGGACGGTAGGCCGACGGCCCGGTGGTTAGCAAGAGGCAGGCGGCAAATTGTTGCTCCGGTCCACCTGTCGGACAAGCCCGGCGCCCACCCGCACACCGATGTCGGCCCGGACATAAGACCAGTTCAGAGGCGTACCGCAGCGCAAGAGAGCTGTCCGGCACCGCAACCGGACCACGGCCCGACCCACAACAGAAACCGTTTACGAAACGATCTCATCCTCTGTTGCTAGCGAGGTTGTGCGGGCGGCCGCACCGAGTTCCGTACGACGACATGGGTGCCCAGCACCAGATGGTCCCCGTCGGCCCCCCGGCGCCGCGCTGAGCCGCCCTCACGCCGGTCGGCGACCGCACGCAGGGCGACCCGTCCCATCTCCTCGTAGGGCACATGGACGGTGGTGAGCTGCGGGGTGAGCTGGGAGGCGAGCGGGATGTCGTCGTACCCGACGATCGACACGTCCTCGGGCACCCGCAGCCCGGCCGCACGCAGGGCCTGCATGGCCCCGGCGGCGACGACATCGGTCCCGGCGAGCACGGCGGTGAACTCGAGCCCGTCCCGCAGACTTTCCTCGACGGCGTCGTACCCGTGCTCGTAGTCGTAGGCCCCGTGGCGCACCATGCCTGCTTCGAACGGCACGCCGTACGCCTCGAATGCGCGCCGAGCGCCTCTCAATCGTCCCTGGGCCGTGGTGAGTTCGGAGTGCCCCGGCAGCACGAGCACCCTCCGGTGGCCGGCCGAGAGCAGATGGCTGGCCATGGCGTAGGCGCCGCCCTCGTTGTCGTAGTCGACGGTCGTGGCCGGCACGTCGCCTTCCAGCGGTGGCCGTCCCACCAGCACCAGGTGCGACCCGGCGGCGTCCAGGGACCGCGCGAACCGGGCCATGCGCAACTGGTACTCGTCGTAGTCGTAGGCGCCGCCGAGCAGCACCACGGCCGCGACCCCCTGCTGGCGCATGAGGTTGACGAGGGCGAGCTCGCGCTCGGGGTCGTCCCCGGTGGTCCCCACCAGCGACAACCATCCCCGCAGTGTGGCGGCGCCCTCAACTCCCTTGGCCACGTGGGCGAACGCGGCACCGGTGATGTTGTTGATGAGGATGGCGACGGTGGGTGTGCCGCCGCCGGCGAGCGACCGGGCGTGCGCGTTGGTGACGTAGTCCAGGTCCCGAACGACCTTCATCACCCTGCGGCGCAGCTCCTCGGAGACCGGGTAGTTCCCGGACAGCACCCGGGAAACACTGGCCACGGACACCCCGGCCCGCTCGGCCACGTCCCGGATGGTGGCCCGTCCGACGTCCCCGGACGCCTTGCGCTGACTCACCCTTGCGGCTCCTTCACGGTCGTGGCCGGGGGCTCCGCCCCGTGCGGGTCCGGAAACCGTATCCCATTGTTACTACGGCACGATTCCGACGGCAGGGGGGCGGCTTGCGGTGAGTGCCCACCAAGGTGCACTGCACCCAGGACACCGACGCGCCCCCGGAGGCGACCGAACCAATGCGGTGCGGGTAAGTGCAGTGACCTGGGTGCAGGTGATCCGGCCGCGGCGACTGCGGCGACCCGTCCCCTCAAGCCACCCGCCCCATGTCCGCGTACCGCACCTCGTGCACCAACCCCACCCCCGCCCCCACCCGCTCCAGTTCCTCCACCACGATCCGTCCCAGCCGTTCCAGCTCGTTCCCCAGGGACCCCGCGATGTGCGGTGTGAGGAACACGTTGGGCAGCCGGTACAGCGGTGACTCCGCGGGCAGCGGTTCGGGTTCCGTGACGTCGAGCACCGCCCGCAGCCGCCCCGAGACCAGTTCGTCGGTCAGGGCGTCCGGGTCGACGAGCGCCCCGCGGGACGTGTTGATGAGCACGCCCCCGTCCCGGATCAACCCGAGCCGGGCCCCGTCCAGCATCCGGTACGTCTCCGGGATGTCGGGCGCGTGCAGCGAGACGATGTCGCTGCGCCGCAACAGGTCCTCCAGCGAGACGAGTTCGGCTCCGAGCGAGGCGGCCTCCGCGGGGCTGACGTAGGGGTCGTGCAGCAGCACCGTGAAGTCGAACGGCCGCAGCAGCTCCAGCAACCGTCGCCCGACCCGGGACGCCCCGATGACGCCCACCCGCCGTCCCACGTTCCCGGTGGCCGCGGTTTCGGCGGGGGAAGGGTACGCATGCGTGATCCGGAACCGCTCCCGGTGGTCGAACGTGTCCTTCCCGCACAGCAGGATCATCGCGAGGGTGTACTCCGCGACCGGCAGGGCGTTGCCGGTGACCGCGCTGGAGACGGCGATGCCGCGTCGCCACACGGCGTCGCCGACGAGTGAGCGGACCGAGCCGGCGGCGTGCAGGACGGTGCGCAGGCGGGGTGCCGCGGCAAGGACGCCGCTGTCCAGGTGGGGGCAGCCCCAGCCGGTGATGAGGACGTCGGCCCGGGCCAGGGCGTCGGCCGCGCGGGGGTCGGTGAAGTCCTGGACGACGAGTGCGGGGTCGAGGTCGGCGGCCTCGCTCAGCCGGGTCATCAGGGGCGGGGGGAAGAGCAGGGGGAGGTGTACGGGATCCATCGCGAACACGGCCCTGGGTGGCTGAGGGCTGGGCATGTCACTCCTGACACACTGAGTGGAAACTGTTTCTGAAAACGTCTTCTACAGCAGATCTACCGTAGGTCTGGCGTCGAGGCGTGGTCAATCGCTGAAGCGGCCTGGATGACAACCGGTTTCTCCGCAGGGCCGTGTCGGCGAGGTTACACAGACTTTTCGAAAGTTCGTCAGGCCTCTTGACGCCGTTTCCGGACAGGGCAGAAGCTCTGCCCCAACGCAGCAACCGGTTGTCTACCGGTTCTCGCGTTCCCATGAACGGACAGAGCAGGAGGTGGTGCGTCGTGCGCCCACACGCCGGTGCCGCGTTGAGCCGCCGCCGTTTTCTCTCCCTTTCCGCAGGCGGTGCCGTGGCGGGAGCGGCGTCGCTGAGCGGCTGCGCGATGCAGGTGTCGAGCGCGGTCGGCGGCTCCGGCGAGACCGTCACGGTGATGGCCAAGGCCGACGACATCTCACCGGAGCTGATCAAGCAGGCCCAGAAGGACATCGGCGTCAGGATCAACACGGTGCTGTACAGCACCAGCAAGCTGATCGCGATGATGACCAACGGCAACCCGCCGGACCTGGTGCGCGGTGTCGGCGCCGTGGACGCCCCGTACTACGCGGCCCGGGGCGTGATGGAGGACCTGGACCCGTACTTCGCCAGGAGCAGCGTCCTGCGGGTGGACGACCTGGACCCGGTCAACGACCTGTGGCGCTACGACGGCCGTGTCCAGGGCAAGGGCCCCCGCTACGGCATGGCGAAGGACTTCTCCCAGGACTCGATGTTCTGGTACAACACCGCCCTGTTCGACGAGGCGGACGTCGACTACCCGCCGGAGCTCGCCCCGGTCACCTACGAGGAGTGGCTGGACACGGCCAAGCGCCTCACCCGCCGCCGCAACGGCCAGACGACCGTGTTCGGCGGCAGCTACAACGGCGTGCTCACCCCCAACCTGCTGGCGAGCCTCACCGTGGCCGCCGGAGGAAACCTCTTCACCGACGACTACTCCCGGGTCGACTTCACCACCCCCGAGGCCCGTAAGGCGCTCGGCTGGTACATCGACTACTGCCGGACCAAGGTCGGGCCCAGCATCGTCCAGCCCGACCCCAACACCTGGGACGGGCCCACCTTCCAGGCGAACCGGCTCGCCATGTCGAACTCGGGCTACTGGCTCGGCGGTCTGATCAACGCGGACAAGAAGCTCGCCCCGCTGTCCCGGCTCGCCCCCGCCCCGTACTTCGAGGGCGGCCGGCGGGTCAGCCCCTGCCAGGCCGGCACCGGCTTCTGGATCCCGAGCAAGGCACACCACAAGGACGCCGCCTGGCGGGTCTTCGAGTGGTTCTTCGGCGAGGCCCCGGCCAAGGCGCGCGCCTCGGGCGGCTGGGGCATCCCGACCCTGAAGTCACTGCGACCGCTGATGCCCGCTCAGGAGGACTACCAGAAGCGGGTGCTCAAGGTGCAGGAGGCCGAGCTGAAGCACTACTCGGTGATCGCCTTCACGCCGTACGCCACCGCGGACTCGCTCCTTGCCCTCTTCAACCAGATAGCCCCCGCCGCCATGACCGGCGGCATGTCCGTCGACACCCTCGCGGGGCGGCTGAACTCGGCCATGAACGCTCAGCTCAAGCGCGGTAAGGAGCAGGTCGGATGACGGTCGATCAGATGTCCACGGTCGCCGAACGGCGCCGCTCGGCCCCGGCGGAGGGTTCGGCCCCTTCCCGGCCGCGCACCTCCATCGCCACCCGCAGGCACCGGGCGTTCTACATGTTCGTCTCGCCCTGGATCATCGGCTTCGCGGTGCTGACCATCGCGCCGATGGCGTACGCGCTGTGGCTGAGCTTCACCACCTTCGACGGCATCTCGCCCCACTGGCACTACGTCGGTCTGGGCAATTACCGCGAGCTGTTCTCCGACGCGCAGACCTGGCAGTCGCTGGGCCGCACCGGCCTGTTCGCGATCGCCTCGGTACCGCTGTCGATCGCCGCCGGGCTCGGGCTCGCCGTACTGGTGAACCGGCCGCTCAAGGCGCGCGGGCTGTTCCGCACGCTGCTCTATCTGCCGGCGGTGGTGCCGCCGGTGGGCGCGGGCATCGCCTTCAAGCAGCTCTTCGACCAGAACTCCGGTGCCGCCAACGGGGTGTTGAACTTCTTCGGCATCGACGCCCTCGGCTGGCTCGCCGATCCCTACGCCCGTTACGTACTGATCATGACGGTGCTCTGGACCGCCGGGAACATCATGATCATCTCGCTGGCGGGGCTCCAGGACATCCCCCGCGAGCTCCTCGAAGCGGCCCGGATCGACGGTGCGAGCGCCTGGCGGAGCTTCCGCAGCGTCACGGTGCCGCTGCTGTCACCGGTGCTGCTCTTCCAGACCGTGACCGGGGTGATCGCCTCGGTGCAGACCATCATGCCGCTGCTGCTGGCCCCCGACCCGACCCCGGCCGGCATCACCGCGCTCCCGCAGTCCACCTACCTCTACATGATGCACGTGTTCGCGGAGTACTTCGCGTTCGGCCGCTACGGCTACGCCTCCGCGCTGCTGTGGGTGCTCTTCGTCCTGATCCTCGTCGCGACCGGAGTGATCTTCAAGGCCACGTCGGGCGTGGTGTTCTACAACGTCGACCCGGAGGCGAAGAAGTGACCGCCACCAGCCCCACCGCCCCGGCCCCCACGGGCGCCGGCCTCAAGCCCGCCCCCCGCGTGCGCGTGCGCGTCAACCGTCTCGTCCTGTACACGGTGCTCGTAGCGATCACCGGCCTGTTCCTGGGCCCCTTCGGCTGGCTGGTCATCTCCGGCCTCAAGACCCCGGCGGAGCTCGCGGCCTCGCCCGTGCACTGGCTGCCGGCACACGTGCAGTGGCACAACATCGCCGACGCCTTCAACCTCATCGACTTCCTCGGCTACGCCCGCAACTCCCTGGTCATCGCGCTGATCTACGCCACGCTCGTCACCCTGAGCTCCGCATGGGTCGGCTTCGGCTTCGCCCGCCTCGAAGCCCCCGGCAAGAAGACCCTGTTCGGCATCCTGCTGGGCTCGATGATGCTGCCCCAGATGATCACCCTGCTTCCGACCTACCTGATCTTCGCCAAGCTCGGCATGGTCGACACGTACTGGCCGTGGGTGCTGTGGGGCCTGTCGTCCGCCCCCTATCTGGTCTTCCTCTTCCGGCAGTTCTTCGCGGGCCTGCCCCGGGAGCTGGAGGAGGCCGCGATCGTCGACGGCTGCGGCTACGCGGCGATCTTCTGGCGGATCTTCCTCCCGCAGTCCTGGCCGGTCCTCTCCGCGAGCTTCGTGATCGCGTTCACCTGGACGTGGGGCGACTACATCGCCCCGCAGCTGCTGCTCTCCACGGACCGCACCACCCTCGCGGTCGCGGTCATGTCCACCTACGTCACCTCGGCCGGCACCCCGGTCACCAACCTCCAGGCCGCGGCCTCGGTGATGTACGTCGTCCCGATCCTGCTGATCTTCCTCGTCGCCCAGCGCGGTTTCGTCGCCGGAATGTCGACGACCGGCCTCAAGTAGCCCGCCCCGTACCCCTGTTCGCAAGGAGTTCCGAATGAACACGCCGTTGTCCCGCCGTACGGCCCTCCAGGCGGCCGGTGCCACCGTGCTCGCCGCGGGTCTGACCGACCTGACGGCCACGGCGGCCCGGGCCGACGACACCGCCGGCGTCACGCCGAAGCTGGTCACCTATCCCCGCCCGTCCGCGATGCCCACCAACACCAGCTTCAAGGTGCGGGTGCGCACCGCCCCCGACGGCGAGTGGCAGACCCTCGACATCTGGCGGCCGCAGCTCGGCGAGATCAACCCCACCACCGGCTCCAGCAAGACCTACAACTCCTCGCTGGCGTACTTCGACTTCCAGGGCTCCGTCGAGGTCGAGGTCACCTACCTCAAGGGCGGCACCACCAAGGTCCGGGTGAGACCGGACTCCTACGGCATCAAGCCCGAGGTGCTCGGTGACACCCTGCGCTTCACGCTCGACCAGCCGCGCAACCTCGTCGTCCAGATCAACGACGACATCTTCGACTGCCTCCACCTGTTCGCCCGCGCCGTCGAGAAGAACAAGCCCGCGCAGGACGACCCGGACGTCCTCTACTACGGCCCCGGCGTCCACACCACCGCCGACGGCACCCTGCTCGTCCCCTCCGGCAAGACCGTGTACCTCGACGGCGGCGCCGTCCTCAAGGCCACCGTGATCTTCCGGAACGTGGAGCACGCGGGGATCGCAGGGCGGGGCGTGCTGGCCGGGACCGCGGGCGGCGGGGCCCTGGTGGAGAGTTCGCGCAACATCTCCATCGGCGCCGTCACCGTGCTCAACCCCAACGGCTACGCGGTCCAGTTGGGCGAGGCCACCGGTGTCACCATCAAGGGGCTCGGCTCCTTCAGCAACAAGGGCTGGGGCGACGGCATCGACGTCTTCTGCTCCAGCAACGTCGTCATCGACGGCGTCTTCATGCGCAACTCCGACGACTGCATCGCCATCTACACCCACCGCTGGGAGTACTACGGCGACACCACCGACGTCACCGTGCGCAACTCCACCCTCTGGGCGGACGTCGCCCACCCCATCAACGTGGGCACGCACGGCAACACCGACAACCCCGAGGTCCTGAAGAACCTCCGCTTCAAGAACCTCGACATCCTCGACCACCGTGAACCGCAGATGAACTACCAGGGCTGCATCGCCCTCAACCCCGGCGACTCCAACCTGATCAAGAACGTCCGCATCGAGGACGTACGGATCGAGGACTTCCGCTGGGGCCAGGTCATCTACATGAAGGTCATGTACAACACGAAGTACAACACCTCGGTCGGCCGCGGCATCCAGAACGTCTACGTCAAGAACCTCAGCTACACGGGCACCAACGCGAAGCCGTCGCTCTTCCTCGGCTACGACGCCAAGCACGCCATCGAGGACGTCACCTTCGAGAACCTGGTGATCAACGGACTCGTCGTGGCCGACTCGATGAAGAAGCCGAGCTGGTACTACACCACCGACACGGTCCAGTGGTTCGCCAACGAACACGTCACGAACCTCAGGTTCATCACCACCGCCGAGGCCGAGGCGGCCGCCGCGTCATGAGCACCAGGCCCCTGGGACCCATCACCCCGTCCCGCCGCGGCTTCCTCGGCGGCACGGCGGCCCTGCTGCTGGTGGCGGGGGCGAGCGGACTGCTCGCCCCCGGCACCGCCCGGGCCGCCGACCGGAAGTCCGGCAGCCGTGCCTTCGCGCACCCCGGCCTCCTGCACACCGCCGACGACCTCGCCCGCATGAAGGCCGCCGTCGCCGCCAAGCAGTCCCCGATATACGACGGCTACCTGGCGTTCGCGGCCCACGCGCGCTCCAAGTCGACGTACACCATCCAGAACACCGGGCAGATCACCTCCTGGGGCCGTGGCCCCACCAACTTCCAGAACCAGGCGGTCGCCGACTCGGCCGCCGCCTACCAGAACGCCCTCATGTGGGCCGTCACGGGCAACCGCGCCAACGCCGACAAGGCCCGTGACCTCCTCAACGCCTGGTCGGCGTCCCTCACCATGATCACGGGAGCGGACGGCCCGCTCGGCGCCGGACTCCAGGCCTTCAAGTTCGTCAACGCGGCCGAACTGCTGCGCCACACCGGCTACGACGGCTGGGCCGACGCGGACATCGCCCGCTGCGAGCGGTCCTTCCTGGACGTCTGGTATCCGGCCGTCTCCGGGTACATGCTCTACGCCAACGGCAACTGGGACCTGACGGCTCTTCAGACCATCCTGGCCATCGGAGTGTTCTGCGAGGAACCCACCCTCTTCGAGGACGCGCTCCGCTTCGCCGCGGCGGGCGCGGGCAACGGCTCCCTCGCCCACCGGATCGTCACCGACGCCGGCCAGGGCCAGGAGTCCGGCCGCGACCAGGGCCACGAACAGCTCGCGGTCGGTCTCACCGGTGACATCGCCCAGGTCGCCTGGAACCAGGGCGTCGACCTGTGGGCGTACGACGACAACCGCGTCCTCGCCAACTTCGAGTACGCGGCCCGCTACAACCTCGGCAACGACGTCCCCTTCACCCCCGACCTCGACCGCACCGGCAAGTACCTCAAGCAGACCGTCTCCGCCACCGGCCGCGGCACCCTGCCCCCGATCTACGAGATGGCCTACGCCCACTACGCCGGCGTCCGCGGCCTCGACACCCCGTACACCGAGGCGGCCGTCTTCCGCGGCACCGGCGGCGCCCGGGTCGTCGAGGGCAGCAACGACGACCTGCCGAGCTGGGGGACCTTCGCCTACGCGGGGGCCACGGCACCCGCCCCCACCGCGCCGACCGCGCCGGCGGGGGTCACGGCGGTGGGGGAGCGGGCCGGGATCACGGTGAGCTGGCTGCCCTCGACGTGGGCCACCAGCTACACCGTCCTGCGCGCCACGCGCCCCCAGGGGCCGTACGAGCAGATCGCCACCGGCGTCGACCGGCCGACGTACACCGACGACCGGGTGCGCGCGGGAGGGACGTACCACTACACCGTCGTCGCCGCCAACTCCCTGGGCAGCAGCGGTGATTCGGCCTCCGCCTCGGCCACCGCCGGCCTCCCGGAACCCTGGTCGACCCAGGACGTCGGGGACGTGCGGATCCCCGGCTCGGCGGTCTTCGACGGTGAGCGGTTCGTGCTGGAGGCGAGCGGCACCGCCGACGCCCACCGGCTGGTCCAGCTGCCCCTGCGCGGCGACGGCACGATCACCGCGCGGATCGTGTGGCCGCTGAGCTCGCAGTACTCCAAGATCGGCGTCAGCCTCCGGGACTCCCTCGACGCGGACGCGGCCCACGCCGCCATGGTCATCCAGGGGCTCCCGCTGCACACCTGGAGCGGGGTGTGGACGGTACGGCCGTCGAAGGGGGCCAACGTCTCCGCGACCGGCAGCACACCGGTGCCGCCCTCGCAGCGGACGGCGATCACCACCGGCGCGGGCTTCCCGATCTCCGGCCTGGGCGCCCTGCCCGAGTCGGCGACCCCGCTCGAAGCCCCCTATGTCGAGGGAGCGGGGGACGGCTACCGGCTGCGCATGCCCTACTGGGTGCGCGTGACCCGCAAGGGCCGCCGCTGCACCGGCGCGATCTCCCCGGACGGCGTCCGCTGGGCCGAAGTCGGCTCCACCGAGGTCGCGTTGGGGCGGACGGTCCACGCGGGCCTCCTCCTCACGTCCTGCCTCGGAGTCGACGCGGACTACGCCGAGACCGGCACCGGCGCCTTCGACAACGTCACCGTGACCTCCGCGACCGCGGGCGAGATCTGGTCCGTGCCCGAACCGGCCCGCGCCGCGGGGGACCTGCGGGCGACGACCGGCCCCGACGCCGTCGAGCTGGCCTGGACCGACCCTGATCTCTCCGCCCGCTACAAGGTCCTACGGGCGACGGACCCCGACGGCCCCTACCGCACCCTCGCGACCGGCCTGGGCCCGGTCGGGTCCGGCACCCGCATCCGGTACGCGGACGCCACCGGCACCCCCGGGACGACGTACCACTACGCCGTCGCGAAGACGAACGCGGCCGGGCGCGGCCCCCTGTCGGAACCCGCCTCCGCGTCGATGCCGACCCCCTCCGTCCCCGAACTCACCTCCGCCGACACGGCGTTCGCGAACAAGGGGGTCGCCTTCCGGCACGTCCTGCGGGCCTCCCACGACCCCGTCCGGTTCACCGCCACCGGCCTCCCCGACGGCCTCCGCGTCGACAGGCGCACCGGACTGATCCACGGAACGCCCCGCGAGACCGGCGAGTTCACCGTCACCACCACCGCCGGGAACGCGGCGGGCGACGGCACCGCGCCCCTCACCCTCACCGTCGGCACACCCCCACCGTCCCCCTGGACGTACGGCGACCTCGGCGACGTGGTCCTCGACGACCGCGCCTTCGGGACACTCGGCGTCGCCGCGGTCCTCACCCCCGGCAGCACCGCCCACCAGGACGGGACCTTCGTGGTGCGGGGCGCGGGCGTCGACCTGAACGTCAACAACCAGGGCATGACAGGGCAGTTCGCCAGGCGGCCCGTCACCGGCGACTGCCAGGTCACCGCCCGGCTGGTCTCCCGCACCGGAGCCGGCGCCGACCGCGTCGGGCTGCTGATGGCCAAGTCGCTGTCACCGTTCGACCAGGCGGCCGGAGTCATCGTCACCGGCGGCACCACCGCGCAGCTCATGCTGCGCAGGACCGTCGCCGGCGCCTCCGCCTTCACCGGCAACGCGACCGTCCAACTCCCCGCACTGCTGCGGCTGAAGCGCACCGGGACCGTCTTCACCGCATCCGTGTCGTCCGATGACGGCGCCACCTGGACCGACCTCGCCTCCGGTGAGATCCCCGGCTTCGGCGACGCCCCCTTCCACGTCGGCCCGGTGGCCTGCTCCCGCAGCCCGCTGGCCCTCGTCACCTCCGAGTTCGACGAGGTGAGCATCACCCCGATGTGATCCCCATCTGATTCCCCCCACGGAATGGAGATGCACAGCATGAGCCGCACATCCCCCCACGAGCACCTGCACAGAGCCGAGTTGAGCCGCCGCGGTCTCCTGCGGACCGCGGGCGGGCTCGGCGCCGCGCTCGCCCTGGGAAGCGGCGCGTTCGCCGCCACCACGGCGGACGCGGCGCCGGCGACCTGGACCCACCCGGGCATGCTGCACAACGCCGGCGACATCAACCGGGCCAAGCTCAGGGTCGCCGCGGGCACCGACCCCTGGCTCTCCGGCTGGAAGAAACTGGTCGCCAACTCCCACTCCCAGTCCACCTGGACCAACCGGGCCACCGCCACGATCATCCGCGGCGGCACCGGCGAGAACTACTCCCTGCTCTTCAACGACATCGCCGCCGCCTACCAGAACGCCCTGCGTTGGCAGGTCGGCGGCACCGAGGCCAACGCCGCGTGCGCCGCGAAGATCCTCAACGCCTGGTCGAGGACGCTGACTTCGGTCACCGGCAACGCGGACCGGTTCCTCGCGGCCGGCATCTACGGCTGGCAGTTCGCCAACGCCTGCGAACTCATGCGCGGCTACAGCGGCTTCGACCTCGCCGCCGCCCAGGAGATGCTGACCAAGGTCTTCTACCCGCTCAACAACAGCTTCCTGACCAACCACAACGACGCCTGCATCACCAACTACTGGGCCAACTGGGACCTGTGCAACACGGCCTCGATCCTCGCCATCGGCATCCTCAACGAGGACGGCGCCAAGTACGACCAGGCCGTCACCTACTTCAAGTCCGGCGCCGGCAACGGCTCCCTCGCCCACGCGGTGCCCTACCTCTACACCGACTCGGCCGGCTACGCGCTGGGCCAGTGGCAGGAGGCGGGGCGCGACCAGGGCCACACCGTGATGAGCATGGGCCAGATGGGCGCCGTCTGCGAGATGGCCTGGAACCAGGGCGACGACCTCTACTCCTACGACGGCCGCCGCTTCATGAAGGCCGCCCAGTACGTCGCGAAGTACAACCTCGGCCAGGACGTGCCCTTCACCACCTACAACTGGGGCACCGGGCAGAACTGCGCCGCCTCCTCCCAGACCGTCATCTCCGCCACCTCCCGCGGCCAGGTCCGCCCGGTCTGGGCGATGCTCCACTTCCACTACAACCGGCGCCTGGGCCTCGACGACAAGTACATCTCGCAGATGTACTACGACCTCGTCGCCCCCGAGGGAGGAGGCGGCGACTACGGCACCACCAGCGGAGGCTTCGACCAGCTCGGCTTCGGCACCCTGATGTACGCCAAGTAGCCGCCGAACCGCGCTCTGCACCGGAATACCGAGCCGAGATGTGATGCTCTGTTGTTCACGGTGCAGCAGCGCGGTGAGGAGGCTGGTGGATGACAGCAGTCCAGGCGGACCCCGTGGTCAGTACGCCGTACGGGGAGGTGCGCGGCCGGTACGAGAACCGTGTCGCGGTGTTCCGGGGCATCCCCTACGCGGCCCCGCCCTTCGGCCCCCGCCGCTTCCGGCCACCGGAGCCGCCCGAGCCCTGGGACGGGGTGCGCGACACGGTCGACTTCGGGCCGACGGCACCGAAACCGCCGTACTCCGACGCCTTCGCGCAGTACCTCTCCGACCCGTCCGTGCCCGGCGACGACTGCCTCAACCTCAACGTGTGGACGCCCGAGCCCGGCCCCGGGGCCCGGCTCCCGGTCCTGGTGTGGCTGCACGGCGGCGCCCTGACCAGGGGATCCTCGGCGGTGCCGGTGTACGACGGGCATGCCTTCGCCCGGGACGGCGTCGTGTTCGTCTCGGTGAACTACCGGCTCGGCGTCGAGGGCTACGGCCTCTTCCCGGACGCCCCCGCCAACCCCGGCCTGCGCGACCAGCTCGCCGCGCTCCAGTGGGTCCACGAGGCGATCGGGGCCTTCGGCGGCGACCCGGGGCGGGTGACGCTGGCCGGGCAGTCGGCCGGGGCGATCAGTACCGGCGCCCTGCTGGCCGCCCCCCGGGCCCAGGGGCTCTTCCGGCGGGCCGTCCTCCAGAGCGGGCCGCCCGAGGCGAGCGACCGCGACAAGGTACGGCGGATGGTGCGCCGCATGGCCACCCGGCTGAAGGTCCCCGCCACCGCCGCGGCCTTCGCCGACGTCGACCGTGACCTGCTGCTGCGCACCCAGGCCGAGGTGGGCCGGCTCAGCAGCCCGGTCCTCGGCGGCCCCGCCTTCGGGATCGTGGTCGACGGCGACCTCGTGCCGCGCGACCCCCTGGAGGCCCTCACCGAGCCGGGTGCCGCCGTCGCGAAGGACGTCGACCTGATGCTGGGCTGGACCAGCGAGGAGTACCGCCTCTGGCTCGTCCCGGGAGGGCTCCTGGAGCGGGTCGACCGGCTCGGCCCGGTCGCCCTCGCCGGCGCCATGGCTCGCTGCCACTGCGGCTTCGAGGTGGTCCGCGGCTACCGCGCCCTGCACCCCGGCGCCGGCACCGCCGAGATCGTCGGCCAGATGGTCACCGACCACCTGCTCCGCATCCCCCTGCACCGCCTAGCCGAGGCCCGCCCGGGCTCGTCGTACGTCTACGAGTTCGCCTGGCCCTCGAACCTGCCGCAGCTCGGCGCGTGCCACGCCCTGGAGCTGGGCTTCGTCTTCGACACCGGGAACACCCCCGAGTCGGCCAAGCTCGCGGGCGAGGGCGCCCCGGCCGAGCTCGCCGAGGCCATGCACGGGGCGTGGGTGCGCTTCGCCGCCGACGGCGACCCCGGCTGGCGGCCCTGGGACACCACCCACCCCGTGCGGGTCTTCGGCAAGGGCGACCCCCACCTCGTGTCCGGCCCTCGGGACGGCGATTTCGCGGTGTGGACGGCGGACCCGACCACCGAGGAGACGGCGCCCGTGTCGGAACCGGTGGAGGGCTGGCCCGGGCGGACCGCGGAACTGCGGTCGGCCGTACGACGGCTGCGGCGCTCCGGCCTCGCAAGGCGGCACTGACGGCGGGCCCGCCGAATCTCAGCCGCCGGTCGCCCCGACCGAGTCCCTGACCACCACATGGGTGCCCAACAGGAGGTGCTCGTCCGGATCCTCCGCGGTACGGCCGAGCGCGGTGCGTACGGCGAGGCGGCCCAGTTCCTCGTAGGGGACGTGGACGGTGGTGAGCGCCGGGTGCAGGTCGCGGGCGAAGGGGATGTCGTCGTAGCCGGCCAGGGAGACGTCCCCGGGGACGTCGAGTCCGGCCTCGTGGAGGGCGGTCAGGGCGCCCGCCGCGACCATGTCGGTGGCGGCGACCACGGCCGTGAAGTCCAGGCCGTCCTTCAGGGCCCGGCGCATCAGACGGTGACCGGCGTCGCGGGTGAAGTCGCCGTTCAGGACCAGCGCGGGATCGGGGTCCAGGCCGCGCGCGCGGTGCGCCGCGAGATAGCCGCGCTCACGGCCCTGCGCGGTGGTGTGGTCCGCCCTGCCGCCGAGGAACAGGACCCGCCGGTGGCCCTGGGACAGGACGTGGGCGACGAGCGCGTAGGCGCCGCTCTCGTTGTCGTACTCGATGACCGTGACCGGCGCCCCGGGGCCCAGCGGGGGCCTGCCGCACAGCACGAGCCGCGATCCGGCCGAGGCCAGCGAGTCGGCCATGCGGCGGGTGCGCTCGCGGTACTCGACGGTGTCGGCGGCGCCGCCCACCAGGATCACGGCGGCGGCGCGCTGGGCCCGCATCATCTCCACGAACTCCAGTTCGTGCTCGACGTCCCCCTCCGTGCTGCACACCAGACACAGATGGCCCAGCCGGGTCGCCTCGCGTTCCACACCGTGCGCCATCAGCGCGAACGAGGGCCCGGTGATGTCCTCGAGGACGAACGCGAGCGTGGGGGTGCCGACCCCGGCGATCGCCTTCGCGCGCGCGTCCGCCACGTAGTCCATCTCGCGCACGGCACGCATCACGCGCGTGCGTGTCGCCGCGCTCACCGGATACACCCCGCCGAGCACCCGCGACACGGTCGACGCGGACACCCCGGCCCGCGCCGCCACGTCCCGGATCGTGCTCCGGCTCGCGTCCTCGCTCTTCCTGGTCATACCTGCCTCGCCCCCTCGGGAACAGCGGCAACACCCATGGAAACCGGTTCCCGAGCGGAGGCTAGCAGGACGACGAGGCGAGGTTAAGGCCTTCAGGGGCGTGGGGAACCGCGCGAGCAACCACGACGAGGCTCAAGCCGCAGAGCGACAGAACCCCTCCGGCGAGAAGGCGCACCGCCCGCCCGCTAACGCACCGCCCCCGCGATCCCGGCGATCGCCTCGGGCCCTACCCGGCAGCACCCCCCGACCAGCCGTGCCCCGCCCTCCTGCCAGCCGCGCACCTGCTCCGGGGCGAAGGACGAGTCGCCCTCCCACGCGCGCGTGCCGGCGTTCCAGCTCTCCCCGCTGTTGGGATAGACGACGACCGGCTTGCCGGTGACCCGCGCGGCGGTCTCGATCGCGGCCGGCACGTCCTCGGGAACACAGCAGTTGACGCCCACCGCGACGACCTCGTCCACGTCGGCGGCCAGGGCGAACGCCTCCTCCAGGGGCTGGCCGGCCCGGGTGCGGCCGCCCGCGACGGAGTAGGAGAGCCAGGCCGGCACACCGAGACCGCGGACCGCCCGGAGCAGGGCCTCGGCCTCGTCGGCGTCCGGGACCGTCTCCAACGCCAGGACATCGGGTCCGGCCGCCGCCAGCACCTCGAGCCGGGGCCGGTGGAACGCCTCCAGCTCGGCCACGCTCAGGCCGTACCGCCCCCGGTACTCCGAACCGTCCGCGAGCATCGCGCCGTACGGCCCGACCGAGGCCGCCACGTACAGCGGCCGCCGGACCCCCTTCGCCCCCGCCTGCCGTGTCGCCTCCCGCGCCAACCCGACGCTCAGGGCGAGGAGTTCGGCCGCCCGCTCGCGCTCGATCCCGCGCTTGGCGAACCCCTCGAACGTGGCCTGGTAGCTGGACGTGATCGCCACGTCCGCGCCCGCCTCGTAGTACGCGAGATGCGCCTCGGTGATCGCCTCGGGCCGCTCGGCGAGCAGCCGTGCCGACCACAGCTCGTCGCTCAGGTCGTGTCCGGCGGACTCCAACTGGTTGGACATGCCGCCGTCGAGCACGACCGGGCCGGCCGCGAGGGCCTCGGCGAAGGGGCGGGCGGGGGCGTCGGGGAGTTCCGGGGTGTCGCTGCTCATGCCTCGACGCTAACCGAACGGCCGCCGGACGGCCCCGGCTGTCCGGTCCGCGAACACCGTGACCGGCATGCGGGACCACTACGCTCTCCCGTATGACCGACCTGGACGCCGGCCTCGTGGCCGCCGAAGCGGTGGAGGTCCTCGGCCCGGGCACCGGCCCGGTCTTCGCGTCCTCCCTCACCCACAACCCCGGCAACGGTGTCACCGCGGGGGTCTGGAGCATCACGTTCGGAGAGCGGACGGCGGTGCTCAAGGTCCTCACCCGCGCCAAGGACGTCACCGGCGCGTGGGCGGCCTCCGAGGACCCCCGGCACTGGAACCACTGGCGGCGCGAGGCGGACGTCTACACCTCGGGACTCGCCCGGGCCTGGCAGCCGTACGGCATCCGCGCGCCCCGCCTGCTCGCCTGCGTCGAACGGGCGGACGGCGATGTGGCGCTGTGGCTGGAGCGGGTGCCGGGCAGACCCGCCCAGCGCTGGTCGATCGACGCCCACGTACGGCACGCCCACCGGATGGGACGGGCGCAGGGGGCCGTCGGCGCGCGGGACGAGCCCTGGCTGTCCCGGCGGTTCCTGCGGGAGTACACGGGTGCGAAGACCGAGGGGCGGGAGCTTCTCGACGACGACGAGGCCTGGCGGCAGCCGCTGATCCGGGACCACTTTCCCGCGGGGCTGCGCCGTGACATGGTCCGGCTCCACCACGACCGCGAGTGGTTCCTCCAGATCATGGAGTCCCTGCCGCGTGCCTTCAGCCACCTCGACCAGTGGCCGGCGAACGTCCGCGCGGACGGGCGGGACAGTGTGCTGCTCGACTGGGCGTTCGCGGGGGACGGAGCGCTCGGGGAGGACCTCGGGAACTACCTGTCCGACTCGGTCTTCGATCTGTTCGTGCCCGCCGACCGGTTGCCCCGGTACGCGGCGGCCGCCTACCACGCCTACCTGGAGGGGCTCCGGGCGAGCGGGTGGCGGGGCGACGAGCGGGCCGTACGGCTCGGGGTGTGCGCGTCGGCCGTGAAGTACGACTGGCTCACGGCGCTGCTGCTGGCGCGGGCGGGGCAGGAGCGGCAACTGGACCACGGGGGGCGGCGGGAGGTGTCCGTGCAACGCCGGTACCGGGAGCGGGGGCTTGCGCTGGCGTTCCTCGCGGAGTGGGCGGAGGAGGCGCGCGGCCTGGCGCCTGGGCTCGGATACCCCGCGGCGCCCAGTACTTCTCTGTGAGGTCGAGCGCTGCGGAGGGGCGCCGTGGAGCCCCGGCGCCGATCAGTGCGCCGCGTGGCGCCCGCCCGGGCGTTGCCTGCCCCGCCTGCGCACGGTCGGGGGGATCACCAGACCGGCCAGCAGCCCCAGCGCCAGGATGTACGGCCACCAGCCGAGCCCCTCGGCCACCTCGCCCGTGGGGTGGGGTGCCGCGACCGCCGCGTTCGGCGTCGAGGCGGGACGGACCAGCGGGGAGGCTTTCGTCGAGACGGCGGTCAGCATCACGTCGTTGCCGTCGCCGCCCCGGTAGGTGATCCGGTAGGTCGTGTCGGCGAGTTCGAGTCGCGTGCCCTCCTTCAGGCCCTTGAAGGCACCCCTGGTCCTCGCGCCGCCCTTGTTGTCCAGCACGGTGATCCTGCGTGCCGGGTGGGTGCCGGCCGCGGCGAGGTCGAGGTCACCGGACAGCCGTACGGGGCCGGTCACCTTCAACGGGCTCTTGCCCAGGACCAGTTGGCCCCTCGCGCTCTGGGAGTATCCGCCGGAGACGGTCAGACCGCCCGCCACCACGCCGTCGTTGGTGACCGCGCCCTTCACCGTGCCCTTGCCGGACAGCGAGGAGACCACCCGGAGGCCGACCGGGCCGGCGTCCAGCCGTGCGGTCGCCGAGGTGAGACGAACCGCCCTGCTGCGGGCGAGCGTCGCTCCGCCGCGCAGGGCCAGCGTGCCCTTCTCGACCGTCGTCGTGCCCGTGTAGGTGATTCCGCTGCCGGTCAGTGTCGTGGTCGCCCGGCCGGCCTGGGTGAGCGAGCCGCTGCCGCTGATCCGGGGCAGGGTCAGGGACTTGGCCGTGTTGTCGAGGATCAGCGAGCCGTCGTTCACGACCTTGTAGTGGCCGCCCCCGGTGTAGAGCCCGCCGTCACCCCCCGGCCTGCCGCTGCCCAGGCGGAGCACGGCACCCTTCTCGACGGTCGTGGAGCCGTCGTAGTACTGGACGGCCGCGAAGGTGACGTCGTTGCCCTTCGTGCCCTTGATGACGATGTCACCCGCGCCGGGCGCGGACAGGGTGTCGTGGAAGCGGCCGCCGCCGATGGGGGCGCCCAGGGTGACCGGCCCGTTGTAGTCGAAGGTCAGCAGGGAACGGGAGCGCGCCGCGAGGAGGTTGATGTAGACCGTCTTCGCCGTGCCCGGCATGAAGATCCTGCTGGTCGTGCCGTCGCCCCACTGGACGTTCGCGCCCTTGATGTTGGTGCCGCGCTTGTTCACGTTCTTGGGGGCGGGCGTCCAGTTGAGGGCGGGGTCGCTGAGCGAGGGATCGGTGTCGCCGCCCTGGTTCGACCAGGAGTACTGGCCGGTGAGGATCACCTTGCCGCCCGGCCGGGACTGGACGTTGATGTCGCTGCCGTACTCGCGCTGGTAGAAGTCCATCCGCTGGGTGACGGTCTGCCCGAGCGGGGTGTCCACGGTCCAGGTGCCCTGGTTCAGCACCTTGCGCACGTTCGGCAGGGCGGTCGCGTACTCGGGCCGTCCGGCGTTGGCCTGCGTGCCGTTGTCGATCACCCCGGAGAACGGGCCCGACGTCAGGTCCCAGGTGCCCCACAGGAAGCGCGGCTGGGTGACCAGGCCGGAGCCGCTCACGGTGCCCAGGTTGTAGGCGCTCTTCAGGGACAGCCGCAGGGTGCCGTCGACCCGGATGTTGTCCTGGTTCAGCCGGAACGCCGGGGTGGCGTAGGGGAAGTGGCCGATCAGGCCGGTCGTGCCACCGTCGCCGTACTGGAGGGTCGCCCCGCGCTCGACCGTGACCGCGGGCGGGTCGGGGCGGGTCGTGGTGACGTACGGGTGGTTGCCGCCCGGCGTCCGCACGGACTGCCGTTGCCGCGACCGGGGCAGCGTGAAGTCGCTGTCCCTCGTGAGGATCAGCGTCCCGCTGCCGCGCACGGTGAGCGTGCCCGTGCCGCGGAGCACGCCGTCGTACGTCGTCGTGCCGGCCGGGACGGTGACGACCGTGTCGCCGGTCAGCGTGACGTCCCGGCCCGCGAGGACGTCGGCGGTGGCGTCCCGGGGGCCGGCCGCCAGCGCGGGGGGAGCGGTGGCCAGGAGGGCGACCGCCGCCAGGGCACCGGCGGCCGCTGCTGTTCTGTGGAAATGGCTGCGCACATGACCGGAGACGGGCGGGACGGGAGGCGATAACAGAAAACCGAAACAGAAAGCGCCTTCTTTTGGTCGCGTCCGACCCGTTGACCTCCTGGTTCCCCAGCCGTACCTTTCGGCTGTTCGCAATCACCAACAGATGTTCTCAATATCGAACATCGCTCTCAGGACACCCCCACCCGAGAGGCAGTCCGTATGAGCCGCGCCCCCGACGTCCCCCACCGACGACTGCTGCTGAAAGGTGCCCTGGCCGCGGGCGCCCTGGCCGCGACCCCCACAGCGGCCGAAGCCGCCCCGCGACCGAAGAAGGCCCCCGCCTTCGTGAACCCGCTCGTCCGCAACCGCGCGGACCCGTACATCCACCGTCACTCCGACGGCTACTACTACTTCACCGCCACCGCCCCCGAGTACGACCGCATCGTCCTGCGCCGCTCACGCACCCTCAACGGCCTCGCGGGCGCCGACGAGTCCGTCATCTGGACCAAGCACCCCACCGGTGTCATGGGCGCCCACATCTGGGCGCCGGAGATCCATCGCATCGGCGGCAAGTGGTACATCTACTTCGCCTCCGCGCCCGCCGAGAGCGTGTGGGACATCCGCATCTGGGTCCTGGAGAACGCCAACCCCAACCCGTTCAAGGGCACTTGGGTCGAAAAGGGTCAGGTCAGGACCGCCTGGGAGACCTTCTCCCTGGACGCCACCACCTTCACCCACCGCGGCACCCGCTACCTCGCCTGGGCCCAGCACGAACCCGGCCTGGACAACAACACCGGCATCTTCCTGTCGAGGATGGCGAACCCATGGACACTGACGGGCCCTCAGATCCGGCTCTCCACACCGGAGTACGACTGGGAGTGCGTCGGCTACCGGGTCAACGAAGGCCCCTCGGTCATCGCCCGCAACGGCCGCCTGTTCATGACCTACTCGGCCAGCGCCACCGACTGGCACTACTGCATGGGCCTGCTCACGGCCGACGCGGACGCCGACCTCATGAACCCGGCGAGCTGGTCCAAGTCGCCGACCCCCGTCTTCACCAGCAACGACACCACCAAGCAGTACGGCCCGGGCCACAACTGCTTCACGGTCGCCGAGGACGGTCGCAGTGACGTCCTCGTCTACCACGCCCGCCAGTACAAGGAGATCGTCGGCGACCCGCTGAACGACCCCAACCGCCACACCCGCGTCCAGAGGCTCGGCTGGCGCGCGGACGGCACCCCGGACTTCGGCATACCGGTGGCGGACACCATCACGGACACGGAGGTCGCGTCATGAGACGTGCTTACGCAGTACTGCTCGCCCTGTGTCTGGCCCTGGCCGGCGCCCTGGTGACCGCGGGACCGGCCCAGGCCGCCCCGCTGACGATCCCCAACGGCGTCCAGTTCACGGACACTTCGGGGAACGCCCTGCACGCCCACGGCGGCGGGGTCATCAAGGTCGGCTCCTACTACTACTGGTTCGGCGAGGACCGCAACGCCGACAACACCTTCCGGTACGTGGACGCGTACCGCTCCACCGACCTGAAGAACTGGGAGTTCAGGAACCACGTCCTGACCCAGTCCAGCGCCGCCGAGCTCGGGACCGCCTACATCGAGCGGCCCAAGGTCATCTACAACGCGACCACCGGCAAGTTCGTGATGTGGATGCACAAGGAGAACGGCACCGACTACAGCGAGGCCCGCGCCGCCGTCGCCGTGTCGTCCACCGTCGACGGCAACTACAGCTACCAGGGCAGCTTCCGCCCGCTCGGCCAGTACATGTCCCGTGACATCACGACGTTCGTCGACACCGACGGCACCGGCTACATGGTCTCGGCGGCCAACGAGAACTACGACCTGCACATCTACAGGCTCACCGCCGACTACACCGGCATCGCGAGCCGCGTCGCCAACCCGTGGCCGGGCGGCCACCGTGAGGCGCCCGCCCTCTTCAAGCGGGGCAACGTCTACTTCATGCTGACCTCGGGCGCGACCGGCTGGAGCGCCAACCAGCAGCAGTACGCCACCGCCACCTCCCTCGCGGGGCCGTGGACCTCGATGGCCAACGTCGGTGACTCCACGACCTACAACTCCCAGACCGCGTACGTCCTTCCGGTGCAGGGCACCTCGGGCACCTCGTACCTCTACATGGGCGACCGCTGGGGCAACTCCTTCGGCGGGACCGTCAACGACTCGCGGTACGTGTGGCTGCCGTTGACCTTCCCGAGCTCCACCACGATGTCCATGTCCTGGTACCCCGAGGTCACGATCGACGCGGCCGCCGGGACGGTCTCCGGCACCGGCGCCACGTACAACACGCTGGTCGCCCGCAACAGCGGCAAGTGCGCCGACGTGGCCGACCAGTCGCTGTGGCAGGGGGTCGCGATCAGCCAGTACACCTGCAACAGCGGCGCCAACCAGAAGTGGTGGTTCAAGAGCCTCGGCAGCGGCTACTACCAGCTCGTCGGCCGCGGCAGCTCGCTGTGCCTCCAGGAGAACGCCTCCACGGTCACCCAGGAGAACTGCTCCTCGAGTGCCACCACCCAGCAGTGGTCGGTGGTCACGTCGGGCTCGTACGTGAACATCAAGGCCCGTGCCAGCGGTGAGTGCCTGGACGTGAACGGCGCGTCCACCGCCAACTCCGCCGCGATCATCACGTACACGTGCAATGGAGCGACCAACCAGCAGTGGACACGCGGTACATGACGTCAGCTCAGTAGATCGATGGCGTCGATCGACGTGCCCGCGCTGAGATAGGCCGTCGACCCCGAACCGCTCACGATGTTGATCTTCAGCGTGTTGTACTGGCCGGTGTCCGTACGCCAGGCACTGGCCGGGACGCTGTAGGTGAACGTGTAGTTGTTGCCCCGGTAGGACCCGTTGGTCAGGGACCGGGTGCTCGGCTGCGTGGGCGGGGAGGGGATCGCCGACGTCCAGGTGTCGTTCACGACGACCTGCGGCCGCCCGTTGGCGTAGGCCGTCGTCACGCCGATCCGCAGGGTGTGCGCGGCGGCGGCCTGCGCGGCGGTCAGCTTGAAGTACACCAGCAGACCGCTGTTGACGTCCTTCCACAGGTAGCAGGGGAAGGCGGAGGTCTCGGTACCGCTGCCGATCACCACGTTGCCGGTCCAGGAGGAGGCGCGGACGTCGGAGGGGTGGGCGTACGTCATCAGATCGGCGTTCTTGAAGCCGCCGGGCGTGCCCGTCCAGTCGTTGATCCGCCAGATCGCGCCCGCGTTGCTCGGGTCGTTCGAGGACGGGATCGCGATCGTGTTCAGGGTGGTCGTACCGCCGGCGGTCACCGTCACCGAGGTGGTGTACACGGCGAGTTCGCTCTTGAAGACGGTGAGCGTGTACGTCCCCGGAAGGACTCCGCCGATGGAGAAGTTGCCGTCCGAGGAGCGTGCCGAGCCCCAGTACTGGGCGGCCGAGTTGGCGAGGCCGACGGTGTACGGGTACGCCGTGTCGCGGCCCGTGATGCCGACGCCCGCGACCTTGCCCCGGCCGCCCGAGCCGACGTAACCGGAGATGCCGAGCGAGTCCGCCCAGGAGGTGGTGAGCGTGCCCGGGAACAGTGAGGAGGAGGGCGCGCCGCCGTCCGTGAGGGCGATGACGTACGGGCCCTGGAGGCCGAAGCGCTCGTTCTCCGTCTGGTTCTGGGCGTAGTGCAGGATCTCGTACAGGCCGCCGCCGTCCGCGCTCTGGTGCCGCAGCAGCGAGCGGTAGAAGGGACCGCCGGACGCCTTCTCGTGGTTGGAGCGGACGATCCACAGGCCGACGCCGTTCGCGCTCCAGCCGATGTAGTCGTAGTCCATGACCCGCCGCTTCGAGTAGTGCTTCGAGCGGGTCTGACCGTCGGACTTCGCGAAGACGTCCGCGGCCTCGATGGTGGTGGGCGCGTAAGTATAGGAATCGGGCTCGTCGTTGAGGAACAGGCCCGCCTTCACGCGCAGGATGAAGCGGGTGGAGGCGACCGAGGTGTCGGCCCGGTTGGTCCACAGGTAGACGTTGTTCTCGCCGCTGCGGGCCGCGTAGTAGTGCCGGAGCGTGCCGTACGCGACCGAGATCAGGATCGTCGACCCGGACTGCTTGATCGTGACGGTGGAGGTGCCGAGGCCGGACTCGATGTGCGAGTTCTTGCCGCCGTAGCCCTGGTACTCGGTGCCCTTGTAGACGAGCGAGGTCAGGTCGCCGTTGGTCTTGCTGACCTTGAAGACGAGGTTCGCGCCGGTGTCGACGACGTAGTTCGAGCCGTCGTCGGACCAGCCGAAGCCGGCGGCGGACGCGCTCGTGGCGAGCGGCCCGGCGAGGGCGGCGGTGCCCGCGGCGGCCGCGGTGCCGAGGACGAAGGTACGGCGTCCGACCGTTCTGGACACGGAGGATTCGGACATGGGGGTGCCTCCTTCGAGAGGTGTGGGGGTGGGGCAGGCACTTGGAGAGTGACAGTTGAATCGATTTCGCGAAAGGGCTTTCGTGCGCTGGAGGTTGGCGACTTTGTGAAATTGGTCCAAGGTCTAGAAAGCGCTTGCAGAAGGCGGTACGGTCCGGCGCCAGGTGTTGTCCCCCTGACGGAGGAACCGCGAATGAGACGTTTCAACCTCGCCCTGCTGGCGGCGGTGGCACTGGCCTCGGGCCTGACGGCCGTCCCGGCGCAGGCGCACCCAGCACGTCCGCTCGGTCTCGACAACTGCACCGCCGACGCCTGCCACTTCGCCGTCCCGCCGGGCACGTACGACGTGAAGGTCCTCCTCGGCGCCGACACCGCGTCGAGCACGGCGATCAGCGGCGAGACCCGGCGCTCGCTGCTGCCGGAGACGGCGGCCCCGGCCGGCGAGCGCGTCGCCCGCAGCTTCACCGTGAACGTCCGCACCCCGGAGGGCGAACCGACCGGCCCCGACGGCACACCGGGCCTGGACCTCGTCCTGGGCGGCTCGGCCCCCGCCCTCGCCGACATCAAGGTCACCCGCGCCCGGCACACCCGCCAGATCCTCCTGGTCGGCGACTCCACGGTCTGCGACCAGCCCGGCGACCCCTACTCCGGCTGGGGCCAGCAACTGCCCCAGTACCTGCGCAAGGGCGTGTCCGTGGCCAACTACGCCGACTCCGGCGAGAGCACGGTGACCTATCTGTCCGAGCCACGCCTGTGGGCCACGGTCCAGCCACTGATCCACCGCGGCGACCTCGTCCTGATCCAGCTCGCCCACAACGACAAGACCACCGACGAGGCGACCTACCGGGCGAACCTGGAGACTCTGGTCGCGGGTGTGAGGGAGAAAGGCGGGAACCCTGTCCTCGTGACGCCCATCGTGCGACGCTGGTTCAACTCGGACGGCACGCTGAACAACGGGACGGCCCTGCTGGTCAACGGCCTCGGGGTGGACCATCCCGCGGTGATCCGCTCGGTGGCCGCAGCAGAGGACGTCCCGCTGGTCGACCTGACGGCGAAGACGAAGTCGCTCGTGGAGTCCCTCGGCGTGGAGGGCTCCAAGGCGATCTACCTCTACAACGAGAAAAGGGACAACACCCACACCTCCGTACACGGCGCCACCGTGTACGCGGGCCTGGTCCGCGACGAACTGGTCGCACAGGGACTGGTGCCCGAAGGGGCCGTGAGGGTGGGATAGACGCCTGGGGCGTCCCGACCGGAACCGGGGCGCCCCAGGTCTGTGACGCGAGCCTGCGAGTCAAGCCTGTGATGGGAAAAAAGAGAGAACCGATGCACCTGCCCCCCGAGGACCGCACCCTCAGTCCCCGCACCGGCTACACGCGCGCCCACTGGGAGGCCGCCGCCGACGCCCTGCTCGCCGCCGTCGAGCCGTACACCACCGGGGACCGCGCCCTGTACCACCTCCCCGGCGACCGCGAGAGCTGGTCCGGCCGCCTCTCCGACGGCCTGGAGGGCTACGCCCGTACGCTCCTGCTGGCGGCCTTCCGCCAGGACGCGACCGCGCTGGAGCGGTACGCCGACGGACTCGCCGCCGGCGTCTCGGGCATCTGGCCGCGGATCGAGGACCGCAGCCAGCCCTTGGTGGAGGCCGCGTCGATCGCGTTCGCCCTGCGGATCACCAAACCGCTGCTCTGGGACCGCCTCGACGACGCCGTACGCCAGCGGGCCGCCGCCTGGCTCGGCGACGCGCTCACCGCCGAGGCGTGGCCATGTAACTGGGAACTCTTCCCCGTCACGGTCGCCGGTTTCCTCTCCTCGGTCGGCCACCAGCCGGAGGCCTCCCGCAAGGCGATCGACCGCGGCCTGGAACGCATCGAGCAGTGGTACGTCGGCGACGGCTGGTACACCGACGGCGACGGCCGCAAGTTCGACTACTACAACGGCTGGGCCATGCACCTCTACCCGGTGCTGCACGCGTGGCTGGCCGAGGACGACCGCCTGCTGGACCTGTACGGCGGTCGCCTCTCCCGCCATCTCGACGACTACGCCCGCTTGTTCGGCGCCGACGGCGCCCCGATGCACCAGGGCCGCTCCCTGACCTACCGCTTTGCGACCACCGTCCCGCTGTGGCTGGGCGCCCTGACGGGCCACACCCCGCTGCCCCCCGGCGAGACCCGGCGACTGGCCTCAGGCGCCCTCAAGTACTTCCTGGACCGGGGCGCGGTGGACTCCCGCGGCCTGCTCACCCTTGGCTGGCACGGCCCGAACCCCGCTGTCCTGCAAGGCTATTCGGGCCCGGCGTCCCCGTACTGGGCGAGCAAGGGCTTCCTCGGTCTGCTCCTCCCGGCCGACCACGAGGTGTGGACGGCGGTGGAGGAGCCGGGCCCGGCCGAGCGCTCCGACGCGGTCACCTCGATCGCCGCCCCCAACTGGCTGCTCCAGTCCACGAGTTCCGACGGCCTGGTCCGCCTCCACAACCACGGCAGCGAGGACGTCCGCTACGACCCGTACTACACCCGCCTCGCCTACTCGACGGTCACCGAGCCCTCGGAGTCGTCCTCCGCGTCGTACGACAACAGCCTGGTGGTGGACGGCGATCCGAGCCGGACGGAGATCGAGCCGTTGGGGGTGGGGGAGGGGTGGGTGGCGTCGCGGCACACGGCGGCCGGGAGTGTGCGGGTGACCAGTGCCGTGCTCGCGCGCGGCGCTGTGGAGGTACGCGCCTTCCTCGTGACCGGAGCCGAGCCCGGGACACCGGTACGGGTGACTGGATGGGCCGCGCGGGAGGGTGTGCGGGCCGAACTGCTTCCCGCCGTGGGCCTCGACGACGAGCTGGGCGGGGTGACGGGCGAGGGGGACACGCTGTTCGTCGCACTGGCCCGCCTCACCGGTGACGCGGACGCCGCGCCGTTGGGGGAGACGGTGACCGTACGGGCCGCGGGGGCGGGGGAGTTGACGGTGGCGTGGAGCGGGGGCACCGAGACGCGGGTCCGGCTGAAGAGCTCCTCGGTGGACATCACCGCCGGGGGCTGAGTCGCCTCGGGCAGTATGAGGATCATGGGTGGGAGAGACGAACTGGTCGAACTGCTGGGCCGGGCAGGGCTGGAGGTCGTGGGGGACTGGCGGGTCGAGGAGGTGCCGCCGCCGCAGTTCGCGTGGCGGTACGTCATCGCGTGGCAGACCGAGCCGACCGTCGCGGTGGCGGACGACCGGCCGGACCTGATCGCCGAACTCAACGCCCAGTGGCACCGGCTGGCGACCGAGGCGGGGATCCTCGGCGGCGACGGGGTGTTCCTGATCGACTTCTCCGGCACCGGGCGTTGGGTGCGGGTACGGCTCACCGACGGCTGGGACCTCGCGGGGGTCCTGGGGCCGCGCCCGGGGCAGCCGGAGTTCCTCACGCTGTCCCTGGACGGGGACACCATGGTGGGCGCCACGACCGAGGAGTACGCGGTCTGGCTGGTCGCCGTCGACCGGCTCGGGGAGCGGAGGGAGGCGGCGGCGCTGGCCGCCGCCGAGGAGAGCCCGCAGGACCGGGCCGAGTCCTGGGAGGCGCTGTTCCGGGGACCGCGAGCCCGCGGGAAACTGCTCGACGCGTGGGCGAGCGGGCTCTGGCGCAACCCGGCGGCCCCGCAGGAGCTGCGGCACGAGCTGTGGGAGAGGGCCCGCTACGGGATGTACGGCGCCCTGCCGACGGAGGTCGTGGACGCGGCACTGGCCCATCCGGACTGGAGAACGCGGGCCCTGGCGGCCGAGGTGCAGCCGAACATCACGCCCGAGCAGTGGTCCCGCGTGATCCTCGCGGAGCGGGACGAGCGGCAGCGCTGGATCCTCACCTTGCTGGCCGCCGACCGCCGGGCACGACTCCCCGAGGACACGTGCCGGACGCTCGCGGCCGACCCGTCCGCCCGCGTGCGTGCCGAGACCGCCCGTCTCCAGGGCCTGCCCGCCTCCGTGTCGGTCGCCCTGGCAGCCGACCCCGACGGCGGCGTCCGGTACGCCGCCTGCGGACCGGCCTGGCCGCACCTCGACGCCGCGGCACGGCAGGGGCTGCTGAACGACTCCGAGGACAAGGTGCGAGCGGAGGCGCTGCTGTTGCACCACCTGGACCATCCGCTGCCCCGCTCGGTCTACGAGGCACAGGACATCGGGACCCGCGCCCTGGAGACCTGCACTCTGGAGCGCGACCTCGCCGAGCACCTGGCGCGGAACGGGAAGCCGGATGAACGCGGCTCTCTCGCCAGGAACCTCCGTCTCGACCCTGATCTGGTGGCCCTCCTCGGCGAGGACCCCGATCCCGGTGTCCGCTTCGTGGTGTCCCTCCGTGCCGACCTCACCGAGGAGCAACGCGCCGGAATCCACTACGACTTCGACCCGCGCGGACGGTACCACCCCCTCGACTGGGTCGTCGCCCTCCACCACGACGACGAGGCCATGCGCCGCCTGGCAGCCTCCTCCCACCCTGTCGTGCGCCGAAGCGTCGCCCGCGCCCGGCACCTCCCGCCCGACGTCGTCGAACTCCTCGCCCGTGACGAGGACCGCGTCGTCCAGCTCTTCCTCGCCGAGTCATGCGACGACGCGCCAGCCGACATGCTCCTGCGGGTGTGGCAGTGGTGGGACGGCAGCCTCACGGTCCCCGACCGTCCGCGCGGCCACCCGAACTTCCCCCGCCGGGACCTCGTGCGGTACGCCGACGATCCGAACCCGCGTATGCGCAGGCTCGCCCTCGACGACCCGGAGTCCACACCCGAGCTGGTCGAGCGGCTCAGCCGGGACAGGAGCGCGGAGGTCCGTTATCGGGCCGCCACCGATCCACGACTGTCACCGGCCGCCGCGGCACGGCTGACGGAGGACCCGCACGAGCACATCCGCAACGCGGCCGCCGAGCACCCCCACCTGCCGGCCAAGCTCCTGACGCGGCTGTTGCGCGACCCTGGCACCGCGGAGGCCGCTGCCCGGAACCCGGGACTGCCCGTCGACGTCATGCGGCGGATGGCCGCGCGGATCAGCCGCTGTTCCTAGGGGCGCCATTGGCGATGTACCGGGAGTGGCACAGAGAGCGCGCGAACGGTGTCGCCTCGCGTGACGTGGGGCTCACGGCTTACGGCTCACGGCTCGCGGCGCTTGCGGGTTGCGGAATTCGTACCCCCAGGTCGCCGCGGGTGCCGTGAGGGTTGTGGTGATGCGGGCGGTAGGGCCCCGGCCTTGCTGCACGCGGCCCGGTCGGCCGTGTCGACCCCCACCGCGCCCGCCGTCGCCGCACGTCGACCGCCCCCTGACCGCCCCCCCTCCCGACCGCCACACTTCGGTCGGTGCCGAAGCGACGCGCGTCTAGCGTGCCGGCATGACCGAACACCCGCAGGAGACACCGGCGCAGACCGTGGCCGGCATGGTCGAGCACGTCCTCGGCCTGGCCGCGACCTGGACCGCCTGGGACGGCAGGCCCGCCCACGTCGACGACCGCGTCTACACCCCGCACAAGGCGATCCGCCGCGTCGCCGACCACCTCATCGACCACCTCGCCGAGTTGGAGGCACGGCTCGCCGGCGAGACCCCGCAGCCCGACCACTGGCACGCGTCCGCGACGACCACCGAGGCCGACCTCGCCCCCTTCACCCAGGAGGACCTGGACGAGGCGCGCAGCCGTCTCACCCGACTCGCCCGCATCTGGGCCAACCGCCTCGACACGCTCACGGAGGAACAGCTCGACCGGTCACCCGGCCAGGGCTGGACCTTCCGTGAACTCGCCCTGCATCTCAGGGGATCCACGTACTACGCCGACGCCCTCGGCGACCTGTCATGACCGCGAGTCGGTCCCGAGCAGGATCCGCCTGAGCAGGTCGGCGAAGTCCAACGGGTGCTGGAGGACGCCGAGATGACCGCCGGGGAACTCGACGAAGTCCGCCTGCTGCGCCTTCGTGAGGAACTCGGCGGTGCGGTACAGGAGTTGGCCGCGGGAGTCGCTGCCCGCGGCGACGGTGAGGCGGGCCTGCGAGGGCCCCGCGTCGGGGACGTACGACGTGAAGGGCCCGATGACGTGCGCGAGGGAGAGCGCCATCGGGTTGGTCAACTCCTCCTCACGGGACAGGGGTCGGCCCTCCGGGAGTTCTCCCGCCGCGCGTTCCTCCAGTACGGCGGTCATCAGGGCGCCCGCCGCAGCGAGCCCTTTGGTCCGGTAGACCTCACAGACCTCCCGGAACGCGGCCTGCTGCCGTGTCCCGTCCGGCAACACCCCGACGCACGGCGGCTCGTGCGCGACCACGTGCCGCAGCCGCTCCCCGTGCCGGGCGAGCAGATCGAGGGCGGTGACGGCCCCGGCGCTGGTGCCGAAGACGTACGCGGTCCCGCCCTCGGGGAGCGTTTCGTCCAGCACTTGCCGCGCGCCGTCGCTCCAGTCCTGGACCCGCTGGTCCTCGACGGGTTCACCGAGGCGGCCGTGGGCGAGGCCCAGAGGGTCGTAGGTGACGACGGTGAAGTGCCCGGAGAGCGCCTCCGTCACCGGGCCGAGGCCCATCGGGTGCCCGGCGCCGCCGGGAAGCAGCAGCAGTACGGGGCCGCGGCCGGTGATGTCGTAGAACGGGTCAGTCATCGGTTTTCTCCTCTGGGGACTGTTGGAACTCATGGGAGTCATGGGACTAATGAGGCTCCTGGGGCCAGTTCTCGAGTGCCACGTGGAGGGCGTCGACCGCCCTGTCCCAGGACTTCTGTACGTCGCGGGGCGCGCCGAAGCCGCCCGCCGACTCCAGGGCGCAGTAACCGTGGAAGGTGGCGCGCAACAGGCGTACCGCGTCGGTGAGATCGGGTTCGGCGAGGCCGTAGGCGCGGAGCATGCCGTAGGTGATCTCGGCGGTGCGCCGGAGCGCGGGGGAGTCGGCGATCAGCGACTGGTCCATCCGGATCTGCGTCGCCGCGTACCGTCCGGGCCGCTCCAGCGCGTACGCCCGGTAGGCGCCGGCGAAGGCGGCCAGCGCGTCCTTCCCGGCCCGCCCCGCCACCGCGACGGCGATCCGGTCGATCATCTCGCCGCCGGCGAGCAGGGCGACCCGGGTGCGCAGGTCCTGGAGGTTCCTGACGTGCGAGTACAGGCTCGCGTCCTTCACGCCGAAGCGTTTGGCGAGGGCGGCCAGGGTGATGTTCTCGAAGCCGATCTCGTCGGCGAGGTCGGCGGCGGCTGCGGTGACGCGGGTGGTGGTCAGGCCGGCTCTGGGCATGAGGAGAGGTTAGCTAGGGCCCCTAGGTTGTTGGCTAGTTATTTTTGGTTCAGGGCACCACAGTGGTGTTGGGTCCACCCCTGGGGTGGCACTGGGCGGCTGGTGGGCCGAGCGGGCCGCTCATAGCGTCGTGCTCATGATGAAGGCGACGAACGAAGAACGAACAGGGGCGACCCGGCGGACGGCGTTACGCGGGCTGGGCCTCGCGGTGGGGAGCACGGCACTGGCCACCGGGCTCGGGACCTCGTCGGCCGCGGCGGACCCGCGTCGCGGGCCCACCACCTATGTGCTGGTGCACGGTACTCACAGCGCCGGCGCGTTCTGGACGCCGATCGCGCGCGAGCTGACACTGCGCGGTCACCGGGTCGTCATGGTCGACCAACCGCGGCACGGCGCGGAGGCCTTCGTGCCGGAGTCGTACCAGCGGCAGGACCTCGAAGCGATGGCGGTCGAGCCTTCCCCGCTGAAGGGCCTCGGGCTGGACGACTACGAGGCGCGCGTCACGGGCATCGTGCGGCGGGCGGCGCGGAACGGCCCCGTGGTGCTGGTCGGGCACAGCCTGGGTGGCGTCTCCGTCAGCCGTGTCGGCGATGCCGTGCCGCATCTGCTCCACCACATCTGCTACATGGCAGCCTTCTGTCCCAGCCGCGCCCTGCCCACGGCCGACGCCTGCACGGCGGCACCCGAGAACGAGGACGCCGTCAGCCCGGTCGAGCTGACGGTCGGTGACCCGGACCGGCTCGGTGTCCTACGACTGAACTTCCGGACCGGTGACAGCCGTGAGCTGGCGCTGTTGAAGGAGATGATCTGCGCGGACTACTCCGACGCCGATTTCCGCCGGATCCTGGCCGGTATGCAGACCGACGAGCCCATCGCCGCTTATGCGGGCCGAGCGGTCGGCCGGGCTGGTGGCTGGGGGCGCGTTCCCCGCACCTACCTGCGTTTCGGCAGGGACCGGACGATCGCCACCGCGCTCCAGGACAGGATGATCGCGGAAGCCGACGCGTTCACGCCCGGCAACCGCTTCCACGTGCACGACTTTCCCAGGGCGTCCCACGTAGGCCCGCTGGATCCCGTCCCGGTCGCGGACGCCCTGGACGCGCTCGCGGGGCGGGGAAGGTAGGACGCTCCCGGGGGCCGGAGGTCGCCCCTGGGGGATCCGTGCGGTCCTGGGCCACGGAGGCCGAGGCCGCTTCAGGCCCCGGCGAACCGGGGCCGCCTCAGGGCGCCGGTGACCCAGGCCGCTCCAGGCCCCGGAATCCGAGGCTCTGGACCGTGTGCTGCGTCAGGCCGTTGCGAACGCCGTCCGCAGGGTGCCGACCGCCTGGGCGATGGCGGCCTCGGCGGCGTGGGTCTCGCGCAGGGCGTTGAGCATCACGAAGTCGTGGATGATCCCCTGGTAGCGGACCGCGGTGACCGGGACGCCGGCCTCGCGCAGCCTGTTCGCGTACGCCTCGCCCTCGTCGCGCAGGACGTCCGCCTCGGCGGTGATCACCAGGGCCGGGGGCAGCCCCGCGAGCTGTTCGGTCGTGGCGCGCAGCGGGGACGCGGTGATCTCCGCGCGCTGCTTCTCGTCGGTCGTGTACTGGTCCCAGAACCACCGCATGGCGTCCCGGCGCAGGAAGTACCCCTCCGCGAACTGGTGGTAGGAGCCGGTCTCGAAGCTCGCGTCGGTGACCGGGTAGAACAGGACCTGCTGGACGAGCGGGACGTCCCCGCGCTCCTTGGCCATCAGGGTCAGAGCGGCCGTCATGTTGCCGCCGACGGAGTCCCCGGCCACCGCGATGCGCGTGGCGTCCAGTCCGTTGGCGGCGCCCTGCTCGACGACCCAGCGGGCGACGGCGTAGTTCTGCTCGACGGCGACCGGGTAACGGGCCTCGGGGGAGAGGTCGTACTCCGGGAAGACGACCGCGGCACCGGTGCCGACGGCGAGTTCGCGGACCAGCCGGTCGTGGGTGTGGGCGTTGCCGAAGACCCAGCCCGCGCCGTGGATGTAGATCACCACGGGGAGGGTGCCGGTGGCGCCGGCGGGCCGGACGATCCGTGTCCGGACGCTCCCGGTGGGACCGCCCTGGACGGTCACCCACTCCTCGTCGACGGCGGGCTTCGCGATCTCGCCCGACTGCACCTCGTCGACCGTCTTGCGGCCCTCGACCGGGCCCAGGTCGAAGAGGTACGGCGGGTTCGCGGTGGCCTCCACGAAGGCCTGGGCGGCGGGTTCCAGTACGGGGCGGGGGGTGCTCTCGGTCATGACGATCTCCTCGGATCGGGCGCCGCGGGCGCGCTCAGGCTCTCGGTTCGGCCGAGCGGCGGCATGTCGAGAACAGTAGCGCGCTATTAAGTCGTGCACAACTGATTAGTGGTCGATAGAATCGAGGAGACCTGAACGCGTACGGTGAAGGCCGAGACGCCGCCGAAGGGAGCCGTTTCCGTGAGCACCACCCCAGACGAGCGGGCCGAGCAGACCCTGCTCCTGGACGACCAGCTCTGCTTCGCCCTCTACGCGGCGTCGAGAGCGGTGACCGCGCGCTATCGCCCGCTCCTCGACGAGCTCGGGCTGACCTATCCCCAGTACCTGGTGCTGCTGGTGCTCTGGGAGCAGGACTCGATCTCCGTCCGCGATCTGGGTGCCGCCCTGCAGCTGGAGTCCAGCACACTGTCACCGCTGCTCAAGCGCCTGGAGGCGGCGGGGCTGCTGCGCCGTGAACGCCGGCCGGACGACGAGCGGTCGGTGGCCATCCGGCTCACCGACGAGGGGGCGGCACTGCGGGAGAAGGCCCGGGCGGTGCCGCCCGCGATGGGGAACGCCATGGGGCTGACGCCGGAACAGGAGGCCTCCGTGAAGCAACTGCTCCGGTTGATCACGAGCAATGTGACGGCGGGTTGAGGATTCCGGCCCGGCGGAAGAGGGCGACGTCGTCGGCGCAGCAGCTGAGGAGTTGTTCGCCGTCGGCGGCGGGCTCCTGGCCCGGAGGGGCAGGTGTTGGACCTCCCGGCAGCTCCAGTGTGCCCATGCCGTCTCCGCAGACCGCGCGCCACCAGACCTCCGGCAACTTCGCCTGCGCCCCGCGTGCGCCCGGCACCGCGGTCGGGTGAACGAACGCGGCTTGCGCGTACGACTGCTGCTGAGGAGTCGCTACGGGTGGAGGTCGGTGACGCCAGGGTGGACCGGCTGCCGGTGCCGGCGGGGGAGGCGGACGAGGGAGGGCGGGGACTGCTGCTGGTCGAGGCGCTGGCGGAGGGGTGGGGCGTCGAACTCCGGCCGGGCGGGGCGTACAAGACCGTGTGGGCGGAGTTCCGAGTGGGGGCGTGCGGCTGCTGACGCCTCCGACCTATGTCGTGGCCCGCCGGCAGCCGGTTTCCGTGGACTTGTCGTGCAAGTAGCGGGACCTCTCCAGAGGGGTGAGGTCGGTGTCGACGGCCGCGCAGATGACGTTGATCGCGCGGGCCGGGTCGGGCAGGTCGACGCTCCACAGGTCGACGGAGCCCTCCGCGCCGATGGCCAGGGTGCGCCCGTCGGGGCTGAACGCGACCGCTTCGGGTGAGCGCGCCGGCAGGGTGAGTCTGTTCAGGCCGGTCGCGAGGTCCCACAACTGGACGCCTCTGGCGGCGCTCGCGGCCAGAGTGCGCGCATCGGGGCTGAATGCCAGGGACGCCACTGCACCGCCGACAGCGAAGCTGTCCTGGAGCCGGCCGGTGCGCGCGTCCCACATCGTCACCGAGCCGCGACTGCCGCTCACGGTGGCCAGGGTGCGCCCGTCCGGGCTGAACGCGAAGGCCGACAGGATCTGGGCGCTCAGCTTGATGGTGCGCTGGGAGCGCCCCGTCGCGGCGTCGAACAGCCTGACCTGGTGACCGTCGGCCTCGTTGCCCACTGTGGCGAGTGTGCGTCCGTCCGGGGTGAACGCCATCCACCGGCTGCCGGGCTGAGCCGCGGTGTGCCGTGCGCCGGTGGAGAGGTCCAAAAGGTGTACCGCCCCCTGCCGGCCGACGACGGCGAGCCGTGTCCCGTCGGGACTGAAGACCGCCGTGCCGCCGGCGCCCAGGGCACGGCTCAGGCGAAGTCGGCCGGTGGCGACGTCCCGGACCTCGATCACCCCCTTCTTGACGGACCTGGCAGCCAGAGCACGGCCGGTCGGGTCGAACCCCACGGCAGCGAGGCGGCTGACCGGGAACTGCGGCTGCTTTCTTCCGGGAGCCGAGTCCTTGTCGAGCGGCAGTGAGGCTTCGCGATCGCCGGTCCCGGCATCCCAGAGCTGTACCTCCCCACGGCCGACCGGCCCTTGGCGGACCGTGGCCACCGCGTGTCCGTCCGGGCTGAAGACCACGTCGTCGATGGAGGTGTCGGCGGAGCCGGGCAGAGTGGTCTGCGGGAGATCGGCGGGCAGGCTGTGGACGCGGACGTCGGGGTCCCCGTTGTTGCTGGTGACCAGGGTTCGGCCGTCCGCACCGAGGGCCACGTGCATGGCTCCTCGTCCGTGGTGCCCGGCGGTCACGGTGGCCCGCGCCGCGCCGGAGGCGGTGTCCCACAGCCGCACCGTGTCGTCGAGGCTCGGGACGGCGATCGCCCGCCCGTCGGGGGCGAAGGCCGGCTCGTTCATCCCGACCATCCCGACGGAAGCGTCCTTCAAGGTGTGCCGGACGATCCCGGTGGTCACCTCCCGCAGTTGCACCGAACCGCCGGCGCGGACCACCGCGTAGGTCCGTCCGTCCGGGCTGAAAGCCACCGCCCTGCCGTCGATTCGGCCGCCGCCGCCGACGGTTCGGGTACGGCCGGTGGCCACATTCCACACCCGCACGAGTCCGTCGAGACCCACTGCGGCCACGGTCCGTCCGTCGGGGCCGAAGGCGACCGCCTGCGGATAGGGGTGCCCCGTGAAGCCGCGCCGCTCGCGGCCGGTGGCCACGTCCCACACCCGTACGGTCGTCACGGAGGCGGCGGCCACGGTACGGCCGTCAGGGCTGAAGGCGATCCCGCGTACCGAGCCGTCGGGGACGGTGATGGTCCTGAGTTTCCTGCCGGTGACCGGATCCAGTAGCCCTATCATCCCGTCGGCTCCACGGGCGAAAGCGACAGCGAGGGTGCCTCCGTCGGGGCTGAACGCCGCGACGTTGCCGCTGTCGTAGCCGGTGAAGGTGTGTCGGAGCCGGCCTCCGGGCAGACTCCGGATCCGCACCTTGCCGTCTCGGCTGGTGGCGGCGACGGTACGCCCATCCGGACTGAGGGCGAGGGAATCCACGGGTTCGCTGCCGCCGACCAGGCGCTCGCGCAGCGACAGCCCCGCGGCGGCGTACAGGGCGGCGGTGGCCTCGCGGGTCGGGCTGGTCCGGTATGCGTGGACGGCGAGCAGTGCCCCGAGGTCGGGGTCGGAGTCCAGCAACGCGCCGGACTGGGCGGCCAGTTGGCGGGACTGGGCCAGGTGTTGGGCGGCGACCGCGCTCTGCCACTGCCCCACGGCGAGGCCGGCGGCGACGAGGGCGAGGCACAGGGCGGCGGTGACCGCGGCGAGCACCAGCCGGGACCGGCGACGGCCCTTCTGCTCGTGGTCGCGGCTGGCGTCGAGGTAGGCGTGCTCCAGGTCGGTCAGGTCCTCGCGCGGCGCGCCGCCGAAGTGTTCCTGGGCGGCGGCGAGTCGGCTTCCCCGGTACAAAGCGCCCTCCTCACGGCCGAGTTCCTGCCAGGCCTGGGCCGCTTCGGTCAGGTTCCGGTGCACACGCAGGCGTTCGCGATCCTCCTCGATCCACCCGCGCAGCCGGGGCCAGGCCGTGAGCAGTGCCTCGTGGGCGAGCTCGACCGTGTCGCCGTCCAGGGTGAGCAGCCGTGCCCCGGTGAGCGCCTCCACCACCCGGCCGGTGTCGCCGAGTTCCGCGCGCTCGGCGGGACGGCGGGTGTCGGGCGTGCCGTCCCCGGGGGCGACCATGCGCAACAGCACCCGGCGGGCGGCGGCTGCCTGGTCCCTGGTGAACCGGCCGTAGATCTTTTCGGCGGTCTTGGCGATCGCGCCGTCCAGGCATCCCGCCGCTTCGTACCCCGCCATGGTCAGTGTCTTGCCGCGGCGGCGGCGCCAGGTCTCCAGCAACGCGTGGGACAGCAGTGGCAGCCCGCCCGGCGCGTCGGCGACCTCTTCGACCAGCCGGGTGGTGAGGGCGCGTTCCACGGTCAGTCCGGCGGCCGTGGCCGGCTTGACCACGGCGTCGCGCAGTTCCGTCCGGCTCATCGGTCCGGTCAGGAGGTTGGCGTCGCGCAGTGCGTCGGCCAGCTCGCGGTGCTCGGCGCAGCGGCCGTAGAAGTCGCCGCGCACCGCCAGCAGCACCCGCAGACGGCTCTCGGGCTGCCGGGCCGTCAGCAGCAGGTCGATGAAGCGAGCGCGCTCGGCCGCGTCGTGGCAGAGGGTGAAGACCTCCTCGAACTGGTCGACGATGACGAACGTGTCCGCCGCGGCGTTGCCGTCTCGGGGAATCGCGGGTGTGAGCAGCGGTGCGTGGCCGCGGGCGGGGCGTTCGCCCGGTGTCAGGATCCGGATCGCGGCCGGGCGCGGGCCCGGCTCCTGAGCGCGCCGGAGGACGGGTATCAGGCCCGCCCGCAGCAGGGAGGACTTGCCGCTGCCGGAGGGGCCGAAGACCGCGGCGAACCGGCGGCGGCCCAGCAGGTCGACCAGGTCCGCGGTGAGCTGTTCCCGGCCGAAGAACAGGTCGCTGTCGCCGGTCTCGAACCGTGCGAGACCCCGATACGGCGCCAGCGCTCCGTCCTCGTCCCGAGAGCCGTCATCGGTGGACTCCTCCACCGCCGCCTTCCAACGGGCCTCCCATTCCGCCAGGTCCGCACCGCACGCCCCCGCATAGGCCAGCACCACCGGGAGCGTCGGCAACCGCTCGCCCGCCGCGGCCTGCGACAGCGTGGTCACCGAATAGCCCGCCCGCCGCGCCAGCGACCGGTAGGTGATCCCGTCCGCCTCCATCCTCAGCTTGCGCAACTCGAACGCGAACCGCTGCACCGGACCTGCCGCCGGATCCAACGGCACCTCACGACGCCCCGCCACACCTTCACCCCGTTCAATGTTCGGCCGCCAGAACGGTACTGCCGAACAATGCGCCGGCCGGTGAACTCGGTGATCAGCGCACCCCGACCGGGGCTTGCCTGATCGAAGAGGACTCTGCTCACGCATGGAATCCCCACCCCTCGTCCCCCCTTCAGCGAAGCTGGGCTGGTTGGACGCGTTACGCGGTGTCGCCGCACTCGTCGTGGTCTTCGACCACTCCTCGTACACCTTCATGGCGGACTTCCGACGGGAGTTGATGCCGCAGTTCAACACCAGCCGCTACGGCATCATGGTGTTCTTTCTGGTCAGCGGCTACATCATCCCCGCGTCGCTGGAGCGCAGGGGCTGCGTCCGGACGTTCTGGATCGGGCGGATCTTCCGTGTGTACCCGCTGTGGGCGGTGGTCGTCCTGGTGCTCCTCGCCGCCCACCTCCTGGGTGTCGCGGAGCTGCACGACTTCGGCGGGCAGAGCGCCGGCACCGTGGTGGTCGCCCACGCCACGATGCTGCAGGAGTTACTGGGAACGCCCAATCTCCTGCTAGTCCTGTGGACGCTCTCCTACGAGATGTCCTTCTACCTGCTGGTAGTGGCTCTGTTCACGGTTCGCCTGCACCGGCGGTCCGGGGCGATCGCGGTCGCTTTGGCAGTGCTTTCCGCCGCGAGCGTGGCGGCGGGCGCGGCACTGCCCGCCTCCGCCCTGTCCGGCCTGGTCGGCACCGGCCCGCTGATCGTGTGTGCTTCGGTCGTCATGGGACTCGCCATCTGCTGTGCGAGCGCCGGCTCACCCGTGCTCCGGGGGTTCGGGGGTGTGTTGGGCGGGGTGCCGGCGCTCGTCCTGGTCCCGTTCAACGGCACGGTGCCGCTGTGGGAGGGCTTGGTGATCCTCGCCGTGATGTTCCTCGGCACCGCCGTCTACCGTGCCGGTCACGGTCAGAGCACGTGGCGCCGTACGGCCGCCGCCGCTGTCCTGGTGGTCGTCTGTGCCGTGGGGAGTGCGTCCTGGTCCGGCACTGACGACCACTTCGCACGACGCGGCTGGATCGTCGCGTTCCTGCTGGCTGTGCTCACCTTCGCCGTCGGACTGGCGACGCGGCGTCGACGCGTACCGCGGATACTGACCGGACTGGGAACGATCAGCTACTCGGTCTATCTGGTGCATCCGCTTCTGCTGGCGGTGATCGACGGCACGGTCGGCCGGCAGCGGCAGAACAGTCTCGTGCTCGAAGTGGCCTTCTTCGCGGTGCTGTTGCCCGTCTGCCTGCTGACCCACCGTTGCGTCGAAGCGCCGAGCCAGGCCTGGGGCCGTAGATTGGCGGGCCGTGTGGAGCTGCCCGGTACCGGGCGCTGAACAGCACCGTCAGAGGCAGGATGAAGCATCGCGGTCGCGAGTGATGAAACGTGATCTGTAACACACCTGAAAACAGGGCGAGCCCAGCCACGTTCGCGCAAATTTCGATCGAAGTGCGACCCTCTTGGCGGATGCCCAGCTCGGGTAGGGGTGGCGCGCGGGGCGCTGAGGGTGGCGCACCCTGGCGATAAACACTCGCGAATTAACCCATGGCCAACAGTTAGTGGAAAGCTACCCTCCGTTAGAAAGATGTGTTCGAAGGGCTGCACATTCGCCGGGGGGCGTCCGCTTACCTGTTCTCCAGAGCAACGGTGCTCCGGGTTCCGTACCCGCAACGGGCGGGGGACGAAGCGGTTACGGCGCCGACCGAAAAGAATGGAAAACAGTCACTGTGAGCTACGACGTAGTCAGCCTCGTGCTGGCCACCTCCGCCGCGGCGCGTTCGTTCGCGCCCGACGTGTGGTTCTTAGTGCGGCGCCTCCTGGGCGTCGGAGTCCGCATCGGGGCGAACGCCCTTGGCGAACCGCACCCTCACCACCCCTCGACACCCGCGGCCCAGGCCTCCTGGATCGAAGGAGGCCGTCGATGACCAGTCGGCAACCCGACCACGCGAGATCCGCGACGCCTCGTCCGGAGTCCGTGATGCCGCCTGAGTTCTGGGAGTTCCAGGCCCGGTACGACCGGGCGTGCTTCGAGTACAGCCGTATCCATCTCGACGACGACCAGGTCGCCGCCCGTCGACTGGTCGACCGCACCTTCCTGTACCTGGCGACCATCTGGCCGCGCCTGGAGAACATGGACAACCCCGGCGCCCACGCCTGGGCTCTGTTCAAGGAGCGTGTCCACGGAGAACTCGCCGACCAGGGCCGCAGCCCGGACACCACCGAGACCCTGGCCTTCAAGCGGGCCATCAAGACGGCGAGCAAGCCCCTGCTCGACGCCTTCCGCAGGGAGTTCCACGCCGAGCACGGAGACGAGATCGCCGAACTGGAGGAAGGACTGGGGCTGTTCAGGCGCATGACGCGGCTGAGCGAGCGGCAGTTCGACGTCATCGTCCTGCATGACGTGCTGGAGTTCGACAACCGTGAGACTGCCTTGATCATGGGCATCAGTGAGGCCACCGTCCGTTCCACCCGACGCACCGCGATTCTCCGGCTCGCGTCCGCGATGGGGTACCGGGTCGAGAGCGCGCCCGACGACGGCGAGGAGTGACCAACCGGTGAGCCGTACCCCGCGCAGCATCGAGGAGGCCCTGCGCCGATCCCGCATCTTCCAGGGCGAGTACACCCACGCCGACCTGGAGGACACTCGGGACCGTCTCGCACATGAGCTGCACGAGCTGCGCTGGGTGCGGTTCCTCCACACGGCGGCACACCACGGCCGCCGTGCCCCCTCACCTCCCGCCGCACTGCACGAACGGGCCGCGCACGACCTGCGCGTGCTGTGCCGAGGCGCTGTCCGCCATGAAGGGGCAGCCTGGCGCATCACCGCCTTCGACGACGACCGCGACCCCGGCGGCGCCCTCACCTTCGCTTGCCTCCTCTACCTGGCCGACCAGGGGGAGGGCGCCCAGTTCTGGTGGCAGTACACCGCGGGCTCCGGCAGTGTCACCGCGGCACTGTGTCTGTACCTGCTGCACCTGTGCCACGGCGAACTGCGTGACGCCCAGCACTGGGCCGACCAGATTCACCGCCTCAACGACATCGGCTGGAACGACTACACACCGGTCGCGCATCATGCCGACACCACCACCGGCCATGCCGGCGTCCGCTACGTGCTGCCCGCGCGGTCCCCCGTCGTCTCGGACAGCGCGGTCAGGCACGCGGTCGACGAGTTGCAGGCCCCGTACGACGGCGGTCTCGGCCCTGTCCCGCAGCCCATCCCGGAACTCGCCGACCGCTGGGACGACTTGGTCACCGCGTAAAACTCGGATGTACGGCCTCGCCCTGGGCCGTAGGGTGACCGGCGGACATCCGGGGAGGGGTATGACGCACGAGGCTCAGCGGGACAGGGAAGCCCGCAAGGCCCTTTCGGAACGCGCCCTTTCACGTCCGCTCTGGCGGCAACGGGACTTCGCCGTCTTCTGGGCCGCGCAGACCCTCTCCGTCCTCGGCGACTCCTTCGCCCTGATCGCCCTGCCCCTGCTGGTGCTCGAGACCACCTGCTCCCTCGCCCGGATGGGACTGCTGACGGCGGTCGGCGGTGCCGCCTCGGTCGTCGCCGCCGTGTTCGCGGGCGTGGTGGTCGACCGGGTCGACCGGCGCCGGCTGCTCATCGGCTGCGACCTCGTACGCATGGTGCTGTACGGGGTGATCCCGCTGGTGTGGCTGTTCGGGCCGCGGATCTGGCTGCTGTACGCGGTGCTGCCGGTGTGCGAGGCGGTCGGCATGCTGTTCGCCGTCGGGTACGTCACCGTCGTACGGAGTCTCGTCGGGACCGGGCAACTGACGGAGGCCAACGGGCGGTTGAACGCGACCGCCGCCGCTGCCGGGGTGCTGGGGCCGGTGTGCGCGGGAGTGGTGGCGGCCTGGACCGGGCCCGCCACGGCGGTCGGCGTGGACGCGGCGAGCTTCGGGGTGTCGGCGCTGTGCACGTTCTTCGTGCGGTTCCGTGCCCGCCCCGCCGAGGCACCTGGACGCACCGGCCTGTGGCGCGACCTGCGCACCGGGGTGGCGTTCCTGCGCGGGCACCCGGTGCTGCGCTCGCTCACCGTGCTGCTGTTCGTGTTCAGCTTCCTCACCCTCGGCCTGAACGACCTGGTGATCTACCACCTCAAGCACGACCTCGGCCACGACGACGGCACGGTCGGCACCGTCATGGCCGTCGGCGCGCTCGGCACCATCACCGGCGCCCTGCTGGTCGCGCGAGTACGCCGACGGCTCGGCTTCGGCGCGGTGTGGACCGGCTCGGTGGCGCTGTGCGGGCTCGCCTTCGCCGGCCTCGGCTGGGCCCGCGACGTACCGGCCGTCGCCCTGCTGACCGCGGTCTTCCTCGCCTGTGGCGGCATGGCGGGCACCTGCTCCATGTCCCTGCGCCAGGAGGTGACCCCGGAACCCCTCCTGGGCCGCGTCACCTCCGCCTTCTGGACCCTCCACTACTCGGCGGCCCCCCTCGGCGCGACCCTCCTGACCTGGGCGGCGGACCGACAGGGCACGGCTCCGGTGGGCCTCGTCGCCGGTGGGTGTTGCGTGCTGATCGCGGCAGCCGCACTGCTCACTCCCGTAGGGCGCTCGGGACGGCCCTGACCGCACCCGCCGCGCGCTTCACAGGTTGTGTACCGCCGACCGGGCCGTGGAGACGAAGGCAAGCAGCGATTGCCAGAACGGGTCGTAGTACTGGTCGAACGCGGTGAGCGCGCTCGAGTCGCCGGCGATCGCCGCCTCGAGGGCACGGTAGGGAGGCCTCGTCGCGAGACGCAGGTTCTCCGCGGCTTCGGCCACGCTGTCGGGGCCTTCGAGGTTGATGACCCATATGGCGTGGCGTAGCTGCGTGTATTCCTCGCGAAGGCCTGCCCTCACCTCCTTCAGCGCGGGCAACTGCTCGACACGTGGAGCGGCTGACGCATGGATGTCTGAAATCTTCCAGTACAACTCGGCCATCCTGTGAGCCTGTTCGATGAGGCTCACATACGCGCTCCGGCGTGCCTCGCTGATCCGGACCACGCGTTGGGTCTTTTCGGCCGTGTTCGCCTGGATCTGCGCCGCGCGTGCCGTGCCGCGGCTGGTGACCCAGCTGGCCAGCACGGCCGTGCCCGCGGTCAACGAGGAGAACCAGAGCGCGGAGTCGGTCATGCGAGGGATTGTTCCCCGGCGAGCGCGCGATGAATGCTCCGCTGCCGACGCATCCCGCCACCGCACGAACTTTGGCCAAGTCCACTCTGTCCACTACGAGTTGGTTGCGGCGGAAGGGCCTCACAGGCCGGAGGCCGACGTCACCCGTTGACCCCCGCGTAATGCCGGAGACTCCACCGCCACAGCACCCGTGACCCCAGGTACGCCAGCACCCCCAGCAAGGGTGACACCGCCGCGAGCCAGTACGGGGCGCCCGTGTCGTGGCCGTGACCGGTCAGGATCGCTGCTGGGAAGTAGGCGACGAAGGCGAGGGGGAGGCCGTAGGTGAGGAGGCCGCCGACCGCCTTCGGGAGGACGTTCAGGGGGTAGCTGCCGAAGGTGCCGAGGAGTTCCTCCAGCCAGCGGCTCCAGTAGTCCGCGGCCGGGAAGCGCAGGGACGCGCAGGTGACCGCCGTGAAGAGGGCCGCCTCCAGGAACATGCCGCCGATCACGGCCGCGATCAGGTAGGAGATCCGCCCCGGTGTCCAGTCGAGCTGGCTGCGGCTGAGCGCGCCGACCATCAGGCCCACCGCGACGGTCATGTCGCCGATCGCGTTGGTGGGGAAGAAGGCGAGTTGGAGCTGGCGGTACACCGGCATCGGGCGGGTCAGGTAGACGTCGATCAGACCCTCCTGGATCTGCCGGCCCGCGCCGTGCACCCGGCCCAGCAGGAGGACGAACAGTCCGTGGGCGAGCATCCTCGTCGCCGGGATCAGCAGGACCTCCGAGCTGTCCCAGCCGCCCATCCCGGTGAACCGGGTCAGCAGCACGGTGGCGAACACGATCACCGACACCTGCCAGATCGCACCGATCGCGATCATCAGCAGGAACTCCGTGCGGTACTCCAACTGCGCACGGAAGTTGAGACGCGTGACGCGCCACGCGATCCGCATGCCGTTCACGGGCCTCAGCCTCCTTGGGAGATGACGCGGCGGGCGGCCCGCCGCCACAGGAAACGGGTGAACAGGGTGAGCGCCACGACCCAGAACGCCTGGATCGCCAACTGCTCCCAGGCGTCGGAGAGGGGGATGCGGCCGATGTACAGGGACAGCGGCACGCTCAACGTGGCCTGGAACGGCAGGAATCCGCTCAGCGTGATGAACCAGTCCGGGAAGAACCACAGCGGCGCGTACACCCCGGACAGCAGGTTCTGCGCGAAGATCAGGATCAGCATCGCGGCGTTGTTGCGGACCGTCCAGAAGCACAACTGGTCCAGGATCAGCATCACGTGGTACAGGACCCACTGGCCGAGGAGCAGGCTCAGCGCGAACACGCCTGCCACGGCCGCCGACCTGGGGGGATCCACCACCCCGGCCGCCAGGCAGACCAGGTAGCCGCCGAGCGCCCACGCGAAGCCGTACACCTGCTCGCCCAGCGCCCGCAGGGCGTGGTAGCGCTGGGGCGGCAGCGGGCGCAGGTACCAGTAGACGATCGTGCCGAAGTGCATGTGCTGGAGCACGGTGTCCCGGCCCGCGTACTGGTCCAACTCCCTGAGCCGGGAGGCGAGTACGGCCAGCACGGCGTACGTGACGGCCTGGCCCTCGGCGAGGCCCGCGGTGGTGCCGGTGTGCGCGTACAGGCCGTGCCACAGGGAGGCGACGAGGACCACCTGGACGGTCAGCCGGACCAGGACGGCCGTCATCCGGGGCGGTGCGTGCAGCTCGCCGAGCGGGGTGACCCGGGCGGCGCGCCAGGCGTGCAGGACGGCCATGTCAGACGCCCTCCACCGCGGGCTCCGCGTGCACGTAGGCCGCCCGCATCACGTCTTCGAGGTCGGCCTCGTCGATGGCGACGCCCGTCACCTCGTACCGCTCGATGACCGCCTTCAGGGCCTGGTGCACGGTGGGGGAGTCCGGCCCGTCGGGCCCGAAGACCACCTGCGGCCCGTCCTTCCTGAGTACGGCGATCCCGCGCAGCGGCGAGACCTCCGTGTGCGCGTCGGCCAGGGTCGCGCGGACCTGCCAGGTGGAGCCGAACTTGCGGCGGATCTCCTCGAGGGAGCCGTCGAGGACGAGCCGGCCGTGGTTGACGAGGACGACCCGCTCGGCGAGCCGCTCGACCTCGGTCATGTCGTGGGTGGTCAGCAGCACCGTCCGGCCGCGCTCCTCGACCTGGTGGCGCAGGAACTCCCGCACCTGCTCCTTGACCACCACGTCCATGCCGATGGTCGGCTCGTCGAGGAAGACGACCGGCGGGTCGTGCAGCAGGGCCGCGGCCAGGTCGCAGCGCACCCGTTGGCCGAGGGAGAGGTGACGGACCCGGGTGTCCCAGAAGGTGGACAGCTCCAGGATGGCGTCGAACTCCGCCAGCCGGGCCGCGTGTTCGGCCTTCGGCACCTCGTAGATGTCCCGGAGGATCGAGAACGACTCGCGCACCGGCAGGTCCCACCACAGCTGGGTGCGCTGCCCGAAGACCGCGCCGATGTTACGGGCGTTGCGTTCGCGATCCTCGTACGGCACCACGCCCGCCACCCGGGCCTCGCCGGAGGTGGGCGTGAGGATACCGGTGAGCATCTTAATGGTGGTGGACTTGCCGGCGCCGTTCGGGCCGAGCAGGGCGAGGAGTTCGCCGGGCGCCACGTCGAAGGTGATGTCGGCGACGGCGTGCTTGGCGACCCGCTCCGGGTTGACCAGGGAGCGCAGGGTGCCGGCGAGGCCGGGGCGGCGGACGGTGGTGTGGAAGGTGCGGGACAGGCCGCGAACCTCGATGCTTCCGGGCACGCTGTGAACTCCCTTGTCACGAACAAGAGTTGCGGCCGGTCGGCTTGGAGGGCCGACCGGCCGCGGGTACACCATGACCGTCGCAGAACGCCGATCACACTGGCAATGGATTAATCCACCGGTGCATTGGACTAACCGATCACCGAGAAGACGAACGAGAACTCCGCCGGCTCGGCCCGCAGGTGGTACTGCGGCAGCGGGCCCGGACCGCAGGACTGCGAGCCGACTCCGTGATGGCCGTGGTCGAGGTTCACCCACACCGTGTCACCGGCCCGCAGATCCGTCAGATGCTTCGCCGCGTCCAACTGCTCCGTCGTCCAGCGCCGGGCGGTGAAGGAGAACTCCGGGTCGCCCTCGATCCGCAGCCCGCCGAGCTCCACCCAGCGGACGTCGGCGCGGGCGCCGTTCTCCTGCGGGCGCAGGTACGGCGTCTGGAGCTCGTCCACGCTCGCGTCCCAGCGCCCGACCATGGACGCCTTCCGGGTGTCCGGGTACGCCTCGCCGGGGCCGCCGCCGAACCACCGCACCTGGTCGGCCTCGGACAGTCCGAGCCGGATGCCGAGCCGGGGCAGCGGCTGCGTCCACTCGCCCTCGGGACCGACGGACACCGTCAGGCGCAGCCGCGAGCCGTCCGAGGTCCAGCGGTACACCACGCCCAGGCCCACCTCACGGGCCGCGGGCGCCACCCGGGTCCGGACGGTCAGCGCCTGCGAGTCGAGCTCCACCCCGGCCAGCCGGTGCCGCATCCGGTGCAGGCCCAGCGTGCGCCACAGCCCGCTGTACTGGATGCCGGAGTTCCACTCCGTGCCCTCGTCGTTGTCGGTCGTCGCCCGCCACACGTCCAGCCGGGGGCTCTCGACGGTGACCCCGCCGATCGCCTTGAGCGCGCCGGTACGGGCGTCGAAGGACGCCGGGCCCAGGGTGATCAGCTTCTCGCCGCGCACCGGCCGGGCGGTGGGCGCGACGGAGGGCCGTACCGGAGCCGAAGCCGGGAGCTGGCCCCACGCGACGAGATGCCCCTTCGGCGCCCAGGCCGTGTCGGACGCCAGCAGCGCCCGTACCGTCCACTGCGCCTCCGCGCCCTCGTGGGCGGGCGGCTCCGGCAGCTTCAGGTCCGCCGACTCGCCGGGTGCCAGCGCCGGCACGGCGAGTGTGCCCGCCTCGACGGTCTCGCCCTCCACCTCGTACGACCACTCGAAGGCGAGGGCGGACAGGTCCGCGAAGTCGTACTTGTTGGTGACGCGTACGGTGCCGTCGGCGCCCTCGATGCGGACGGGCTCGATGACCTTCTTGTACTCGATCAGACCGGGGGAGGGCGTGCGGTCCGGGAAGATCAGGCCGTCGCAGACGAAGTTGCCGTCGTGCAGCTCCTCGCCGAAGTCGCCGCCGTAGGCGTAGCCCAGCTCGGGGTGCTTGACGCCGTGGTCGATCCACTCCCAGATGAAGCCGCCCTGGAGACGGTCGTACTTCTCGAAGAGGTCCTGGTAGTCGGAGAGGCCGCCGGGGCCGTTGCCCATGGCGTGGCCGTACTCGCACTGGATGAACGGCAGCTCGCGGCGGCCCAGCGTGCCGCCGTCCAGCCGCTTGCCGATCTGCTCGACCTCGTCGTGGAAGGCGTACATGCGCGAGTACACGTCGGTGTCCCGGCAGTTCCAGTCGCCCTCGTAGTGGACGAGCCGCTCGGGGTCCCGGCCGTGGATCCACTCGGCCATGGCGGTCAGGCCGCGGCCGGTGCCGGCCTCGTTGCCCAGCGACCAGAAGACGATCGAGGGGTGGTTCTTGTCCCGCTCGACCATGCGGGCCGCGCGGTCCAGGAGGGCCGGGGTCCAGCGGTCGTCGTCGACGGGGTTGTCCCGCCAGCCCTGCTCGGTGAAGCCGTGGGTCTCCAGGTCGCACTCGTCGATGACCCACAGGCCGTACTCGTCGCACAGGTCCAGGAAGGCCGGGTGCGGCGGGTAGTGCGAGGTGCGCACGGCGTTGATGTTGTGCCGCTTCATCAGCAGCACGTCCTCGCGCATGGTCTCCAGGTCGAGCGTGCGGCCCTTCTCGGGGTGCCACTCGTGCCGGTTGACGCCCTTGAACAGGACCGCCTTGCCGTTGACCTTGATCAGGCCGTCTTCCAGGACGACCGTACGGAAGCCGATCCTGAGCGGGACCCGCTCGCCCTCGGTGACCAGCTCACCGTCGTAGAGCCGGGGGCTCTCGGCGCTCCACGGGGCCACCAGGGCCGTCACGGACTCACCGGTGGCGACATCGATGTCGAGGGCGGGCACCAGCACCCGCCCGTCGACGTCGGAGTCGACGCGCAGGGTGCCCTCGCCGGTGAGGTGGTCGTACGAGGCGTGCACGAAGAAGTCTCCGGCGGAGCCGGAAGGCCGGTGCAGCAGGGTCACCTCACGGAAGATGCCCGGCAGCCACCACTGGTCCTGGTCCTCCAGGTAGGAGCCGGCCGACCACTGGTGCACGCGGACCGCGAGGACGTTGCCCTTCGGCTTCAGCAGATGTCCTACGGCGAACTCGTGCGCGAGCCGGGAGCCCTTGAACTCACCGATGTCCGTGCCGTTGAGCCAGACCCGGGCGCAGGACTCGACGCCGTCGAACCGGATGACCGCGCCGCCGTCCGAGGGCCAGTCCTCCGGCAGGTCGAAGACCCGCAGGTGGTCGCCGGTCGGGTTCTCGGTGGGGACGTGCGGCGGGTCCACCGGGAAGGGGTAGAGGTGGTTGGTGTAGATCGGCAGCCCGAAGGCGCCGTCGCCCTGGAGGACCCAGTGCCCGGGGACCGCGACCTCGGCCCAGCCGTCGGCGTCGTATCCCTCCTCGGCGAAGGAGTCGTCCTCGGCGTCGGCGGTCGCCGACAGCCGGAAGCGCCAGGTGCCGTCGAGGGGCAGGGCCTTCGCGTCGGAGGACGCGTACCAGGCGCGGGGCGGGAGGGCCCCGCTGCCCGGGGACACGTCCTCGACGTAGTCGAAAGCGCTGGTCGTGCGGAAAGACATCGGTCTCCAGGTCCTGAGAGAGGTGTCAGCCCTTGATGCCGGTCTGCGCGATTCCCTGGACCAGCCAGCGCTGGAGGAAGAGGAACACGAACACCAGGGGCAGGATGGAAATGGCGGTGGCCATGAAGATCAGGTGGAAGTTCACGGTCTGGTTGGTCATGAAGGAGGACAGGGCGACCTGAACGGTCCAGGAGCTCGGGTCCTGGCCGATGACCAACGGCCACAGGAAGGCGTTCCACCCGCTGATGAACGTGATCGTGGCCATCGCCGCGAAGAAGTTCAGCGAGTTGGGCACCACGATGCGCCAGTATGCGCCCCAGTATCCGAGTCCGTCCACGCGAGCCGCCTCCTCCAGCTCCTTCGGGAACCCGAGGAAGTACTGCCGGAACAGGAAGCAGGTGAAGCCGCTGAACAGACCGGGGATGATCAGACCGCGGTAGGTGTCGATCCAGCCGAGGGACGAGACCAGCACGAAGCTGGGCACGAACGTGACGGCGGTCGGGACCATCAGGGTCGCGAGGACGACGTAGAAGACCTTGTTGGCGTGCTTGTAGGGGATCCGGGCGAGGCCGTAGCCGGCCAGGGAGCAGATCAGCAGGGTGCCGAGGGTCATGGAGACGGCGATCACCGTCGAGTTCCACATGGACCGGGCGAAGTCCACCGTCGGGTCGTCGAACAGCTCGCTGATGTTGCCCCACTGGAAGGAGGGGAGCAGCTTCCAGTTCTCGCCGGTGATCTCCGGGTCCGTGGACAGGGAGTTGCGGAGGATCAGGTAGAAGGGGAGCAGGAAGAGCAGGGCGGCGACGCTGACGGCGAAGTACAGGCCCGTGTTGCCGAGGACGCCTCCGCGCTTCTTGCGGCCTTCCTTGCCCACCTGAGGTGCGGTGGTGGTCACTTGGAGTCCTCCCCCCTTCCGAAGCCCATGAACTTGCCCTGGAGGAGCGTGACGGCGCAGATAAGCACCGTGAGGATGACGGCGCCCGCGCTGCCGGCGCCGTAGTCCTGGTTCTCGCCGAGGGCGGTCTTGTACAGGACCATGAGCGGGGTCTGACCCCAGGTGGCCTTGGTCGTGATGATGTTGAAGAACTCGTCGAACGCCTGGTACGCGGCGACGAGCAGCAGCAGGATGACCGCGGTCGAGGTGGCGCGCAGCTGGGGCAGCGTGATGTACCGGAAGGTCTGCCAGCCGGGCTTGGCGCCGTCGATCGCGGCCGCCTCGTACAGCTCCGCCGGGATGTTCTGCAGCGCTGCCAGGAACAGGATCATGTAGAAGCCGGCCTGGAGCCACAGGCGTACGGTCACGATGACCAGCCAGTACCAGGGCGGGTTCGGGTCGGACAGGTAGGCGATGTTGTCGACGCCGAACCAGCCGAGCACCGTGTTCATCAGACCGAAGCGGACCCCGGTGAAGATGGACATCTTCCAGATCAGCGCTGCGGCGACGTAGGACACGGCGGTCGGCAGGAAGAACACCGACCGGAAGAACGCCCGCATGAACCGCAGCCGGTGCACCAGCATCGCCAGGCCCAGGGACAGGGCCCAGGTGAGGGGCACGATGAGCGCCGCGAACACCGTGAACGTCACCAGGGAACCGGTGAAGTTGGAGTTCGTCAGCATGCTCTCGTAGTTGTCGAAGCCGACGAACTTGCTCGGCGTGACGGTGAAGCGCGCGTCGAAGAAGCTGAGCCAGATGCTCCAGAAGATCGGCACGAAGACGAAGATCGCCAGGCCGATGAGGAACGGCCCGGTGAAGAGCCAGAAGTTGAAGGTCGGGTTGCCCCGCAGGCCCCGCCGCGGCCGGGCCTGGGAGGCCTTGGCCGGGGCGGGCTGGGTGACCCCGCGCGTGGTGGTGGTCGACATGTCGTGGATGCTCCGTCGGCCTAACCGAAGAGCTTCTTGAGCTCGGCGTTGACCTTCTTCTCCGCGGTGGCCAGCGCGGCGTTCGGGTCGCCGTTCTTACGGACGCTGTTGGCGAACGCGTCGGTCACGGCGGTGATCATCGCCTGGGTCCAGCCGATGTTGTCGAAGTGCCCGAACTCGTTGAAGAGCTTGACGCCCTCGGCCGGCAGACCCGTCTTGAGCTTGGTGGCGGACTGCGCGATGGAGGTGCGCGGCGGGATGTGGAAGCCGTACGAGGTGGCCCAGTCCTCCTGGTACTCCTTCTGGTCGATCCACAGCCACTTCACGTACTCCTTGGCCGCGTCGACGTTCTTGCCCTTGGCGTTGACGAACATCGACCAGCCGCCGTTGTAGACCGACTGCTTGCCGTTGTCGCCGACCTTGGGGAAGGGGAAGACACCGAGGTCGTCGCCGAGCGCCTTCTGCATGGCGGGCATCGCCCACATGCCGCAGAACTGGATGGCGCACAGGCCCTGGTTGATCGCGGACGGGTCCCAGTAGTCGGCCGGGGCGTCGAGGAGCAGGTTGCCGCTGGTGAACAGCTGGCGCAGCTGCTTCATGCCGGCGACGACCGCGTCCGTGTGGAAGGCGGGCTTGTTGTCGGGGGTGAGGGTGTCGGCACCGGCCGACCAGATGAGCGGGTTGATGGCCGGGGTGAGGTCGTTGCCGAGGAAGACGCCCTTGACCTTGTTGGTCGTGAGCTTCTCCGCCGCCTCGAGCAGCTCGTCGAGGGTGGTCGGCACGTCGACCTTGGCCTTCTCCAGCATCGACTTGCGGTAGAAGAAGAACTGCGGGTCGTCGATCATGCGGACGCCGTATATCTTCCCGTCCACCGTGTGCGACTTGATGTCGGCCGGATTGAAGTCGTCCTTGACCGGGGCGATGATGTCGGTCAGGTCCGCGACCTGGCCGCTCTTGACCATCTGGATCTGCGGGTGGAACTCGAAGACGTCGGGCGCGTTCTTGGTGAGCAGGGACGCGAAGAGCTTCGCCTCGAAGTTGTTGCCCGTGATCCAGTTGGTGGTCACGTTGGCCTTCTTGTACGCCTTCGCGTACCGCTTGATGGCCTGCTCCGTGCCCGCCTCGCCGTAGGCGTGGAAGAACTGGACGAGCCCGTCGCCCGATCCGCTGCTGCGGCCCGTGTTGCTGCCGCACGCGGCCAGCCCGCCGGCGGCGGCCAGGCCCATCGCGGCTCGCAGAACGTTTCGACGGTCCCAGTTGCTGTTGCTCATTGCCGACATGCTGACGTCCTTGTCTCGAATACGGCTGCGGCTCTGCGCCATGGCTCTGCGGCTCAGTGCCAGGTGGCTCAAATGGTCCTGCGGTGCGGGACGTTAACCTTCGGCTAAGCCTTCGGCAAGGGGTTGGACGAAGTCTGCTCGAAGCGTTGTGCGACGTTCGGGATACCGGACGCCCCGGGGGCGCGGGCCGCCGCACCAGCGGCCCGCGACCCCCTTGCGGAGGTGCTGCGTTACTGCTTGAACCAGGCCTGGTTGGGCCCGCCGTTGCAGGTCCACAGGCCGACCTTGCTGCCCTCGGCCGTCGCCTGGCCGCCGACGTCCAGGCAGGTGCCGGACGCCTCGCTGACGACTTGGCCGTTGGAGTTCAGCAGCCATTGCTGACGGCCGTCACGAGTCGCCTCGGGGCTCGTCGTGAGTCCCGAACTCCCCGCCGTCAGATAGCCGTTCACGCCCTTCAGGCGGCCCTTCGCGTCGTACGACCACACCTGCTCGGGCCCGCCCGTGCAGCTGCTGATCGACGCACCCGAGGCGTTCGCGGTCAGGCACTTGCCGGACTGCTTGCCCGCCAGCGCGCCCGTGACCGCCGACGTGCCGCGGCCCTTCTGGTCGAGGACGTACGTCGTGATGGACCGGGCCGGCAGGGTCGCCGACGCCGTGCCGCCCTTGACCGACGGCTTGGCCACGTTCGCCCAGCTCTCGGTCGCCGAGGTCCGCACGGCCTTGCTCGCGCGCACCGGCGCCTTGCTGTTGAAGTGCAGCTTCACCGCGGTGTCGGTGGTGTTGTGGTTGTTGACCACGACGACCCACTTGCCGTGGTCGTCGTACGTCGACACCTCGACGCCGTCCGGAACGCCGGTCACGTTGTGGGCGACCGAGCCCGGCCGGACGAACTTGCTGTACTGGCCGAGCGCGTAGTAGCGCTTGGTGAAGTAGAGGGTCTGGTTGCCGTTGGTGGCGTAGTTCGGGTCGTAGTAGATCAGGCCGTCGTTCCAGCCCTCGGAGTTCTTCGCGAGGGGGTCGGAGCCGATCATCTCCGACAGGGCGACCCACCACTGGAACGCCGAGTCGTGCGCGGTCGCGAAGTCCTTGTAGATGATCCGGGACAGGTTCAGACCGCCGTCGATCGTGGGGTCGTACTCCTGGGCCCAGCCCGTGCCGCCGTTGCCGAAGCAGCAGATCTCCGTGGACCAGGACTGCTTGCCGACCGACTTCGACGTCTCGTAGATCTTCGCCCGCTGGTCGTCGCCCGGGTTGTTGTACGTGTGGTGGGCGAGCTTGTCGACGTACTGGGCGGTGTCCGGCTGCGAGATCCACTGCGGGACCTCGGTGTTGAAGTTCACCGTGGAGCTGGACTCGTCCGCGATGATGCCGGTCTTCTGGTGCCGGGCCTGCTGCTCGGCGCCCAACGCCCGCACGATGTCGTCGCGTTGGTCGACCGGCACCAGCATGCCCTCCTGGCCGCAGCTGTCGAAGCTGTTGGTCGGCTCGTTGAAGGGGCTGATGTAGTCGAACCGCACGCCCTGCTTGGCGAAGTGGTCGGTGACGTCGGCGACGTAGTCCGCGAAGTCCTGCGTGTTCTCCGCCTTCAGGTAGCCGCCGCAGCTCTTGGCGTTGGTCTTCCACTGCGCAGGCGCGCTGTTGACGAAGGCGATCAGGTCCTTCACGCCGTACTTGGCGGCCGCGTACAGGAACGTACGGCCCGCCTTGTCCTTGCTCCAGTCGTACGAGCCGTCGTCCTTCAGGAAGTCCTCGGGGGCGCGCGGCGCGTAGGTCACGCCGGTGCCGCCACCTCCGATGTTGTAGCGGTAACTGCTCAGCGCCAGGCCGTCCTTGGAGAACAGCAGCTTGGACACCCGGGCCTGGACCTTGGGGTCGAAGTTCTTCAGGTCGTTGACCCACCAGGCGCCCGAGGCGCCGATGTTGTCGATGGTCTGGGCGGCGTGCGGGGACACTTCGGCCACCGTGGGGGTGGCGGCCGACGCGGGCGGAGCGGATATCAGCGGTCCCGCGACAGCGAACGCGGCTGCGGCTGTCAGCAGGGCCGATCTCTTGCGGTGGGGGTGAGACACGTGCATCCCTTCCGTCGTCATGAAGGTGGTGCGGTACGGCTCCTAGCGGGGTTCGTGCGTCTTCGTCCTCGCCGGGGTGGTGCGTTTCGCGGACCTCTGCCCGACCGACTGGAGCGCCCCTTCGAGCGCGAACGTCGCCGCGCCCAGGCACGCCGGGTCCGTCGGGATCGGGGAGAGGACGATCTCGGTGGCGGCCATCGGCCGGGGCAGCGCGTGCCGGGCGACGGCCTCGCGCACCTCCTCGACCAGGGGCTCGCCGAGGGCGGCCGCGACCCAGCTGCTGAGCACGACCACCTCGGGGTTGACCAGGTTGACCAGGTGGGCGATGGAGGCGCCCAGATAGCGGGAGGTGTGCCGGACGACCTCGATCGCCACGGGGTCCTCGGTGCGCATCCCCCGGGCCAGCGCGGCGATCGTCGCCGTCTGGTCGCCCGGGTGCAGCAGTTCGCTGTCGGGGCTCAGCTCCCGCAGGTTCAGCATGATCCCGGGCGCGCCCACGTACGTCTCCACACAGCCGTGGTTGCCGCAGCGGCACAGGCGTCCGTCCAGGACGATCGTGTTGTGGCCCCACTCGCCGGCGCTGTTGGAGACACCGCGGTGCAGTGCTCCGCCCAGGACGAGCCCGGCGCCCACACCGGTGCCGAGGGTGACCACCACGGCGTTGGCGCGTCCGCGCGCGGCCCCGAACCACAGCTCGGCCACGGCCACGGCACGCAGCGGGTTGTCCAGGTAGAGCGGGTAGGCGATGTACTCGGAGAGCAGGTCGAGCAGCGGCACGTCGTGCCAGTCCCAGTTGGGCGCGTACTCCGAGATGCCGGTGGCGCGGTCCACCTGGCCCGGCACGCTCACGCCGACGCCCAGCACCCGGGCGCCCTCGATCCCGGCCTGCGCGACCACCGAGCCGACGGCGGCGGCGACATGGCTGACCACCTGCTCGGGGAGGCTCTCGCCGGGGCGGACGTCCTCCTCGGCGCGGGCCAGGACGTTCAGCGCGAGGTCGAACAGCTCGACGTGGACGTAGGTCTCCGCGATGTCCACGCCGATCAACGCGCCCCCCGACGCGTTGACGGCCACGAGCCCCCGGGGGCGCCCGCCCGCCGACTCCTCGAAGCCGACCTCAGTGATCATCCGCAGGTCGAGCAGCTCGCCCACGAGCGTGGCGACGGTGGCCAGGCTCAGCCCGGTGGCCGCCGCCAGCTCCTGCCGGGAGGTGGGCGACTCGGCGATGATCTGGCGCAACACCTCGTAGCGGTTCGCGGTGCGGATGTCGCGTGATGTGCGCTTCACCGGGCCTGCCCCATCCCTTCGCTCATGCCGGGACGACAGTGGCACCGGCGCGGCGCAAGGCTATGGTCTGCGGTTACTTTGTACAAGGGGTTAGGAAAGGGGTTTTATAAAGTCAGTCGGCGAGAACGGTCCGGACGAAGGCGTTGGCGAATTTACCCTCGGGGTCCAGCTCGTGCGCCAGCTTCCGGAAGTCGCCGAGCCGCGGCCAGCGCTCGCGCAGCACGTCCGCGGGCGTGGTGAACACCTTCCCCCAGTGCGGCCGCGCGTCGAAGGCGTCCAGCGCCTCCTCCAGCCGGCGCACCGCCGGGAGGACGGCCGCGGTGTCCTCGATCCAGGTGAAGTGCAGGGCCACGGTGTCCCGGCCGTAGGAGGGGCTCAGCCACTGCTCGTCGGCGGCCACGGTCCGCACCTCGCAGATCTGGAGCACCTCGGCGACCGTCTCCCGGATGCCGTCCACGGCGTGCAGTGCCTCGACGGCGTTCGCGCGCGGCAGCAGGTACTCCGACTGGAGTTCCGCTCCGCTGCTCGGCGTGAAATCGGCCCGGAAGTGGGGCAGTCGGTCGTGCCAGGGACCCGGCACCCCGGACTGCTCGGTGCAGTTGACCGCGGGCATCCCCGGCACCGGGTGCATCTTCTCGGTGGCGGGCGCGGCCCACGGGAAGTCGGCGAGCGGCTGATCCGTCCGCCGCTTGACCCACACCTGCCGGAAGCCCGGCGCGCGCCAGTCGGTGAACAGGCTCACGCTGTACGCCGCCGACATGACCGTCTCGAAGGCCGCCGAGTCGAGCCCGGCGAGGGGGAGTTCGGTGAAGACGTACTGCTCCACGTCGAAGGACGGCACGAGGTCCAGGGTGAGCGCGATGACGACACCGAGCGCGCCCAGCGAGGTGACCGCGCCGCCGAAGCGCGGGTCGTCCCGGCCGATCGTCAGCACGGAGCCGTTCGCCGTGACCAGCTCCACCTCGCGCACGGACGAGGAGAGCGGGCCGTTGCCCACGCCCGAGCCGTGGGTGCCGGTCGCCACCGAGCCGGCCACCGAAATGTGCGGCAGCGACGCCATGTTGGGCAGCGCGAGGCCGTGGGCGTGCACCACGCGCGCCAGTTCGGCGTACCGGACGCCGCCGGAGACCCGTACCGTACGGGCCGCGGTGTCCACGTCGATCACCGGCGGCAGGCCGGCGATGGACAGCAGGACGCCCTCCGGGCCCGGCTCGGCGATCTCGTTGAAGGAGTGCCCGCTGCCCAGCACCCGCACCCGCGCGCTGTCCGCGACCAGCTCGGCGATTCCGTCGAGCGAGTGGGGCCGGTGCAGTTGCCCGGCGGAGTAGGTGATGTTCCCCGCCCAGTTGGTGATCGTCTCCGACATGTCCGTCGTTCCTCCCGGAAGCTTGTGTATGCGTTGACCCTCTCATTTGCGGGGGCCTACGGTAGAGAACGGTTTCTACCACCTTTCCGCAGGTCTGGAGGATCACCACCTTGCCCGAGCGACCCCAGGCGCTGTTCGCCATGACCGCCGAGAACGTGCCGCTCGTCTTCCCGCCCGAGGTGCTGGCGCGGCTGCGGGAGTCCGTGGACATCGACCCCGCGGTGGTGGCCGAGGACCTCACCGACCCGGCTCTCGCGGACGTTCTGGCCCGCACCGAGATCCTCGTGACCGGCTGGGGCTGCCCGCGCCTGGACGCGGCCGTCCTCGACGCGGCCCCGAAACTGCGGGCCGTCCTGCACTCCGCCGGCTCGGTCAAGGGCTTCGCCACGCCCGAGATCTGGCGGCGCGGGATCGCCGTCTCCTCGGCGGCCGAGGCCAACGCGGTGCCCGTCGCCGAGTACACGCTCGCCGCGATCCTGCTCGCCGGGAAGGACGTCTTCGTGCGCCGCGAGCGGCTGCGCGCCGAGCGGGTCTCTCCCGGCTGGGGGGTCGTGCCCGGGATCGGCAACCACGGGCGGCGGGTCGGGGTGATCGGGGCGTCACGGATCGGGCGCAAGGTGATCGAGCTGCTGCGCCCCTTCGACCTCGCGGTGAGCCTGACCGACCCGTACGTCGACGAGGCGGGCGCGCTGGAGCTGGGCGTGCCCCTGCTGCCGTTGGACGACCTCCTGCGCACCTCGCAGATCGTCACCGTGCACGCCCCGGAGACCCCCGAGACCCGGCACCTGATCGGCCGCCGCGAGCTGGCCCTCATGCCGGACGGGGCCGCACTGATCAACACCGCGCGCGGAAGCCTGGTCGACACCGACGCCCTCGTCGACGAGCTGCGCACCGGTCGCCTCTCCGCGGTCCTCGACGTCACCGACCCGGAACCACTGCCCGCCGACTCGCCCCTGCACGACCTGCCGGGCGCCTTCGTCACCCCGCACCTCGCCGGGTCCCAGGGCAACGAACTGGCGCGGCTGGGGCTGGCGGTGGCGGAGGAGGCGGAGCGGGTCGTCTCCGGGGCCGCGCTCGCGTGCCCGGTGGACTACGCCGGCCTGACGCGAACGGCCTGATCTACGGATTTCGTTGTTCTTGGGTCACTTCAATGCCTACCAGGGCAGAGGTCTGGTCTAGAAACCGCTGAATCAGTAGGGTCCTGGTTCATGCTTCCTGATCAGCTTCCCGAGACCGACCTCACCCGTCACCGGCGTCTGCGTGCGCAGGGGAGTCGGGAGCGGGCCGACCTGGAGGCGATCCTCGACGCCGGGTTCGTCTGTCATCTCGGCGTCGTGGTGGAGGGGCGGCCGATCGTCGTGCCCACGGTGTACGGGCGGGACGAGCGGCAGCTCTACCTGCACGGCTCGGTGGCCAGTCGGAGCCTCGCGGGCGGCACGCCGGTCTGCGTCACGGTCACGCACGTCGACGGGCTGGTCCTCGCGCGGTCCGTCTTCGAGCACGGCGTCAACTACCGCAGCGCCATGATCCACGGCGCGGCCCGCAAGGTGACCGACCCGCGGGAGAAGCTGGAAGGCCTGCGCCGGCTCACCGAACACGCGGCGCCGGGGCAGTGGTCGTACGCCCGGCAGCCGAGCCGCAAGGAGCTCGCGGCCACCACCCTGCTCGCCCTCCGCCTCGACGAGGCTTCCGTCAAGATCCGTACCGGCGCGCCCGACGACGGGGACGGACCCGACGCCGAACTGGGGCTCTGGGCGGGTGTGCTTCCTCTCACCTCGGCGTGGGGTGCGCCCGTTCCCGACCCGGTACTGCCCCCGGAAACACCCGTACCGACGCATATCGCCCGCCGTGAGGGGACCCGGCACGGATGATGTCCGAGCGAGGGCATACCGTGAGGAGTCGGTCGTACGTCTGAGCCGGGAGGAGACACGGGATGGGCAGCCGTACCGCGCTGGTCGAGGATCTGATGGAGCGGTTCCCGCAAGTTCCGCGGGAAGCCGTCTTCAAGGAGGACCTGTTGCGGGGTGGCGTGGCCTTCGACCCGTCCGCCCTCAGCGACAACGAGTCGGGTGAGGTGAAGCCGAAGTCGTACTTCATCTTCTCCTTCGACCACGGCACCCTGCCGGAGCTGGGCGAGGCCGCGCTGCGCCGCCCGCCGGAGGAGATCATCCTGACCGGCGGGCCGTACGACCTGAGGCGGACCGTGGTGTCGGTGCGGGTGAACCCAGCCTCGCCGTACCGCGTGGCAGCCGATGACTCCGGCATGCTCGGGCTCTACCTCGACGGTAAGCGGATCGCCGACGTCGGGGTGCCGCCGATGCCCGAGTACTACAAGCACAAGCTCTCCAGCGGCAAGTCCGTCATGGAGGTCGCCCCGACCATCCAGTGGGGCTACCTGATCTACCTGACCGTCTTCCGGGTGTGCCAGTACTTCGGCGCCAAGGAGGAGTGCCAGTACTGCGACATCAACCACAACTGGCGCCAGCACAAGGCGGCCGGGCGGCCGTACACCGGGGTCAAGGACGTCGAGGAGGTCCTGGAGGCCCTGGAGATCATCGACCGGTACGACACCGCGAAGGCGTCCACCGCCTACACGCTCACCGGCGGCGCGATCACCAAGACGGTCTCCGGGCGTGACGAGGCCGACTTCTACGGCCACTACGCGAAGGCCATCGAGGAGCGCTTCCCGGGCCGCTGGATCGGCAAGGTCGTGGCCCAGGCGCTGCCGAAGGACGACGTGCAGCGGTTCAAGGACTACGGCGTGCAGATCTACCACCCCAACTACGAGGTGTGGGACGAGTACCTGTTCAAGATGTACTGCCCGGGCAAGGAGCGGTACGTCGGCCGGGACGTGTGGCACAAGCGCATCCTGGACTCGGCGGAGGTGTTCGGGGCGCGCAACGTGATCCCCAACTTCGTGGCGGGCGTCGAGATGGCGGAGCCCTTCGGCTTCAAGACCGTCGACGAGGCCATCGCCTCCACCACCGAGGGCCTGCGCTTCTTCATGTCCCACGGCATCACGCCCCGCTTCACCACCTGGTGCCCCGAGCCGACGACCCCGCTCGGCAAGGCCAACCCGCAGGGCGCGCCGCTGGAGTACCACATCCGGCTGCTCCAGGCCTACCGCCAGACCATGGACGACTTCGGTCTCTCCTCGCCCCCCGGGTACGGCCCGCCCGGACCCGGCCGTGCCGTCTTCTCGGTGAGCTCCTTCATGGACAGCCTCCCGGCCGCGCCGGAGCCGGCCGAGGTCTGACCCTTCGCGTACGACATCCCGCTCCGGGTGGCTCCCGCGGTTTCCGCGGCTGCCCGGAGCGGTGGCGCGTTCCCGCCCGGCTCCAGGGTGCCGGGGCCGCCGGGGCAGGGCGGTTTTGCGTCACGGGTGATTCCTGTGTGGCGGGATTGATACGTTCCCGCTTCCGGTCCGTATACACGGACGTGACTCCGCGCAGCACTGTGCCCTTAGGGGTGGACCGAACCCTCGGTAACCGTTTTGAATAGCCTGCTTGTCAGTTGTGTGGGACACGTGAAAGGCTCCTGTCCTGCCGCGAGGTTCCCCCCAACTCCTTTGCCAGTGTGGCGAGTTGACCTCGCTTTGGATGCAGGAGACCCATGCCCGACCTGCCGACCCCCCAGGACGCCGCCGAGGCCGCGCTGTTCTCCGAGTGCTGGGATGCCGTGCTGTCGTACGCCGATCTGTGCACGGCCGGCTCCACCGCCGCCACCGACCTGGCCCGGGAGGCGTTCTCCCTCGGCATGCGCGAGGCCCGGGAAGCCGAGGCCGCCGTCCGCGGCGCCGGCCGCCGTCCGGCCCGGCTGCCCCGAATACCCCTGCTGCTCACCGCCGTTCGCACCACCGCAGCGGACTGGGAGACGCAGGGCCTCGGCCACCGCCTCGACCCCGACCTGCGACTGTGGCTCAACTCCGACAAGGCCGCCCGCTACACCGGGCCGCCCCTGCAACGCCCCATCGCCCTGCGGGGACTGCGCGATCTCCAGGCGGCGGACGCCGAACTGCTGTGGCTGGCCGAGGTGGAGGCGCTGCCGCTGCCCGTGGTGGCCCGTCGGCTCGGCCTCGACCCGGCCACCGTGGGCGACGAACTCGCCCAGGTGCGCGGCCTGTTCCGGGACCGCAGCCACCGCAACCACCTCGACATGCCGATGGACGCGCAGTGCCGCAGCTACGCCCGGCTGCTGGACGCCGTCACCCGCTCCACCTCCGGTGAGACCCCGGACGACCTGTCCCGCCATCTCGCGCGGTGCCAGCAGTGCGCGGAGGCCGCCGCCTGTCTGCGCCTGCACGGCGGCGGCCTGCCCGCGGCCCTCGCGGGCGGGGTGATCGGCTGGGGCGGACTCGCCTATCTGGAGCGCCGCCGCCGGGCCGCCGAGGTGCGCCTCGGCGCGGGACGCCCGCCGGCACTGGAGAGCGGGCCCCCCAACCCTGGCGCGCACAAGGCGAAGGTCGTGCGCAACGGGCTGCTCGTCGCCGCCGTCCTCGTCTCCCTGCTCGCCCTCGCGGTCTCGATGATGCCGGGCGACGACATGGAGAACGGCGCCGCCGGGCCCGGCACCTCCGCCGAGGGCCAGCCGGTGGGCAACCCCACCTCGTCCGTCCCCGCCGCCACCTCGCGGGCGCCCGGCACGGCGAAGACCTCCAGCACTCCCACGGGGAACCCGTCGGAGTCCGCCGGGGTGACGAAGTCCGACCCGGAACCCCAGGGCACCTCCTCCGCCGGTGCCGAGGAACCGGAGCCCAGCGAGAGCAGCACGCCGACCTGCCGGGTCGAGTACTCCCTCGTCAAGCAGTGGCCCGACGGCTTCCAGGCCGAGGTCACCGTCACCACCCCCGAGGCGCTCGACGACTGGCGGGTCACCTGGTCCTTCAAGGACGGCCAGAAGGTGACGCAGATGTGGGACGCGGACTTCACCCAGAGCGGCACGAAGGTCACCGCGACCGCCGCCGACTACAACAAGTCGGTCCCCGCGGGCGGTTCGCTCTCCCTCGGCTTCCTCGCCTCCTGGCAGAGCAGGAACGCCCCGGCGTACGACTTCTCCCTCAACGGGTCGGAGTGCGCCAAGTCCTGACCTGGCGGGCCATGCTTCGACCGTCCCCTACCGCGCCGCCCACAACCCCCGCACATGACCGATGTGCCGAGTCATCACCTCCCGCACCGCGCTCTCGTCCCGGGCGATCAGCGCGTCGAGGAGTTCGAGGTGCTCCTCGGCGGAGGCCAGCAGGCGGCCGGACTTCACCAGCGGGGTGAGACCGTAGAGCCGCGACCGCTTGCGCAGGTCACCGACCACCTCGACCAGGTGGGCGTTGCCCGCGAGGGCGAGCAGTCCGAGGTGGAAGCGCATGTCGGCCTCGACGTACGCGATGAGGTCACCGGACACCGCCGCCTGCACGATCTCCCGGGCGGCCGGACGCAGCGCCTCCAGGGAGACCGGGTCGGCCGTCGAGGCCAGCTCCACGACGGTGGGGATCTCGATGAGCGAGCGGATGTGGGTGTATTCGTCGAGCTGCTTCTCGGAGACCGCGGTGACCCGGAACCCCTTGTTGGGGACGGTGTCGACCAGGCCCTCCTTGGCGAGGTCGAGCATGGCCTCACGCACGGGCGTGGCCGACACACCGAAGCGGGCGGCGAGTGCGGGCGCCGAGTACACCTGCCCGGGGAGCAGCTCGCCCGCGATCAGCGCGGCCCGCAGGGCGTCGGCGACCCGCTCCCGGTAGCTGCTCTTCTTGCCGCCGAGGACGGGCAGAGCGGGGGTGCTGGATCGCTGGGCGGCCATGAGGGGCATCTCCTAGTGGTGCAATGTCACGCGGCACCCGGCATTATCGTCGACCCGCCGAGGACGGGCGCTCGCGCTCAGAGGACGAACCCCGCCGGGAACGGATCGGTCGGGTCGAGCAGGTACTGGGCCGTGCCGGTGATCCACGCGCGCCCGGTGAAGCTGGGCAGCACGGCGGGGCGGCCCGCGACCTCCGTGGTGCCGAGGAGGCGGCCGGTGAACCGCGTCCCGATGAAGGACTCGTTCACGAACTCGGTGTGCAGCGGGAGTTCACCGCGCGCGTGCAACTGGGCCATGCGCGCACTGGTGCCGGTGCCGCAGGGGGAGCGGTCGAACCAGCCCGGGTGGATGGCCATCGCGTGCCGGGAGTGGCGGGCGGTGGCACCGGGCGCGAGCAGATGGACGTGGTGGCAGCCGCGGATGGACGGGTCCTCCGGATGGACGGGCTCCTCCTCGGCGTTGATCGCCGCCATGAGGGACAGCCCCGCCTTCAGGATGTGGTCCTTGCGGTCCCGGTCGAAGGGCAGCCCGAACTCCTCCAGCGGCAGGATGGCGTAGAAGTTGCCGCCGTACGCCAGGTCGTATGTCACCGTCCGCCCGTCGGCCAGTGCGATCTTCCGGTCCAGGGAGACGGAGAAGGACGGCACGTTCCGGAGCGTGACGTGCTTCGCCCTGCCGTCCTCCACCGCGACCTCCGCGACGACCGGTCCCGCGGGGGTGTCGAGCCGGATCGTGGTGACCGGCTCGACGACCTCGACCATCCCGGTCTCCACCAGCACGGTCGCCACTCCGATCGTGCCGTGCCCGCACATCGGCAGATAGCCCGAGACCTCGATGTAGACGACACCCCAGTCGCAGTCCGGGCGGGTCGGCGGCTGGAGAATGGCGCCGCTCATCGCCGCGTGCCCGCGCGGCTCGTTCATCAGGAGCTGCTTGATGTCGTCGCGGTGCTCACGGAACCACAGCCGACGCTCGTTCATGGTCGCGCCGGGGATCGTGCCGATCCCGCCGGTGATCACGCGGGTGGGCATGCCCTCGGTGTGCGAGTCGACGGCGTGCAGGACGAGTTTGCTGCGCATGACACTCCTGGTGATCGGAGGGACGGTTCGGCCTAAGCGAGCCCTGCCGCGACCGCCTTCTCGGTGGCGGACCGCACGACGGCCTCCTGCTCGGGCAGCAGCGGCACCCGCGGCGGCCGACAGCTCCCGCCGTGGCGGCCCACGATGTCCATCGACAACTTGATCGCCTGCACGAACTCGACCTTGGAGTCCCAGCGCAGCAGCGGGTGCAGCTGCTCGTACAGCGTCTTCGCGGTGGCGAGGTCGCCGCTCACGGCGGCCCGGTACAGCTCGACGCTCGACCTGGGCAGCGCGTTCGGGTAACCGGCCACCCAGCCCTTCGCCCCGGCGAGCGCCAGTTCCAGCAGAACGTCGTCGGCACCGATCAAAAGGTCCAGTTCCGGGGCGAGTTCGGCGAGCTGGTAGGCGCGTCGGACGTCACCGGAGAACTCCTTGACGGCGCGAATGAAGCCCTCGGCGTGCAGCTTGGCCAGCAGCTCCGGCACCAGGTCGACCTTGGTGTCGATGGGGTTGTTGTACGCCACGACCGGCAGGCCCGCCTTCGCGACCTCGGCGTAGTGCGCGAGCACCGACCGCTCGTCGGCACGGTAGGCGTTGGGCGGCAGCAGCATCACGGACGCACAGCCCGCGTCACGCGCCTGCTCGGCCCAGCGGCGGGACTCCGCCGAGCCGTACGCGGCGACACCCGGCATCACCCGCTCACCGCCGATCGCGGCCACGGCCGTCTCCACGACCCTGGCCCGCTCCTCGGGCGTGAGCACCTGGTACTCGCCCAGCGAGCCGTTCGGCACCACGCCGTCGCAGCCGTTCTCGACCAGCCAGGCGCAGTGCTCGGCGTACTTGTCGTAGTTCACGGACAGGTCGTCGTCGAGCGGGAGGGCGGTGGCGACGAGGACACCGCGCCAGGGGCGGAGGTCGGTGGTGGTCATGGCGTATCCCTCTCAGTGGGGTGTGACATGTTACTTATCCCGGTCTTCGCCGGACTTGTTCCGCGGCTCACGGCCGTCCCGCTCCCCGGTCTCCCCGGTCTCCCCGGTTTTCTTGGTCTCCCCGGCCCGCGCCAGCACGCCCAGCGGGACCGGCCGGGCGAACGGTCTGCGCACCGCCGTCTCCGCGCACCCGGCGACTCCGGCCACCCCGGGCCCGCACATCCGGCCCTGGCACCAGCCCATCCCGGCCCGCGTGAGCAGCTTCACGGTCCGCAGGTCACCGGCCCCCAGCTCCCGGACCGCCTCGCGCACCGCGCCGGCCGTCACCTCCTCGCAACGGCACACCACCGTCTCGTCGGTGACCTGCTCGACCCAGTGCGCGGGCGGCCGGTACACCGAGTCGACGGCGGCGAAGAAGACCCGCAGCCTCTCCCGGGTGCGGGCAGCGGGCGCCCACTCACCGGGGTCCGGCGCCCGCCCGGCCAGCCGTGCCGCGATCGACCGCCCGGCGATGTGCCCCTCGGCGAGCGACAGGGCGGAACCGCCGATGCCGGTGGTCTCGCCGGCCGCCCACACGCCCGGCACGTCGGTGCGCTGTTCGTCGTCGACGTACACGTCCGTCCCGTCGACCCGGCAGCCCAGCGCGTCGGCGAGGTCGGTGTGCGGCAGCATGCCGTGGCCCACGGCGAGGGTGTCGCAGACGAGACGCCGGCTGCTGTGCGGGCGGACCCGTCCGTCCCGGTCGAGGGCCGCGACCGTCACCGCCTCCAGCCGATCGGAGCCGTGCGCCTCCAGGACGGTGTGGCGCGGGAGCGTACGCACCCGGTGCCGGAGCAGCCGGCCCGCGTAACCGGCGCCTTCGGCGACCTTGTCCGGACGGCCCGCCAGCGCCCGGGACCGCCGTACGAACGACATCGGGTCGGCCGAGTCCACCAGTGCCGCGACCCTCGCGCCCGCCGCGGCGAGGCCGGTGGCGACGGGCAGCAGCAGCGGTCCCGTTCCGGCGACGACAGCGGTACGGCCGGGCAGTACGAGCCCGCCCTTGAGCATGGCCTGCGCCCCGCCCGCGGTGACGACACCGGGCAGGGTCCAGCCGGGGAAGGGCAGCACCTTCTCGTAGCCGCCGGTGGCGAGGAGGACCGCGTCGGCGCGCACCTCGGCCGGTTCCTCCTGCTCGGGGCCGACCAGGGCGTGCACGGTGAGTCCGGCGGCACCCCGGCGCTCGACGAACCAGACATGATGGTCCGTCAAGTGCCGTACGGCGCCCGTCCGTACGCGGGTGTCGAGCCCGTCCCGCAGTCTTTCCCAGGTCCGCCACTGGTGGTGCAGTGCCTGGGGGCGGCGGGCGCCGAGCCCGGGCGCGGGCTGCCGGTAGAACTGCCCGCCCGCCTCCGCCGCCGAGTCGATCAGCGTGACCCGGACACCGCGGGCGGCCGCCGCGAGGGTGGCCGCGAGCCCGGCCGGGCCCGCGCCGATCACCGCCAGGGTCGGTTCACTCATCGTGGCCGGTGCCCTCCTGTGTGCGGATCGTGTCCCCGGGGCGCAGCCGCACCAGGCAAGCCCGTTGGTTCGGGCGGTCGTTGACGGTCACCAGGCAGTCGAAGCAGACGCCGATACCGCAGAAGATCCCGCGCGGGCGGCCCTCGCCCCGGGTGGTGCGCCAGGAGGTGATCCCCGCCGTCCACAGCGCGGCGGCGACGGTCTGGCCGGGCAAGGCCTCGATCTCCCGCCCGTCGAGCGTGACGGTGAAGGCGGGACCGGGCTCGGCGTCCACCAGCTCCAGCGGATTCACGAGACCTCCCGGGAGTCGGACGAGCCGTCCCGTGAACCGGCCGGCGACGGGAAACGGTCGGGCCGGAAGGGCGCGAGATCCAGTGCGGGAGCGTGCCCGGCCAGCATCTGGGCGATCAACTGCCCCGTCCCGGTGGACAGTCCGATGCCCGCGCCCTCGTGCCCGCAAGCGTGGAACAGCCCGGGCACCCGCGGATCGGGGCCGATCGCGGGCAGGTGATCGGGCAGGTACGGCCGGAAGCCGAGGTACGTCCGCATCGCGCGCACCCGCTCCAGGAACGGGAACAGCCGGGTCGCGCCCGCCGCCAGCCCCCGCAGCGCGGGCAACGACAACGAGCGGTCGAAACCCACCCGTTCACGGGTCGCGCCGATCAGGACAGGCCCCGCCGCCGTCCCCTCCACGACCGGCGAGGTCTGCAGGGCCGCCGAGTCGCTGGCCACGTCGGCCACGTAGTCGGCGGCGTACACCTTGTGGCGGACCAGGCGGGGGAGCGGCTCGGTGACGAGGACGAAGCCGCGCCGGGGGAGCACGGGGAGGTCCACTCCCGCCAGCGCGGCCAGCTCACCGCCCCACGTCCCGGCGGCGTTGACGACGTGCGGCGCGTGGATCTCACCCCGGTCGGTCCGCACCCCGCGCACGGCACCGCCGGCCCCGCGCAGCACCTCGGTCGCCGTCACGCCGGTGCGCAGCCGGGCGCCCGAGGCCCGTAGGAGATGGGCGGCGGCCAGCGTCGGCATGACCTGCGCGTCCTGGGGATACAGCACACCGCCCGCGAGTCCGGGCGCCAAGTGGGGCTCCAGTTCCCGGAGTCGGCCCGCGTCCACCCGTACCGCCTCGACGCCCGCGGCCCGTTGTCCGGTCGCCAGCCCCTCCAGGGCTGCCAGGCTGTCCGGGGTGGCGGCGACGACCACGCCCCCCTTGAGTTCGTACTCGATCGCGTCACCGAGTTCCTCCGCCAGGTCGGCCCACAACCGGCCGGACAGCAGGGCGAGTTCGAGCTCGGGGCCCGGCTTCTTGTCGGAGACCAGGAGATTGCCCTCACCGGCGCCGGTGGTGCCGCCGGCCACCGGGCCACGGTCGACGACGGTCACGTCGAGGCCCGCCCGGGCGGCGTACAGGGCACAGGAGGCGCCCACCATCCCGGCTCCGACGACCACGACATCGCAGGTCAGTGGCTTGCTCACGCCAGTACTATGTCACATGTCGCACGGGACGGGAACACCCCGACGACCGACCGACCGGCCGCGGCCGACGCCACCGGCGGCCCGGGGTGGGACAGACGGCGGACCGGCCGGGGTGGACTAACGGCCGACCGGCCGGGGCGGGGCAGATGGCGCTCACGGTCCGCCGTCAGTCGATCTCACCCGGGTCGGCGGCCGGGGTCCGGCCCGCGTGGACCTCCTTCAGACGTGCCGTGCCCAGCTCCACCGCCTGCTCGGTGCTGTCGCCGTCGACTCCGTCGAGGCCGCCGTTGGTGAGGGTGATCGCGTCCGTGCCGACCCGCAGGGCGGCGACATCGAGGGTGAGGGCGGCGGGCGTACCGCCCGAGGTGCCCTGGACCGTGACCCGCAGCCCCTGACGAGCGTCGCCCACCTTCGGCAGGGACCTCTCCGTCACCTGGACCGTGCGCCGCCCGCCGGAGGAGTCCGTCGCCGTGAACTGGTCGCACTTGACCGGCAGACCCCGCAGCCAGGCGAGGGACGCGTCCAGCCCCGCCCTGTCATAGGCGGCCACCTGGTACAGCAGCCGGGACGCGCCCTCCTGGAAGCCGGTGAGCGCGGACGCCCCGGACGGCTTGCCCAGCAGCTCGTCCCCGTAGAGCCGGTCGAGAAGCTTCTGGCAGTCGGCGGCGTCCGCCTTGGCGGTGAGGAAGTCGGCCACGTCCACCTTGCCGACCAGCAGGCTGTCGCGCCAGGTGGCCGCGTTCTTCACCCGGTCCCAGTCGCCCTCCAGATCCGCCTCGGTCACCAGCGCGGCCCGCGCCCCGGCCGGGGTGAGCGCGGCCGGGGACGCCTGCGCGAGGGGCGAGGAGGAGATCCGCATGGTGTCCGCGCGGTCCGGCCCGCTGTCGTCGTCGCCGTCCGAGCACGCGGCGGTCGTCAGCAGGACGCCGGCGGCGAGGGCCGGGGCGAGGACGCGGAAGGGGCGGGGCGGGCGGTGGGTCATCACGAGCTCTCCTGGAGGTGGGGGTCGGTCTCCATGCCACAACCGCTCCTCCCGTACGACCAGCGCACCGGGCTGTTCGAGTGAGGAGGGGGTTCGCGGCGGGAGTCGGAAAAAACCGGTGGCGCCCCCGGCGCGAGCGCCCCTAAGGTGAGGGCACTTCGCACGGCGGCTCACCGCTGCCGTGCCCCACGAGCGAGGAAGAGGGAGGTGTCGACCGATGGCTGTCTTTGCGATGAGCGCTACCCGCATCCAGATCATCACGTCCACCTCCGTGGCCTTCGGCTGACGCCAACTCCTTGCGCCGGGGCCACCCTTGTGAAGGGTCTCCCTTGACTTCCAGCTCCACTTCTCAGGTTTTCTCCGCTCTCGCTCCCTACGGCTGGGACGAGGCATGGGCGGACGCGTTCGCCCCCTACGAGCCCGAGGGGCTCCTGCCCGGACGGGTGGTCCGGGTCGACCGCGGGCAGTGCGACGTCGTCACCGCCGACGGGCTGCTGCGGGCGGACACCGCCTTCGTCACCCCGAACGACCCGATGCGGGTGCTGTGCACCGGCGACTGGGCCGTCGTCGAGCCCGCGGGAAATCCGCAGTACGTACGCACGTACCTGCCGCGCCGGACCGCCTTCGTGCGCTCCACCTCCTCCAAGCGGTCCGAGGGGCAGATCCTCGCGGCCAACGTCGACCACGCGATCGTCGCCGTGTCGCTCGCCGTCGAACTCGACCTCGGCCGCATCGAACGCTTCCTCGCCCTGGCCTGGGAGTCCGGAGCCCAGCCGCTGGTCGTCCTCACCAAGGCCGACCTCGTGCCGGACGCGGTGACGCTCGCGCATCTCGTGCAGGACGTGGAGACGACGGCACCGGGGGTTCCGGTGCTGACCGTCAGCGCGCTGGACGGGGAGGGGCTCGACGTCCTCGTCGCGGTCGTCGCGGGCGGTACGAGCGTGCTGCTCGGGCAGTCCGGTGCGGGGAAATCCACGCTGGCGAACGCGCTCATCGGCGAGGACATGATGGCCGTGCAGGCCACGCGGGACGCGGACGGGAAGGGGCGCCACACGACCACGACCCGCAACCTGCTCGCCCTGCCCGGCGGGGGCGTGCTGATCGACACGCCCGGCCTCAGGGGCGTCGGACTGTGGGACGCCGAGGTCGGTGTCGGACAGGTCTTCTCCGAGATCGAGGAACTGGGCCGGCAGTGCCGCTTCCACGACTGCGCGCACGAGAGCGAGCCGGGGTGCGCGGTGCTGGCCGCGATCGACTCCGGTGAGCTGCCCGAGCGGCGGCTGGAGAGCTACCGGAAGCTGATCCGCGAGAACCAGCGGATCGTGGCCAAGACCGACGCGCGACTCCGGTCGGAGATCAGGAAGGAGTGGAAGAAGCGGGGCGCGCAGGGGAAGGCGGCGATGGAGGCGAAGCGGGGGCGCTGGGCGTAGTCGGCTGAGGCAGACACGGCCTGCACCAACCCAGGGCGCGGGGAACTGCGCGACCAGCCACGACGTACCCGCACTCGGCCACGCACCGCCATGTCCGTTTTCCGCCAGCGGCACCCCCGCGCACGGCGGACACTGGAACGCGTGATGGACGAGGACACCAGGTACGAAGCGGTCCGCAGCCGGGACGCCCGGTTCGACGGCGAGTTCTTCTTCGCCGTCGAGACGACCGGCATCTACTGCCGGCCGAGCTGTCCCGCGGTGACCCCGAAGCGTCACAACGTCCGCTTCTACGCGACGGCCGCCGCCGCGCAGGGCTCCGGTTTCCGGGCCTGTCGGCGGTGCCGTCCGGACGCGGTGCCCGGCTCCGCCGACTGGAACGTCCGGGCGGACGTGGTGGGCCGGGCGATGCGCCTGATCGGCGACGGCGTCGTCGACCGGGAGGGCGTCGCCGGGCTCGCCGACCGCCTCGGCTACAGCGCACGCCAGGTCCAGCGCCAGCTCACCGCCGAACTCGGCGCGGGCCCCGTCGCCCTGGCCCGCGCCCAGCGCGCCCACACCGCGCGCGTCCTGCTCCAGACCACCGGCCTGCCGGTCACCGAGATCGCCTTCGCGTCCGGCTTCGCCAGCGTGCGGCAGTTCAACGACACGGTCCGCGAGATCTACGCCTCCACCCCCAGCGCCCTACGGGCCGCCGCCCGGACCACCCGCCGCCCGGCCACCCCCACCGCCGGTATCCCACTACGGCTCGCCCACCGCGGCCCCTACCGCTCCGGCGCCGTCCTCGACCTGCTGGAGAGCGAGGCCGTACCCGGCGTCGAGGAGGTGAGCGGGCCGCCCGGGCGGCGCGTCTACCGCCGTACCCTCCGGCTCCCGCACGGCACCGGCATCGTCGCCGTCCACGAACGCCCCGGCACGGCCAGGGCCGCCACCGGCGCCCACCCCGGCGGCTGGCTCGACGCCCACCTGCACCTCACCGACCCCCGCGACCTGACCACCGCCGTCGGACGGCTGCGGCGGCTCTTCGACCTCGACGCCGATCCCTACGCCGTCGACGAGCGGCTCGGCGAGGACCCCCGGCTCGCCCCCCTGGTCGCCGCGCGCCCAGGACTCCGCTCGCCCGGCGCCGCCGACCCCGAGGAGCTCGCCGTACGGGCGCTGGTGGGCCGTACCGAATCCGCACGACTCGTCCAGCGGTACGGCAAGACCCTGGACGCGCCCTGCGGCAGCCTCACCCACCTCTTCCCCGACCCCGCGGCGCTCTCCGAGGCGGCCGGCCCCCTCGGCACGTTCGCCACCGCCCTCGCCGACGGCGCCGTACGACTGGATCCGGGCGCCGACCGAGACGAGGCGCAGCACGCGCTGCTCGCCCTGCCCGGCCTGGACGCCCGTACCGTCGCCGTCATCCGCAGCCGCGCCCTCGGCGACCCCGACGTGGCCCCACCGGACCTCGACACCCCCGACACCTGGCGCCCCTGGCGCTCCTATGCCTGGCAACACCTGCGCACAGCAGGAGAGTTGGAGTTGAAGTAGTCATGGCCATCCGTTGGACCCGCCTCGACAGCCCCGTCGGCGAACTGCTCCTCACCGCCGACGAGACCGGCGCGCTGACCTCGCTGTCCGTCCCCGGGCAGAAGAACGGCCGCACCGTTCAGGAGGGTTGGCTCCACGACCCCGCCCCCTTCCGGGCCGCCGAGGAGCAGCTCGCCGCGTACTTCGCCGGTGAACTCAAGGAGTTCGAGCTGGAGTTGCGCCCGGAAGGCACCGAGTTCCGGACCCGCGTCTGGGACGCCCTCGACGATGTCCCCTACGGCGCGACTGCGACGTACGGCGAGATCGCCGCCCGCGTCGGTGCCTCCCGCGCCGCCGTCCGGGCCGTGGGCGGCGCGATCGGCGCGAACCCCCTGTTGATCCTCCGCCCCTGCCACCGGGTGATCGGCGCGAACGGCCTGCTCACCGGGTACGCGGGCGGCCTGGAGCGCAAGACGGCCCTGCTCACCCTCGAAGGAGCCCTCTAGGACTCCTCCAGCCCCCAGCTGTGGATGCGTCGCGGATGGACGCGGATCAGCTCCTCGCTGAAGTGCGGACCCAACTCGTGCGGCCCGGTGAGGAGTTCCGCCTCCCCGCGGATGTCGATGCCGCGCACCGTCCACGGCTTCAGGCTGACGATGTCGTCCACCACCAGCGCGACCTTCGGGTTCTTCTGGAGGTTGCGCCACTTCTTGGTGCGGCCCATCGCGTGGCCGCCGATCAGGATGGTGCCGTCGTCCTGGGGAAAGAAGCCGACCGGGTTCGCCTGCGGCTGTCCGTGCGGGTCGACGGTGGCGAGTCGGCCCAGCCGCTGGGACTTCAGGTACGCGCGCTCGGCCTCGCTGAATTCGGTCATGGCAGCCACCCAAACACGCGCGCGCGGCCCGCACATCGGCCTCTCGACCTAGGCACGCCCAGGCCTGGCCCGGGCCGCGGTCCTACGTCAGCCCCACAGCACCGCCCCCAGCCACGCGCCCATGATCAGCAGACAGGTGAACAGTTCCGCAAGCACGCTGGAGCCGCCCGAGCGCATCGCCGTGCGCAGGGCGGCCCTCGCCTCCCCGTGGCGGCCGAGACGCAGGCGCTCCGAGAGGTAGATGCCGGCCATGAACCCGGGGATCGCGCCGAGCACGGGGATCAGGAAGAAGCCGAGGAACGCGCCCGCCCCGGCGTACACGCCCATGCGCGGGGTGGCCCCGCTCGCCCGCAGTTTGCGCGGCGGCAGCGCCCAGCGCACCACCTGGGAGAGGAACAGGGCGACCGTGGTCCCCACGAGCACGCCCCACGCGACCGGCTGCGGATCCTTCAGCGCCCACCACAGGACCGCGGCCCACACCAGCCACGACCCCGGCACACCGGGCACCAGAACCCCGACCAGGCCGAACAACATGACCAGGCCGACCAGCAGGAGGTCCCACACTCCCATTCGTCCAGGGTGCAGGAGGACGGCGGGAAGCGCAGGCCAGTGATGTTCAGCGGGCCGTCCTGCGGGCACTCGGTCGGGGAGCCAGGGCGGGCGGCACATCGGCACAAGGAAAGACGCCGTCCGGCACAGCTCCGCGACAGGACGGCCGGTCACACCCGGGACCGAGCCGGACCCGATCGTGACCCGAGCCCGCCGGTGACCGGGATCCGGGTCACTCGGGCGTCGCCGGGCGGTTCTCCCGTGGGGGGTGGAATCGTCCGGCGACCCCATGGGCCACACGAGTTCGACAGCTCACTCGACACGCCGTCCCGGCGGGCCTGACGGTGCTTGATTTTCGGGATGCCCCGTTTTCATACGGCCCGCGCGGTGGACAATTGGGGGCATGAGCCAGCAGGGGGGAAGGCCCACCGGTCACGAGGACGACTGGTGGAGGCAGCTGTACGACTCCACCGACGACACGGGCCCCACACCGGCCCCGGACACCCTGGACGACCGCTACGCCTCAGCGGCGGGCGCGGTACGGGACGGGTCCGGAGACGGCAGGCCCGGGGCCGGGGCGGATGCCGTGGATGAGCCGGGCCCCCAGGCCGGTACCGGGGTACCCGCGCCCCGAACAGGGTTCTCCGGCGCGCCGGCCCCCTCACCCGGCCGGCACCGGGATGCGTGGGAACCGCCCCCTGACGCACCCGCGTCCTTCCCACCCGGCCCCAAGCCACCCGGCTTCGTCGAGCGCGCTCCCGAGGACCGGCCGCTCTCGCCACCCGCTGGGCGCGCTTCCACGGAGACGCCTCCGACCACGACGGTTCCGGCCTCACGGATGCCGACCGAGCCCCCGAGGCCCCCGACCGCGGCACCCCCACCCCCCTCCGCCCCACCCCGCCCCGCGGCCCCGCCCACGCCACCGCAGAACACCGACCGCGCTGTCCCGCCCGACCGCGACTCGGGCGGGGGCGGCTTCGGTGGGGCGGCTGCGGGGCCGGCACCGGACACCGACCGCCTGCTCCCGCCCGACCGGGCCGACTCGGGCAGGGGTGGCTTCGGCGGACCGAGAGCACAGGGTGCCGGTCGCCTGCCAGACGTCCCCGCCCCAGACGCCCCCGCCGCGAGTCCGGCGCAGAACGCCGACCGGCCCACCTCGCCCGGCCGTACCGAGGACGTACCTCCGCCCGACCGTTCCGAGAGCCCTCCAGGGCCTTCGCAACGAGGCGCAACCAGTACACGGCAAGGTGAAGGCGACTGGTGGGCCACTCCACCGGCCCCCGCCTCCGCCCCCGCCCCCGACCCCGGTCTGGACTCCCACCCCGACCCCCACACCGTCGCCCCCCAGGAGTCCCCCGCGCTCGCCCCACCACCCCGCACCGGCCCCGGCTCCACCCAGCCCAACCCCACGCCCGAGCCCTCCGGACACGACCAGGACGGTCCTGCCGCCGCCCCGCAGGCACCCCGTACCGCCACCCGGGTAGACCTCCCCACCCTCCCTCCCGGCCCCGTGGGCTTCGTCGGCTCCGGGCCGCCCACCTACGACGCCGAGCCCACCGCCCTCCCTCCCGCAGACCCCGACGAGCTGGATGACCTGGTGGCGGACACCGTGCTCGACGGAGCCAGGTACGGGGCCTGCACACTGCGGGCGGTGTCCGTGCGCGGGGACTCGGCGAGGTTCCGGGGCGAGCCCCGGCGGGACTCCCTGCTCACCGCGCGCTTCGGCACCGGCGAGCAGGCGTTGGTCCTCGTCGCCATGGCCACCGGCGCCCGTGCCACCCCCGGTGCCCACCGCGCCGCCGCCGAGGCGTGCCACTGGATCGGGCGGGCCGTGGGACGCAGTCATGCCCGTCTGGCGCAGGACATCAGTGCCGCCCGCCGAGGTGACCTCAAGTCAGGGCTGCACCGGCTCACCGACCGCAGTCTCGGCAAGCTCCGCGCCAGCGCCGTCGAGCAGGGCGTCGACCCGGAGGAGTACGCCGCCACCCTGCGCTGCCTGCTCCTGCCGGCGGACCCCGACTGCCGGGTCCGCGTCTTCTTCGGCGTCGGCGCGGGCGGCCTCTTCCGCCTCCGCGACGGCGAGTGGCACGACATCGAACCCCAGGTCAGCGACATCACCGGCGAACCGGTCGTCGGCTTCGGCTCGCTGCCCACCGAGACCCCCGACGGCGACCGCCTCACCATGGACCTCGGCATTCCCACACCGCCGAGCCCGTACGAACCCGCCCCCGAGCCGCCCCGCGAGGCCTTCCGCTTCCGCGCCTCCGTCGCCCGCCCGGGTGACACGCTCCTGATGTGCACCGGCGGCCTCGCCGATCCCCTGCGCGGCGAACCCGAACTGTGCGACTACCTCACAGGAAGGTGGTCAGGACCCCCGCCCGGTCTCGCCGCGTTCCTCGCCGACTCTCAAGTCCGGGTCAAGGGATATGCCGATGACCGTACAGCCGCCGCTGTTTGGGAGGCGTGATCGCGGCCATTGTGGATTGATGGACCCAAGGAGACCGAAGGGGTGCATGGATCCATGGCCAAGCAGAACGTCGCCGAGCAGTTCGTGGACATCCTCGTCAAGGCCGGAGTGAAACGCCTCTACGGCGTCGTCGGCGACAGCCTCAACCCGGTCGTGGACGCCGTCCGCCGCAACGCGGCCATCGACTGGGTGCACGTACGGCACGAGGAGACCGCCGCCTTCGCCGCGGGCGCCGAGGCACAGATCACCGGGAAGCTGGCCGCGTGCGCCGGTTCCTGCGGGCCCGGCAACCTGCATCTCATCAACGGCCTCTACGACGCCCACCGTTCCATGGCCCCGGTCCTCGCCCTGGCCTCGCACATCCCCTCCAGCGAGATCGGCCTCGGCTTCTTCCAGGAGACCCACCCCGACCGCCTCTTCCAGGAGTGCAGTCACTACAGCGAGATGATCTCCAGCCCGAAGCAGATGCCGAGGCTGCTCCAGACCGCCATCCAGAACGCCGTGGGCCGCTCCGGCGTCAGCGTCGTCACGCTCCCCGGTGACATCGCGGACGAACCCGCCCCCGAGAAGTCCGCCGAGACCGCCCTGGTCACCTCCCGGCCCAGCGTCCGCCCCGGCGACGCCGAGATCGACAAGCTCGTCGAGATGATCGACCAGGCGGACAGGATCACCCTGTTCTGCGGCAGCGGCACCGCGGGCGCGCACGCCGAGGTCATGGAGTTCGCGGAGAAGGTCAAGTCACCGGTGGGGCACGCGCTGCGGGGGAAAGAGCACATCCAATACGACAATAAATACGACGTCGGCATGAGCGGCCTGCTCGGCTACGGCGCCGCCTACGAGGCCACCCACGAGTGCGACCTGCTGATCCTGCTCGGCACCGACTTCCCGTACAACGCCTTCCTCCCCGACGACGTCAAGATCGCCCAGGTCGACGTGCGCCCCGAGCACCTGGGCCGCCGCTCCAAGCTCGACCTGGCCGTCTGGGGCGATGTGAAGGAGACCCTGCGGTGCCTGACGCCGAGGGTCAAGGAGAAGAAGAACCGTCGCTTCCTCGACAAGATGCTCAAGAAGCACGCCGACGCGCTCGAAGGGGTCGTCAAGGCGTACACCCGCAAGGTCGAGAAGCACGTGCCGATCCACCCGGAGTACGTGGCCTCCGTACTGGACGAACTCGCCGACGACGACGCTGTGTTCACCGTCGACACCGGTATGTGCAACGTGTGGGCCGCCCGGTACATCACGCCCAACGGCCGTCGCCGAGTGATCGGTTCGTTCTCGCACGGGTCGATGGCGAACGCGCTGCCCATGGCCATCGGGGCGCAGTTCACCGACCGCAAGCGACAGGTCGTGTCGATGTCCGGGGACGGCGGGTTCTCCATGCTGATGGGGGACTTCCTCACCCTCGTGCAGTACGACCTGCCCGTGAAGGTCGTCCTCTTCAACAACTCCTCGCTCGGCATGGTCGAGTTGGAGATGCTGGTCGCGGGGCTCCCTTCCTACGGCACCACCAACAAGAATTCCGACTTCGCCGCCGTGGCCCAGGCCTGCGGTGCCTACGGCGTGCGCGTCGAGAAGCCCAAGGACCTGGCCGGGGCGCTGAAGTCGGCCTTCAAGCACAAGGGGCCCGCCCTCGTCGACATCGTCACCGACCCCAACGCCCTGTCCATCCCGCCGAAGATCAGCGCCGAGATGGTCACCGGCTTCGCCCTGTCCGCCTCGAAGATCGTCCTCGACGGCGGAGTCGGCCGCATGCTCCAGATGGCCCGCTCCAACCTCCGCAACGTGCCCCGGCCTTGACGAGTGGCGTGGATGCGAGACTGACGGCATGCCAGACATCGCCTTCACCGACGTCGCGCCCGTCGTCCCGGTCCGGAACCTCGACGCGGCCCTGGAGCGATACCGCCTGCTGGGCTTCGCCGCGCGTGCCCACGACGGTCCGCAGCGGTACGGCTTCGTCGAGCGCGGGTCGGTCTCGATCCACCTCAGCGAGTGGAGCGAGCACGACCCGCTGCGCACCGGCGCCGTCGTCTACCTCTATGTGAGCGACGCCGACGCCGTCCATGCGGAGTGGACGGCGTCGGGCGTCGAGGGCCGCTTCGGGCAACCGACCGACACTCCTTACGGACTGCGGGAGTTCACCTACGTGGACGCCGACGGCACGGCTCACCGCGTCGGGTCCGCGGCAGAAAAGCCCTAGCAGAAGGCCCTAAGTGCCGGACGGCACCCACGCCCGCTCACCGGCACTGTTCGTGCCGTACCAGAGGCGGGTCAGGCCCTTGATGCTGGTCGTGCGGAACGGGCGGCCGTGGTCGTCGATGCGGACCGTGCCGGTGCGGCCCTGCGAGGACCAGTCCAGTTCGAGGTACCAGTTGCAGTCGTACGTCTGCGTCGTCGCGCTGACCAGCAGCACCTCCGGGTCCGTGGCGGAGACCCGGTAGGGGAACTGCACCGCGGGGACGGTCTGTCCGGTGTCGTTGCCGGCCACCGCGTGGGCGACGGGGCGGTCGATGTCCAGGTTCACGTCGAAGCCGCGCGGGGTGATCCCGCCGCCGCAGCCCTGGTCCATGGCGTACGCGGTACCGGGTGCGGGGGAGCTGCGGCCGGTGATCCGGACGCGGAGCGCCTCCAGCACGACGGCCGTGGACGACCGCCCCTGCACGGAGATCTGCACCTTCGTCTCGCGCCCGTGGATCGCGCCCTGCGTCGCCGCCCAGATCCCGGCGTCCTGCACGAGCGGGGGCGGGGGGACCTGGGAGGGCGGCTTGTCGATGACGTAGTCGTGCCCGCAGCTTCCCTCCCAGATCTGGGAGTTCGCCGTCCAGGTCAGGGGAGTGCCGACGGAGGTCCCCTGCTGCCCGGTCCCCGCGCTCTCCTTCGCGGTGCCGCGGCCGTGTGACGCCGAAGCGGAGGGTCGTGTTCCGGTGGCCTTGGCCGAGGGGGAGGCGGACGTGGCGGAGGGACTCGGTGACGGCGATCCGGAACGGGCGGTCGGGCCCGACGCCGTCGTCCGGGACGATGGGTCGGGAGCCTGGGCCACGGTGTCCGAGGCGGGACGGCCGGACGGCAGCGCCGACAGACTGCCCAGGGTGGCGAGAGCGACCACGACGGCGGCCGCGGTCACGAGGAAACGCCGACGGCGGTACCAGGGGCGGGGCGGAGGAGCGGACCCCGTCACCTGCACGGTGTCCGACTCACCCGCACCCGCACCTTCGCTGTCGGCCGCTCCCTCACCCGCACGCTCGTCGTCGCCCGGCCCCTCCTCGGCCGGCACGACGAGAGCGACGGACGACTCCGCCGACTCAGACGACTCCGATGCCACCGGCGACGGCGACGGCGACGGCGACGGCTCCGCGGTCCGCGGCCGCTGTCGCGCCGCCACCGCCGCGAGCCACAGCCGGTGCAGCTCCATCCGCTCCTCGGCCGAACCGCCGCACAGCGCCGCGAACCGCTCCACCGGTGCGAAGTCGACGGGTACGGCGTCCCCCGCGCAGTACCGGTGCAGGGTCGAGGTGTTCATGTTCAGCCGCCGGGCCAGCGAACCGTAGCTGCGGTCCGTGCGCTCCTTCAGCCTCCGCAGCAGGGCCGCGAACTCCTGGACATCGTCCTGTGGTTCCGGTGCCGACAACGATTTCCCCCTTGATCCCGTATCCCAGGCACTCCCTGTACCTGCACGTCAGACGCCCTGGGATGGTTCCATGCCGACAGATCCCGTGTCCCGTGTTGCGTCCGCCCCCTGCGACCGCTGATGCTCTTGGTGTCACACCGACCGGGCCGGACCGACCATCCGGCGTCGTGGTGGCATCCCACATCCATGCACGTATCTCACGGGGGACACCCATGCCCAAGCGCAGTCGAGCAGGCGCGCTCACCGTACTCTCTCTCACCGGCCTCACGCTCGGCGTCACCCTCGCCGTGCAGGCCGCTGCCGCGCCGGCCGCGCCCAGGTTCCTCTCGGCCGGCGACCTCCCGCCGCACCCCTCGTCCGCCTGGACGGCGGGCAAGGTGACCGACGGGGTCCCGGACGAACTGCTCCTCTGCCTGGAGGACGCGCTGCCGGGCTACGACTCCCGCTACCGCGACTTCCGGACCGACCTGGACACCAGCGCCCGCCAGCTGACGATCGAGGTCGGCACCAAGACCAAGGCCGCCGCCCTCGCCGCCAGCATGAACAAGGAGATCCGCACCTGCGCGGACCGCCTCGAACAGCGCGACCCGGACGTCGAGGCGACGTACAAGGACTACGGCAAGGTCGCGGTCGAGGAGGGCGCCCGGGTGCACGGCCTGCACACCGAGCACTCGTTCGGCGCCACCGACATCCACCTGCTGTCCGTCGGCCGGGACGACCGGACCGTCACCGTCGTGGAGTGGTCCCAGATGGGCGACTTCGCCGACGCCCCGGTGAAGGCCTTCAAGAAGACGACCGCCACCGCGGTCAACAAGCTCCACTGAGCAGCGGGGCCGCCCTCCCGCACGGGGGTCGGGCGGGCGGCCCCGCACGGACCGCACGACCAGCAGCAGGAACCGGAAAGAAAACGGGGAACACAGATGAACACGACCAAGGCGACCCGCCGCACCACCCTGGCCGTAGGCCTCGCCCTGGCCCTCGGCCTCGGGGTCACCGCCCAGGCCTCGGCCGGAGCACCGCGCAGCGTCAGCGGGAAGCCCTCCGACAACATCACGCGCATCGCCGACTTCTACGGCGCCTACATCGACGCGGTGACCGACGAGGGCGGCGGCGAACTCCAGGACGCGCTGCGCGCGCACTACCTGACGCCCGCGTTCCAGAAGGAACTGAACGCCTGGGAGGACAAGGAGCACGCCGACGGCGTCCTGCGCGCCCAGAACGTGCCCCTCGCGTGGAAGGTCACCGACAACGGCACCAACGCCACCCGCACCGAGGCCGTCGTCACCCTCACCTGGAGCGCGGGCCAGACCAGCACCCTCGTGGTCGACATGACCCGCGGCAGCCACAAGATCATGCACATCGGCACCAAGGGCCTCGGCAGCAAGTAGCGGCCAAATCAGGCCAGTTTCCCTGCCGCCCCAGCCCTTCGCGGGATACGGCGAGGTCGACAGGACCGAGTCGGCGGATCGGCCCATGCCGGGCGGTCCCGGTGTCCCGGAGCCAGGTGGGCCAGGGGCCCTGCGGCACCGGGACGCGAAGGCCGCCCGAGGGAACGTACGCACCCGCTCACCCCCGCTCACCGAGCCCCGTTCGTCGGGCGCCGGTGGCGGGGGCGCACGCGTCCAAGGGGCGCGTGAGCCGTCGTACGGCGGGCGCCCGACCTGGGGTACGGGCCGGGCCCGCGCGGGTCCGGGACCGGCGCTCACCTGGCAAGCCCGGTCCGTTCCCTCCTCCCGGCTCTCGGAGCCACCCCGCCGACCAGGTACTTTCCCGTAACTCCCCACTCGGGAAGGGCTCGTGCGCCGGCCGGCCGGTCCGGCGGGCGGACGCCGGTGGGCAGGGCACATGCCGCCTGGAGGGGACCAACGGCACAGGCGCCGCGTGGCGGGAGGCCCGTACCGACCGCCACGGTGCGCCGTCCGCTGGTGACCGCGCCGTCGCACGCGGGGGCGGTCCGGGACGCGTCCACCCCGCCGACACGACCGTGGTCGCCTCCGCAAACGTGGCCGAACACCTGGTCGTTGACGATTCGACATGACTGCCGCCTGAACTACAGGGGCATGGATCCCCGTGAACGTGTTCGAGCAGGAGGGAAACCGACATCGGCACGCGGGCGGGGGTCATGAAGAGGCAGGCACGAGGAGGCGGTCCCACGACGGTAGGGGCCTTCTCGGCACACACCATGGAGGAGAAGGCCGACAGCGCCCGGGAGCAGGCGCAGTCGCCGCAGCTCCGGCGCAGACTGGAGCGGGCGGACCTGGGGGCCGTACCGGAGACACGCAGGGCTTTGCGCGAGCTGTTACGACACTGGGGGAGACCAGGGCGATCCGAGATAGCCGAACTGCTCACCAGTGAACTCGTCACCAACGCACTCGTGCACACCGACCACGACGCGGTCGTCACGGCCACGATCGGGCCACGGGCCCTGAGGGTGGAGGTGCGGGACTTCGTGGCCCGCATACCCCGGGTGCGCATACCCGCCCCCGACGACAGTACGCACGGCAGGGGCCTGGCCCTGGTGCAGTCCCTCGCGGACGCCTGGGGCGTACGGGCGCACGGCGTGGGCAAGTCCGTCTGGTTCGAACTCGACGCCGGAGCGGCGTGAACCACGGGAAGGGGGCGTGACCGCGTCGGTCACGCCCCCTTCCCATGGAGCTCCGGCCTCGCGGCCGCGCCCTTCAGGCCTCGGCCCTCGCCTCAGCCGAACTGCTGCTCAAGATCCTTGAGTTTGCGCTCCAGCGAGTCGAGACGCGGCAGGGCCATTGTGTCGTCCTCCGCGGTGAGGTCGACGGAGTGCGACTCAGAACCGCCGCGGACGGGCTGGAGAGAGGGACGCTGACGGACGGGCAGCGGCTCCGGGGTGGATATCGCAGGCTCCGCGGAGGCTCGCTCCAGGGCGGCGGCCGGCGGCTGCTGCTCCAACTGGCGCCCGCCGCCCCGGCCGACGAACCCGCGGTGACCCCGGCTGATCGCCTTGAGCTGCGCGCGCTCGACCCGCTCCTGCTCGCGGCGCCTGAGGCGGGCCGCCTCCTTCTGACGCTTGTCCTCGCGGACCTCGTCGACCGCCTCGTCCAGGCTGCGCACGTTCTCCAGCAGCATCAGCGACCAGGCCTTGTACGTCTCACGCGGCGCCCTCAGCCAGCGGACGATGCGGATCTGGGGCAGCGGACGCGGCACCAGACCCTGCTCGCGCAGCGCGGCCCGGCGGGTCTGCTTCAGCGCGCGGTCGAACAGGACGGCCGCCGAGAGGGACATGCCGGAGAAGAACTGCGGGGCGCCGTCGTGGCCGAAACCCCTGGGCGCGTGCACCCAGTTGAACCAGGCCGCCGCGCCGGCGAACGTCCACACGAGTATCCGGGAGCCGAGGGCCGCGTCACCGTGGCTGGCCTCGCGCACCGCGAGCACGGAGCAGAACATCGCCGCGCCGTCCAGGCCGAACGGGACCAGGTACTCCCAGCCGTTGGAGAGACCGAGGTTCTCCTGGCCGAAGCCCACCAGACCGTGGAAGGAGAGGGCGGCGGCAACCGCCGCACAGCAGAACAGGAGGACATAGGAGGCGGTGCCGTATATGGCTTCCTTGCGCCTGCGGCGCTCCTCGCTCCGCTCCCACGAGTCGTCTTTCGCGTGCTCCCCGCCGGACCGCTTGCTCCGCGCGAGCACCGCCACCGCCGCCAGCATGCCCAGGAGCAGTACGGCGCCCGGAAGCAACCAGTTCAGCGATATGTCGGTCAGTCTCATCTGGGGTCCCTTGCATTGGGATAGGGCGTAACGCCCGCCATAGTGGCCCAATCCCAACGGCCCTCAGGCGTTTTCGGGGCAAGAGGCCGCCAAGGAAGTGCAAGGGGTTGCCCAGGGCGGCGTTCTGCTCGAACTGCCGCTTGAGGGGCGGGAGTTGAGTTCGAATAAGACTACCCGTACGGGTGGTTCCACGGAAAGTTCCTGCGCCTGGTGAGGAAGTTGTGAATCCCCTGTAACCGAACGGGCGTCCCAGTCGGCGTTGATCTTACGGGACGCGGAGAAGGGGTCCGCGGCGGGGTCCCCTGAGGGTGCCTCAACTGGCCACGGCCGCCGTCAGCTTGGCGACACGGTCGGTGTCGCAGGTGCGCGGACAGGTGGCGCAGGTGTCGTCCGGAGCCAGCGTGTAGTACATGCAGCAGCTCACCCGGTCCCGGGTGCGCAGGGGCCGGCCGTCCGGACCGGCGAGCACGCGGAAGGCCGGGGTGCCGACGTACGGCTTCGTCGTCCCGGGCAGCAGGAGCTCCAGGGCGTGCTCGGCCCGGCGCTTCTCGTGCTCGCCGAACAGCTCGGCGACGTACCAGATCCCCTCGACGATCTCGTCGGTCACCATGCCCCACAAAGCCCTGCCGCGGCGGCGCATGCGCGGGCCGAAGGAGGCGAGGAGCGGGTCCATGTGCTCGGCGACCGCCTCCCGCAGCTCGGCGCGCAGCGACTCCTCGTCGGGGACCGTGTACGCGCCCGGCAGGGTCGCCGCCGGGTCGTCCGGGAGGCAGGCGAAGGGGCCGGGGTGGACCGCGAGGGACATCGGGCCCCGGGTGCGGTCGTAGGAGACGTGGGTCACGGGGTAGCGGGGGACCCGGCGGTGCAGGAACCACGGGACGGTGAAGAGGAGACAGGCCGGCCAGGCATAGCGGTGCAGGCCGAAACCGGCGATCACGTCCGGGCGGCCCTTCACGGCGTTGTCCCTGAGGACCTGCTCGTCGTCCCAGGTGAGGAAGGCGTCCAGGGTGGCCGCGTTCCCCGCGAGGTCGGCGGCGGTGACCCAGCCGTCGGTGTCCGGGAGGGGGGTGTCCTCGGGCAGCTCCGTGACCGTGACCGCCGGGAGGGCCTCGGTCAGGCGCTCGTAGGCGGCGGTGACGGCCGAACGAACGGCGGAACGGGGAGCCGAACGGGGGGCGGGCAGCGGTGCGGGCATGCGGGGCCACCGATTCGCAGTCGACTAGAGGTAAGCCTTACCTTACCAAGTCATTCGGGATTTGAACTGGAGCGTTCTGCGCCTAAGGTGCTTGACGGGTGAGTAACAACCTGCCGTTAATGACCTCAAGTACCGACACGTCCGCAGGAGGGCCCGTGAAGCAGGGTGCGCAGGGCTCCGCCGGGACGGGGGGTGCCGAGCGGGACGCGGACCGGAACACGGAGGCGGTACGGGTGCCGCCGCAGACGCGGGCCTCCGGCACGGCGCGGGCTCGGGCCGAGGCGGGTTCCGGGGCCCGGGGCGAGCACACCCACAGTGAGGTGCCGATTCCTCGTCCCGTCGTGCAGCGCGCCTCGGTGCGGGGGCAGATCCTCGACGCTCTGCGTACGGCGCTGGTCGCCGGGGACCTGCGGCCCGGTGAGGTGTACTCGGCGCCCGCGCTCGGGGAACGGTTCGGGGTGTCGGCGACGCCCGTGCGCGAGGCCATGCAGCAGCTCGCGCTGGAGGGGGCCGTCGAGGTCGTTCCCAACCGTGGGTTCCGGGTGGTCGAGCGCGGCGCCCGTGAGCTGGCCGAGTTGGCCGAGGTGCGGGCGCTGATCGAGGTGCCTGTGGTGTTGCGGCTGGCGCGCAGTGTGCCGGTGGAGCGGTGGGCGGAGTTGCGGCCGGCGGCGGAGGCGACCGTACGCGCCGCGTCCTCGGGGTGCCGGGCGACGTACGCGGAGGCCGACCGGGCGTTTCACCGGGCGGTGCTGCTGCTGTCGGGGAACGAGCAACTGGTGCAGATATCCGAGGACTTGCACCGGCGGTCGCAGTGGCCGCTGGTGGGTGGATCCGCCGTGCGGGGGCGGGCGGACCTGATCGCGGACGCGGCGGAGCACACGGCACTGCTGGACGCGTTGATCGCGCGGGATCTGGATGTGGTGCGGGGGCTGGTCGGCGGGCACTTCGCCGGCGGCGCCTGAGCGGCGGGTGGGTTGTCGTTCGGCTGCGGGCCCGGTGGGGGCGGGCGTTTTGCGCAGTTCCCCCCGCCCCTGATCCACGGTGACCGCAACTCCTCAGGGGCGCGGGGAACTGCGCGACCAGCCCCCACCGGGCCCGCAGCCGCCCGACAACCCCGCCCGGCACCCCCTGACGCGCCCCGGTCACCTCACGCCGTGGCCGCCGGCGGAGTCAACTGCCGTGCCAGCCACGTCGGTACACCCCCGAGCAACCGGTACAACCGCCGCGCCTCCTCGCGCAGCCGGGACGCCTCCGGTTCCGCCTCCGCGTCCGCCAGCGAGGCGAGGGCCGGGGCCGTGCCCACCAGGTAGCCCAACTCCTCGCGGATCCGCAGTGATTCGGCGAAGCCGTGCCGCGCCTCAGCCAACTCGCCTTCCCGCAGGGCCAGTCCGGCGAGGTGGCGCCATGTGAAGGACAGGAGCAGGGGGTCGGACTGGGCCGTGGCGCCCGCGTGGGCGCGGCGGTAGGCCGCCCGGGCCGCCTGCGGGGAGTGGGTCAGGTTCTCCGCCAGCAGCCCCCGGCGGAAGTCCAGCAGGGCCCTTCCCTCCGCCCCCGGGGCGATCAGCGCGGCCGCTCGGCCCAGCGCCGCCCGCGCCTCGTCCGCGCGGTCCCGGACCCCGTGGAGCGTGGAGGCGTACGCAAGTTGCCCCCGTTCACAAGCGGCCGCCCCCCGCTCGTCGTCGCTGTGGGCCAGTGCCTCGGCGGTGCGCAGCGCGTCCTCCGCCTCCGGCCAGCCCTGCTCCGTGTACAGGCAGCGTTCCACCAGGAGTGCCGCTCGCTGCAGGGCCGCCTGCGCGGTGACCGGTTGGAGCAGGGCGGCCGCGTCGGCCCAGCAGGCCCTTGAGCGCAGCCGCCATACCGCGGTCTGGAGTGGATCGTCACCGGCGGTCGTTCCGTTACCAGACATGGCGGTATGCGCCACGTTGCCCTCCCCGAGCACGCCGTCGAGCTTTGAGTGGTGGCGGCATCTCAGCACGAAACGACGGGCCCGGCCAAGAGGGTGGGTGAAGGAATTCACAAAGTCGTGGGAGTCGGGGGCCCCACAGGCTTCAGCTCATCCGCAGCGCCAGGAAGAAATCCAGCTTGTCCTCGAGGCGTGAGAGGTCCCGGCTCGTCAACTGCTCGATCCGCCCGACGCGGTAGCGCAGCGTGTTGACGTGCAGGTGGAGGCGGGTCGCGCAGCGGGTCCAGGAGCCGTCGCAGTCCAGGAAGGCCTCCAGGGTGGGGATCAACTCGGCCCGGTGGCGGCGGTCGTAGTCCCGGAGCGGGTCGAGGAGACGGGCGGTGAAGGCGCGGCGGACGTCGTCGGGGACGAAGGGGAGCAGCAGGACGTGCGAGGCCAGCTCCTGGTGGCCCGCCGCGCACACTCTGCCGACCCGGGCCGCCGCCACCCTGCGCGCGTGGCGGGCCTCCTCCAGCGCGCCTCTGAGCCCCTCCGCGGAGTGCACCGACGCGCTGACGCCCAGGGTGACCCGGCCGTCGTCGTCGAGGCCGGCCGACAGCGGGTCCCGGACCGACTCGAGCAGCGCGTCCGCCAGGATGCCCGACTCCGAGCCGTCGTGTTCGGCCGAGACGGCGGGGAGGGGGACGAGCGCGATCGCCTCGTCGCCCGTGTGGGCGACCGCTATGCGGTCGGAGGGCTCGGGACCCGTGGCCGACGGGTCCACCAGGATCTCCTCCAGCAGGGCCTGGGCCATCGGGCCGCCGTCCAGCTCGCCGTCCTGCCATTCGACCCTCGCCACCACGACCTGCCAGTGGGGGGCCGCCCCCAGGCCGGGGAGCAGGACCGGGGCGGCGACCCGCAGGCGGGCGGCGATCTCGGCCGGGGCAGCGCCCGTCTGGACCAGTTCCAGGACCTCCTGGGCCAGCCGGCGGCGGACCGTGCGGGCCGCGTCCCTGCGGTCCCGCTCGACCGCGATCAGCTGGGTGACGCCCTGGAGCAGGTCCAGGCGCTCCGCCGGCCAGTCCCCGGCGTCCGCCTCCACGGCCAGCAGCCAGTCGGACAGGACGGTCTCGCGGACGTCCCTGGAGGCCTGCGGGGACCGGCCGCTGCTGCGGACCGGGAAGAGGGAGTACGTCGACGCGCCGAGCGTGACCCGGTGCGGGCCCCGGCGGCCGGTGCGGGCCGCGGCCAGGTGTTCCGCCGCCAGCTTCGCGCAGGTGTCCGCGGGAAGGCCGGGGCCGGCCACCTTCGGGCCCGCGATCAGGCGGCCGGTCGGGGAGAGGACCCAGGCGCGCAGGTCCAGGTCCGAGCCGAGGAGGTCGAGGACCACGTCCGGGCCGCCGCCCGCCGGGCCCGACGTCATCATGCGGCGGTGCCGGTCCACCACGGCCGCCAGGTCGCCCGCACGCTCGCCGGAGACCTGCCGTACGACGTGCTCGGTGATGGTCGCGAAGGCCACCGACTCGTGCACCGCGAACAGGGGGAGGCGGTGCCGGGCGCACGCGACGACCAGGTCCTCCGGGACATCGCCCAGCTCCGCCTCGCCGGCCGCCAGCGCCACCACACCGGCCTGCACCAGGAGCCGCACGAAAGGCTCCGAGTCGGCGGCGTCCCGCCGCCAGGCGAGGCCCGTCAGGACCAGCTCGCCGCCCGAGAGGTAGCGGCTGGGGTCGCGCAGGTCGGTGGTCATCACACCGCGCACGGTGCGATCCAGCTCGTCCTCGCCGCCCAGCAGCCGCAGGCCCAGCGCGTCGGTGTCCAGCAGTGCGCGCAGCCGCATTCTCGTCGCCGCCGTTCTGTGTCTCGAAATCTACGATGGAGAAGGGGTCCGGTGGAGTGGGGAGCGGCCGCTGCCGCCTCCGGGGCTGTGTCCCAGGTCACGTGGGTCGTGCCGCACGTTTCCGCGGCAAAACATGGAGGTTACCGAGGGCCTCCGTTCATACGAATCTACAAGATGAGGGCCGCGACCAGCCAACTCCTTCATGGTTTCCGTGACTGACCCGCTCGGAGTACGGCGCTGTGTACTGGCTCCACTCCACGTAAAGAGCACATGAACGAGCCGGGGCCGCCGCACACGATCTGGCTCGATCCGTACGATCACGAGACGAAGAAGAGAGCCGGTCATGGACTTCCTTCGCCCCGCCAGTTGGGAGGAGGCGCTCGCCGCCAAGGCTGAGCACCCCACCGCTGTGCCCATCGCGGGCGGCACCGACGTGATGGTCGAGATCAACTTCGACCATCGGCGGCCCGAGTACCTGCTCGACCTGAACCGCGTCACCGACCTCACCGAGTGGGAGGTCGGTGAGGACTCCGTGCGGCTCGGCGCCTCCGTGCCGTACACCCACATCATGGAGCACCTGCGCGGCGAGCTCCCGGGCCTGGCCCTCGCCTCGCACACGGTGGCCTCCCCGCAGATCCGCAACCGCGGCGGTGTCGGCGGCAACCTCGGCACCGCCTCCCCGGCCGGTGACGCCCACCCCGCGCTCCTCGCGGCCGGCGCGGAGGTCGAGGTCGAGTCGGTGCGCGGATCGCGTCTCATCCCGATCGACGAGTTCTACACCGGCGTGAAGCGCAACGCGCTGGCCCCCGACGAGCTCATCCGCGCCGTGCACATCAAGAAGGCCGACGGGCCCCAGCAGTACTCCAAGGTGGGGACCAGGAACGCCATGGTCATCGCGGTGTGCGCCTTCGGGCTCGCCCTGCACCCCCGGACGCGGACCGTGCGGACCGGGATCGGTTCGGCCGCTCCCACCCCCGTTCGGGCCAAGGCCGCCGAGGAGTTCTTGAACGCGGCTCTCGAAGAGGGCGGGTTCTGGGACAACGGCAAGATCATCACCCCCTCGGTCGCCAAGCAGTTCGCGGACCTGTGCGCCGCCTCCTGCAACCCGATCGACGACGTCCGGGGCACGGCGAGCTACCGCCGCCACGCGGTCGGCATCATGGCCCGCCGCACGCTGACCTGGACCTGGGAGTCGTACCGCGGCACCGCCGCCACCACGGAGGGAGCTGCGTAATGCGCGTCAACTTCACTGTCAACGGTCGTCCGCAGGAAGCCGACGACGTGTGGGAGGGCGAGTCCCTGCTGTACGTGCTGCGCGAGCGGCTCGGGCTGCCAGGTTCCAAGAACGCCTGCGAGCAGGGCGAGTGCGGGTCGTGCACGGTCCGGCTGGACGGCGTTCCGGTGTGCTCGTGCCTGGTCGCCGCCGGGCAGGTCGAGGGGCGCGAGGTCGTGACCGTCGAGGGGCTCGCCGACTACGCAAAGCAGCGCTCCTGTGGGCAGCATGCCGCCGAGGGACAGGACTCCCAGACCGGCGAGGGCACCGAACTCTCCCCGATCCAGCAGGCGTTCATCGACGCCGGTGCCGTCCAGTGCGGCTTCTGCACCCCGGGGCTGCTGGTCGCCGCCGACGAGATGCTGGAGCGCAACCCGAGCCCGACCGACGCGGACATCCGCGAGGCGCTGTCGGGCAACCTGTGCCGCTGCACCGGCTACGAGAAGATCATGGACGCGGTCCGCCTCGCGGCCGCCCGGCAGGGAGAGGCGGTCTGAGATGTCCACTCCCAACGGCACCCCCACCAAGATCACCCAGGGTTCGAAGACCAAGGGCGGCATCGGCGAGTCCACGCTCCGCCCGGACGGCACCCTCAAGGTCACCGGCGAGTTCGCGTACTCGTCCGACATGTGGCACGAGGACATGCTCTGGGGGCAGATCCTGCGCTCGACCGTCGCGCACGCCGAGATCGTGTCCATCGACACGAGTGAGGCCCTCGCCCTGCCGGGCGTGTACGCCGTGATGACGTACGACGACCTGCCGACCGACGTGAAGAGCTACGGTCTGGAGATCCAGGACACCCCCGTCCTCGCCCACGGCAAGGTCCGTCACCATGGTGAGCCGGTCGCCATCGTCGCCGCCGACCACCCGGAGACCGCCCGCCGCGCCGCCGCCAAGATCAAGGTCGAGTACCGCGAGCTGCCCGTCATCACCGACGAGGCCTCCGCGACCGCCCCCGACGCGATCCTCGTCCACGAGAACCGCGACGACCACCACATCGGGCACGTCCCGCACCCCAACATCGTGCACCGGCAGCCGATCGTCCGCGGTGACGTCCAGGAGGCCGCGAAGAAGGCCGACTTCGTCGTCAAGGGCGAGTACACCTTCGGCATGCAGGACCAGGCCTTCCTCGGCCCCGAGTCGGGTCTCGCCGTGCCGGACGAGGACGGTGGCGTCCACCTCTACGTCGCCACCCAGTGGCTCCACTCCGACCTGCGGCAGATCGCGCCCGTACTCGGCCTGCCCGAGCGCAAGGTCCGCATGACGCTCTCCGGAGTCGGCGGTGCCTTCGGCGGTCGCGAGGACCTGTCGATGCAGATCCACGCCTGTCTGCTGGCGCTGCGCACCGGCAAGCCCGTCAAGATCGTCTACAACCGGTTCGAGTCCTTCTTCGGGCACGTCCACCGGCACCCCGCCAAGCTGTACTACGAGCACGGGGCCACGCGCGAGGGCAAGTTGACCCACGTGAAGTGCCGGATCGTCCTCGACGGCGGCGCGTACGCCTCCGCCTCGCCGGCGGTCGTCGGCAACGCCTCCTCGCTCGGCATCGGGCCCTACGTCGTCGACGACGTCGAGATCGAGGCCATCGCCCTCTACACCAACAACCCGCCCTGCGGCGCGATGCGCGGCTTCGGCGCGGTCCAGGCGTGCTTCGCCTACGAGGCGCAGATGGACAAGCTCGCCGACGCGGTGGGCATGGACCGGGTGGAGTTCCGGCAGCTGAACGCCATGGAGCAGGGCACGATCATGCCGACGGGCCAGCCCGTGGACTCCCCGGCCCCGGTCGCCGAACTCCTGCGCCGCGTCAAGGCGATGCCGCTCCCTCCGGAGCAGCAGTGGCTCTCGGCCGGCGAGGCGGCCGACGTACGGCAGCTGCCGGGCGGCCTGTCCAACACCACTCACGGCGAAGGCGTCGTGCGGGGGGTCGGCTACGCGGTCGGCATCAAGAACGTCGGCTTCTCCGAGGGTTTCGACGACTACTCCACGGCGAAGGTCCGCATGGAGGTGGTCGGCGGCGAACCCGTCGCCACCGTGCACACCGCCATGGCGGAGGTGGGACAGGGCGGAGTCACCGTCCACGCGCAGATCGCCCGCACCGAGCTCGGTGTCACCCAGGTGACCATCCAGCCCGCGGACACCCAGGTGGGCTCGGCGGGTTCGACCTCGGCCTCCCGGCAGACGTACGTCACCGGCGGCGCCGTGAAGAACTCCTGCGAGCTGGTCCGGGAGAAGGTCCTGGAGCTCGGGCGCCGCAAGTTCGGCTCCTACCACCCCGCTTGGGCCACCGCCGAACTGCTCCTGGAGGGCGGCAAGGTCGTCACCGACGGCGGCGAGGTGCTCGCGGACCTGGTCGACGTGCTCGAAGGGGAGAGCGTCGAGGTCGAGGCGGAGTGGCGGCACCGGCCGACCGAGGCCTTCGACCTGCGCACCGGGCAGGGCAACGGCCACGTCCAGTACTCCTTCGCCGCCCACCGCGCGGTTGTCGAGGTCGACACCGAGCTCGGCCTGGTCAAGGTGATCGAGCTGGCCTGCGCGCAGGACGTCGGCAAGGCGCTCAACCCGCTGTCCGTCATCGGCCAGATCCAGGGCGGTACGACCCAGGGCCTGGGCGTCGCGGTGATGGAGGAGATCATCGTCGACCCGAAGACGGCGAAGGTGAAGAACCCCTCCTTCACGGACTACCTGATCCCCACGATCCTCGACACGCCGACCATCCCCGTCGACGTGCTCGAACTCGCCGACGACCACGCGCCGTACGGGCTACGCGGCATCGGCGAGGCACCCACCCTGTCCTCGACCCCGGCCGTCCTCGCGGCGATCCGCAACGCGACCGGGCTGGAGCTCAACAGGACGCCGGTACGGCCCGAACACCTCACGGGCACGGCGTAGCAAGTCCCTCCGGGCGGCACCGGGACGTCACACCTCGCCGCGCCGCCCGGAGTACCCAGTTCGTTCGTCTCGGGCCGTCCCCCGGGTCGTGCGGCCGAAGCACCTTCCCAAATCCCGCAGCCGCAGAGGCGGTTGACGGGTGCCCCTGTGAACCTTGGGAGTAGGCCCACATGACCCAGCAGCAACTGGAGCCGGCGACCGTCGCCGACGACGCGGGAGAAGGCACCCGCGTCCCGGCCGGCAGGTCCTGGCTCGACCGGTACTTCCACATATCCCGGCGAGGATCCACCGTCGCGCGTGAACTGCGCGGTGGCGTCACCACCTTCATGGCGATGGCGTACATCCTCCTGCTCAACCCCCTGATCCTGTCCGGCAAGGACGCGGCGGGGGACACGCTCGGCCAGAAGGCACTCATCACCGCGACCGCGTTCGCGGCCGCCCTCACCACGCTGCTGATGGGCTTCCTCGGCAAGGTGCCCCTCGCGCTCGCCGCCGGCCTCTCCGTCTCCGGTGTGCTGTCCTCGCAGGTCGTACCCGTGATGACCTGGCCGCAGGCCATGGGCATGTGCGTGATGTACGGCGTGGTCATCATGCTGCTGGTCGTCACGGGCCTGCGCGAGATGATCATGAACGCGATCCCGCTGGCCCTCAAGCACGCGATCACCATGGGCATCGGCCTGTTCGTCGCCCTGATCGGCTTCTACAAGGCCGGCTTCGTCCACCAGGGCAAGGCGACCCCGGTGACGCTCGGCCCGACGGGCGAACTCGCGGGCTGGCCCGTCCTGTTGTTCGCCGTCACCCTCCTCGCGATCTTCATGCTCCAGGCGCGGGGCATCCCCGGCGCGATTCTCATCGGCATCGTCGGCGGGACCGTACTCGCCGTCGTCCTCAACGCGGTCGGTGCCATCGCCCCGAAGCAGTGGGCGAGCGGCGCCCCCGAACTGCACGGCAGCGCGGTCTCCATGCCCGACTTCTCGATCTTCGGGAAGGTCGAGTTCGGCGGCTGGGGCGAGGTCGGCGCGATGACGGTCGGCATGATCGTGTTCACGCTGGTGCTCGCCGGGTTCTTCGACGCGATGGCCACCATCATCGGCGTCGGCACCGAGGCGAAACTCGCCGACGAGCAGGGCAGGATGCCGGGCCTGTCCAAGGCGCTGTTCATCGACGGCGCGGGCGGCGCGATCGGCGGAGTGGCCGGCGCCTCCGGGCAGACGGTCTTCGTCGAGTCGGCGACCGGGGTCGGGGAAGGCGCCCGCACCGGACTGTCCTCCGTCGTCACCGGCCTGTTCTTCGCGGCCTGTCTCTTCTTCACCCCGCTCACGGCGATCGTGCCCGGCGAGGTCGCGGCCGCCGCCCTCGTGGTGATCGGCGCCATGATGATGATGAACGCCCGCCATGTCGACTGGGCCGACCGCGCCACCGCGATCCCGGTCTTCCTGACCGTCGTGATCATGCCGTTCACCTACTCGATCACCGCGGGCGTCGCCGCGGGCGTCATCTCGTACGTCGCCATCAAGGCCGCGCAGGGCAAGGCGCGGGAGATCGGCGCCTTCATGTGGGGACTGACGGCGATCTTCCTGGTGTACTACGCCCTCAACCCGATCGAGAGCTGGATGGGCGTGCACTAGCCGCCCGAACGCACCCGTACGCAACCGCTGACAAGGAGACCGAGACATGCTGGACATCGCCGACGAGCTGCACCGGTGGGTCGAGCAGGGACGCGACTTCGCCGTGGCCACCGTGGTGGCCGTCGGCGGCAGCGCGCCCCGCCAGCCCGGCGCCGCCCTCGCGGTGGACGCCGACGGCACGGCGATCGGCTCGGTCTCAGGCGGCTGCGTGGAGGGCGCGGTGTACGAACTGTGCCAACAGGCCCTGGAGGACGGGGAGTCGGTCCTCGAACGCTTCGGCTACAGCGACGAGGACGCCTTCGCCGTCGGCCTCACCTGCGGCGGCGTCATCGACATCCTCGTCACCCCGGTCCGCGCCGGCGACCGCGACCGCCCGGTGGTCGCGGGAGCCCTCGAAGCCGCCGCGCGGGGCCGGGCGGCGGCGCTGGCCCGGATCGTCTCGGGCCCGCGCGAACTCGTCGGCCGTGCGCTCGTCGTGGGGCCGGAGGACTTGGACGGTCACGGCGGTTTCGGCGCCCACCCCGAGTTGGACCGCACGATCGCCGCCGAGGCCAGTGCCTTCCTGGACGCGGGCCGCACCGGCACCCTGGAGATCGGCGAACAGGGCTCACGCTGCGGCGCCCCGCTCACCGTGCTCGTCGAGTCCTCCGTGCCACCGCCCCGGATGATCGTCTTCGGCGCGATCGACTTCGCGTCGGCCCTGGTACGGGTCGGGAAGTTCCTCGGCTACCGGGTCACCGTGTGCGACGCGCGCCCCGTCTTCGCGACGAAGGCGCGCTTCCCGGAGGCCGACGAGATAGTCGTCGAGTGGCCGCACACGTACCTGGAGCGCACGCGGGTCGACACCCGGACCGTCCTGTGCGTCCTCACCCACGACGCCAAGTTCGACGTCCCCCTGCTGCGCCTGGCCCTCCGGCTCCCGGTCGCCTACGTGGGCGCCATGGGCTCCCGCCGCACCCACCTCGACCGCAACGAACGCCTGCGCGAAGTCGGCGTGACCGAGCTGGAGTTGGCGCGTCTGCGCTCACCCATCGGCCTCGACCTCGGCGCTCGTACGCCCGAGGAGACGGCCCTGTCCATCGCCGCGGAGATCGTCGCGGCCCGGCGGGGCGGCAGCGGCATCTCCCTCACCGGCGCGCACACGCCGATCCATCACGACGTGACGTCGGCACCGGCCCGGCGGATCGGGTCGGTGGCCTGAGCGGACACCTGAGGCTGGTCCGGCCACGCGAAGGCGTACCGCGGATCACCGCCCCGGCTCAGCCGCACGAACCGCAGCAGCTCACGCACGATGCCCGCGGCGCCCTGCGCCCAGTCGCCGCGGGGTTCGAGGTCGCTCGGGGTGGCCTTGTGCTCGACGTTGGACCAGCGCGCGCCCTCGGCATCCCGGACCGCGCGGACGGCGAGGTCGGCGACCAGGACCCGCGCGAAGTCGTACGACTCCTGCCCCTCGGTCCGTTCGCCCCGTTCGGCGATCCGGTCGCAGGCCAGGGCGAGGACGCCGGCCGTGCCGCAGCAACGGCCGTTGTTGTCCCAGAACCCCGGGCGCAGTCGCTCGGGGAGGCCGGAGTGGGTGACGGTGTGCCAGCAGCGGTCGGCGAGCGCGGCCCAGGCGGGACCGCCGTTGATGTCGCGCAGCAGCCGGAACATGTGGGCGTCGCCTGCCGGGCCGTGGCACCAGCCGTAGCTGATCGGCTCGATCAGGTCCGGCCGGTGCTGCGGGGTGGAGTGCCGGACCAGGAAGCCGTCCGGGCCGCCCTCGTCGCGGGCCACGACGTCCGCGACCCCGGCCAGCGCGAGTGCGACCAGGTCGGCGCGGCCGGTCGCGTGGCCGATCCGGGCCAGGGCGTAGGCGATGCCCAGCGTGCCGTGGGACATGTGGTGCAGCCGGGCCTCGATGCCCGGACGGTGCGGCCAGGTGACGCCCCAGGGGGTCTTCTCCGCCGCCCGCAGATAGGGCTCCACCGCGAGGACGGCGAACTCGGGGTCGCCGACCTCCAGCGCGGCCAGGCCGATCCCGCCGTTGCCGCCCATCAGCTCGAACAGCTCGCCCCAGCGCTCCCCGTCGAAGTGCGCACGCACCAGAGCCATCGCACGGTCGGCCCCCGCACCGCAGGCGGTGTCGCCGAGTTCCTCGCGCACCGTGTGCAGGACCAGGGCCATGCCGGACCGGCCGAAGTACAGCGAGTCGTCCTCGTGGCCGTCGACGGCGCCGGCCACACCGCGGCCCGCGCGCAGGGCCAGGTCGGCGTAGGAGTCGTCGCCGAAGTGCCGCCATGCCTCCAGGAGCACGGAGACGATTCCGGCCGTGCCGCTGTACAGGGTCGGGTCCGTCTCCTCCCGCGAGTACGGGTCCGGCCAGGCGAGTCCGCCGTCGGCCGTCTCCCGCGCGGTGGACACCAGCCACCGCAGCCCGTCCACCGCGAGCTCCTCGATCTCGTCCACCCGCACGGTCGTACCGTCAACTGCCGTCATGGCACCCACTGTTGCATGCTCCTCAGGCCCCCCGCAGCAGCCGGTTCAGCGCTCGCCCGAACACCGCCCTGGCCGCCGTGCCCAGCAAGGGCGCGGGGAGCAGGGGGACCCGCAGCTCCTCACGCCAGATCACGCGCGCCCGGCCGCCCGGGCCCGGACGCACCTCCAGTTCGGCCCAGCCCCGCACCACACGACCGCGCTTCTCCAGGCGGCACAGGCCGGAGACGCCCTCCGCCGGCGGGCGCCAGACCGTGACCTCCATGGGGTCGTCGAAGCGGAACGGGCCCACTCCCGAGCGTGCGACGACGAGTGTGCCCTCGGCCGTCGGCCCCGGCGGCACGACGGTGACGCGCGTCAGGGGAACGTTCTCGCCGTGGCGGGGCCACTGCGTGAGACGGCGCCAGGCCTCGTCCTGGGAGAGCGGGGCCGTACGTTCGAGGAGGAAGGTGACCACGAGCTGATCTTAGGGAATCGGTCCAGCTCAGCGGGGACTTCAAAGGGGTCTCACATACTTGGCGCAGCCTCGGCGTCGGCGAAGGGCGTACGCGGGATCCGACTCCACCTGACCCGGTGGATCACACCCGGCCGCATGGACCGGCCCCATGCGGTTACTCGCGGAGAGGAACGAGTGCACGCGAGAGCCGGGAGGTGCCGCATGACGCGCGTGCGTACGGTGCTGTTCGACCGCGACAGCATCCTCGCCGAAGACCCGCCCGACCCCGACCGGGTGCGAGCGGCGCCCGGTGCCCGTGAGGCGCTCGCCATGCTGCGGCTGCACGACATCCGCACCGGGTTCGTCGCCCTGCGACCGGGCGTCGGCGACAAGGGTCTCAGTGACGCCGACCTACGGGCCGTCAACCACCGCGTGGACGAACTGCTCGGCCCCTTCGACATCTGGGGTGTGTGCCCGCACGGCCCCGAGGACGGCTGCCACTGCCGTCCGCCCGAACCCGGCCTGATCCTCTGGGCGGCGGGCCGGGTGTGCACCGCGCCGGGCGACTGCGCCGTCGTCGGCACCGCCGCGGACGCCGAGGCCGCGGCCCGGGTGGGCGCCCACGGGATCCTCGTACCGGACGAGCGGACCCGGCCGGAGGAGACGGCACGGGCCGGTCATGTGGCGTCGGACGTCCTGACCGCGGTGCGCGCGCTGCTCGCCGGGCCGCCGCAGGGGCGGGTCCTGGTCGACGAGCGGCCGATCGAGTCGGCGTTCGGGAACGGCGAGGCGTGAGACCGGTCGGCGTCGGAACGGCTGGGCGTGCGGTTCAGGGTTCCGTCCAGCGGCACAGGAGACGGAACACCGCGAACAGGGCCAGCGGCCAGACGGCCGCGAAGGCCCAGATCACCGCGGGCCGCGAGGTGACGATGCCGGTCACCATGAGCGTGACCGACACCGCGAGCAGCAGGCCCACGGTCAGGACGTGCGGCCGGTAGTGCGCCACCCGGGAAAGGTCCGGCCGCCGACGCAGCCGCCCGGTGCGCAGCCGGCGCTCCAGACGGCGGTCGCGGCGCAGGGCGCGCTCCACCTCGTCCAGTATGCGCTGTTCGTGATCGGGGAGTCGCCCTGTCGTCACTGTCGCTCCTCGCGGATCCGGAGAGTCACCTCTCCGGATGCCCCGAGAAAAGCCCGTGAACCGTCCGGTCACTGGGCGTGGAAGGTCGCGTCCTCCCTGTCGGTGGCCGTGCTCGGAGTCTGCACGTACAGCAGGTAGTTGTAGTGCCGGAGGTAGCGGCCCGCGGAGCCGGCGGACTCGTACGACACTCCCGCGGAGTCGGCGAGCCCGGCCCGCTGGAAGAAGCTGGCACTGGAGGCGAACGCCGTCGTCCCGTCGTTCTTCTCCACCCACACCTCGAAGTTCTTGTGCCGCAGGTAGTAGCCGGGGAAGTTGGCCGACTCCAGGGAGACCGTGCCGTTGCCCGTGAGCCCGGGTACGACCCGGAACTGCGAGTCGGCGAGCGGTGAGACGTTCGCCTCGATCTTCGCGCGGTACTCCCAGTGCCGGATGAACCGGTCCGGGAAGTTGTACGACGAGAAGCGCTTCGGGGTGACGCCGTCGGCGACCGGGATGCCGAAGTCCGGGGTGCCGTCCGCCTTCCAGTAGACCTTCTGCACGCGGGTACGGCGGTTGGGGTCGTTCAGCGGGTCGCCGCTGATGTCCTTGTAGCCGCGGTCGTGGTAGACGAGGATGTCCGACTTCCCGTCCTCGGAGACGGTGAAGGAGTTGTGGCCCGGACCGTACTGCGAGGTCGCGGCGCTGGTCCGGAACACCGGGTTCTGGCTCTTCGTCCAGGACGCCGGGTTCGTGAGGTCGGCCGTCGCGGACGCGGTGAGCATGCCCAGGCAGTAGTTGGCGTCCGTCGCGCTCGCCGAGTACGTCATGAACACCTTGCCCGCGTGCTGGATCAGCGCCGGGCCCTCGTTGACCTTGTACCCGATCGTCTCCCAGGACAGCGTGGGCTGCGACAGCTCGGCCGGAGTCCCGCTGATCGTCCAGGGGTTGGACATCTTCGCGATGAACAGGCTGGTGTTGTTGTTCTCCGCCGGGTTGCGCTGCGCCCACGCCAGATAGCGCACACCGTTCACGACGAAGGTCGTCGCGTCCAGCGAGAAGCTCTCCCACGTGGTCCTGATCTGGCCCTTCTCGGTCCAGGTGGCGGTCAGCGGGTTGGCGCCGGTGCCTTCCAGGACGTACATCCGGATCGCCCACACGTCACTGGTGGATCCGGCGGCGAAGTACACGTACCACTTGCCGTCGATGAAGTGGATCTCCGGCGCCCAGATGTGCGCGCCCATGACCCCGCTGGAGTGCTTGGTCCAGATCGTGGTCTCGGCCGCCGTCGACAGTCCCTGGATGGTGGTCGCCCGGCGCAGCACGATCCGGTCGTACTCGGGGACGGTCGCGGTGAAGTAGTAGTAGCCGTCGGTGTGTTTGAAGATGTGCGGGTCGGCCCGCTTCTCGGCGATCGGGTTGGTGTACGTCACGGCGGGGGAATCGGGCACGGCCGCGTGCGCGGTGCCGCCGGGCCCGGCCAAAGTGGCGGCCACACCCATGAACACGGCCATGAGCAGCCGAACTACGGTGAGTCTCAAAGGAGTTCTCCAGATCAGGGGTCGGTGCGAGGCGCCACTGCCGACAGGTGTTGTTCAGCCCGAGACCGTCCTGCCCGTCATCATGTCCGTGATGTCGAACAAGGTTCGTAACTTCGGTCAGAAGATAGGGGCGCGTCATGGCCTCGTCAACGCTTCTGTCAGAAGACGGGGAGGGCCGGCCCCGGAGGCCACGGTGCCCGCGCCCGGCGGCACGGGCACCGTGGCGACACGCGGACGTGTCAGTTCTCGCCGAGGAGCTTCTTCATCTCGCCGATCTCGGCGTTCTGCGTGGTGACGATGTCACCGGACATGGCCTTGGCGTCCCGGTACTCGCCCTTGGCCTTCTCGGTCGTGGCCATCTCGACGGCGCCCTCGTGGTGCTCGACCATCATGGTCAGGAACAGGGAGTCGAACTCCTCGCCGGACGCCTTCGTCAGCTTCTCCATGTCGGCGCTGTCCATCATCCCGGCCATGCCGGAGTGCGCCGAGTGGTTCATGCCGGGCATCGCCTCGGGCACCCGCTCGCCCCATGCCTTCAGCCAGCCGGTCATGGTCGAGATCTCCGGGCCCTGCGCCTTCTCGATCCGGGCGGCGAGGTCCTCGACCTCGGCGGAGGAGGCCCGGCCGTCGGCCAGTCCGGCCATCTCCACGGCCTGCTGGTGGTGCGGGATCATGCCCTGGGCGAAGGCGACGTCCTGGGCGTTGTGGGCGTCGGCCGAGGTCTCGGCGGACACCGAGGGCGACGGGGCGGCCGAGCCGCTGTCCTCGCTGTCGCCGCCGCAGGCCGTGAGGGTGAGCGCGGCGCTCACGGCGACCGCCGCGAGACAGGCACGGCGGATCAGGGTACGGGTCGTGCGCATGCTGGAACTCCAGTGCTGTGAAAGGGATCTGGACGTGGCGGAGCACGTCGTGTCTAGATCCGCAGGAGCTGGAGTTCCGCGAGGGAGGGCGGGGCCCTGGCGCCTTCCGGGGCCGCGGCCGTCCGGCAGGACAGGTCGGCCGTGCCCGTGGGGCTTCCCGACGGGTCGGGCAGAGGCGCCGGCACCGCGGGTCCTCCGCTCACCGCGCCCGACGCGCAGGTCGCGTCGGCGTGGTGGAGGTGGCCCGAGCCGCAGCCGTCGTGGCAGACCGGGTCGACGACGACGGCGGCGGCCGTCGCCCTGTGCGCGGACCCGCCCTCGTGCCCGCCCGTGCCGCCACCGGGGGCCAGGGCGTGCATGCCCAGCACGCCGACGAGCAGTCCGAGCACCAGCAGCGCCCGCCACAGGGGCGGACGCGCGGGGGACTGCTCGGAGCCGGTCATCGGGCTCATCCTAGAGGGGGGCCGGGGCACGGCTGCGGATGCACCGGAACCCGGGGTCGCGCGGCAAAAGGACTCCGCTCCCCGCGTCCCACCGGCGTACGTTCTCCGGGAGCCCGTCGAGGGGCGGCGGGCCGGGAAGGACCGTGTGGACACCGACAGCCGAGCCAAGGCACAGCGCTTCGCCGAACTGCACCGGGAAGGCTGCTTCCTGCTCCCCAACGCGTGGGACGTGGGCAGCGCCCGGATCCTGGAGGCGGCCGGGTTCCCGGCCGTGGCGACCACGAGCGCGGGCGTCGCGTTCTCCCTCGGACGGCCCGACCACGACTTCTTCGCCGAACAGCCGCCCGAGGACCGCGTCGACCGCGAGACCATGCTGGGCCGGGTCCGCGAGATGGCGGGCGGGATCGCCGTACCGCTGAGCGCGGATCTGGAGGAAGGGTACGGGGAGTCGCCCGAGACCGTCGCCGCCACCGTCGCGGGGGCTCTCGCCGCCGGAGCCGCGGGCGGCAACATCGAGGACTTCACCGGCGACCGCACCCGGCCGCTCCACGACGAGAAGCTCTCCGCCGACCGGGTCCGCGCCGCCCGCGAGACCCTGGCCGCCGACGGCGAGCCCTTCGTCCTGGTCGGCCGCACCGACGCGCTCCTGGTCGGCGGCACACTCGACGAGGCGGTACGGCGGGCCAACGCCTACCTGGAGGCCGGCGCCGACTGCGCGTTCGTCCCCGGCGCCGCCGACGCCGCGACCATCGGCACGCTGGTCCGCGAGCTCGACGGCCCGCTGAACGTGGTCATGGGCCTGACGGGCAACGCGCTCTCCCTCGACGACCTGCGGGAACTCGGCGTCCGGCGGGTCACGGTCGGCGGCAGCATCGCGCGAGCCATGTACCGCCGTCTGCTCGACGCCGCACGGGAGCTGGCCGACCTGGGCACCTTCTCGTACGCCGCGGAGCAGCTCTCCCAGACGGAGCTCAACGACCTGTTCCGGCAGGGCTAGCGACAGGGCTGGAGGCAGGAGCGGAGACCGGGGCGGAGGCAGGACCGGAGGACGCCACCGCACAGCTCGGCGCCTCGGGCGCGTCCTCCGCGTGCCGCGTCAGCGCGCACACCGTACGCAGGGCGACCTTCCAACCGCCGTCCTGGAGTACGGCCGCCCCCGGACCGCCGGTGTCCAGCCGGCGGTCCTCGCGCGTGAGGTCGTAGGCCACCTCGGCGTACACGTCCGACGTGTACGACACGGAGGTCACCTCGGCGCGCAGCTTGCTGCCGCTCGGGTCGCGGAAGAGGTTGTCGATCATCAGGGCGTTCTCGTCGCCGTTCTCGACCACGTCACTGCGCTGGTCCAGGGAGGACTTCGGGTCGAAGAGGACGGCCCAGGCCCGCCGGATGTCCTGCTCCGCCCGCTCCGGGTCCGAGGGGGCGGTCGCGGTGGGCGTAGGGGAGGTGGAAAGTGAAGGGGAGCCCCCGGCCGTGGTCGGGCCCGGTGAGCCGGTGACGGAGGGCCGGCCGGTGGGGGAGGCCCCGCCGTCACCGCCGTCGCCGTCGTCGCAGGCCCCGGTGAGGACGAGGGCGGCGACAGCCAGGGCCACCGCCCAGATCCCGTGCCGGGCAGGGGAGTTCGCGCAGGTCATGGCACTCCATCTCCGGGTACGCCGTGTGGCTGGCCTACCCGGAGGCGGGGGTTTCATCCGGGGTCCGGGAGAAAACCCCCGGACGGGGTGCGGCTACTCCTCGGTGCCGCCCCGTCGCCGTACCGCGAAGAGCGCCGCGGCCGCCGCCACGAGGACCGCCGCGCCGATGCCGGTCCAGGCACCCGCGGACAGTCCGCCCTCGTCGTCCTTCCCGGTGTCGGCGGCGGCCGGCGGGGAGGCCGCGGGCGTCGTCGCGGCGGGGGTCGGGGACGGGCTCCCGGAGACGCTCGGGGAGGGGGCGACCGGCTTCGCGCCCGGTGCCGCCGCCTTCAGTTCCAGGGTGGGCGCCGGGTTGTCCCCGTTCTCGTCCAGCTCGATCCAGCGGTCCACGTGTCCGTCGCCGTAGGTCTGGAGGGTCTTGAAGGGCACTTCCTCCGCGTCGGGCAACTGCCGTACGACGACGGAGTACTCGGCGCTCTCGCCGGTCCTCAGCTCCGTGCCCTTGACGGTGTAGCCGTCCTCGGTGGCACTGAACGTCCAGCCCTCGGGGCCCTTGCCGTACCTCACGTCGGCCGGGGTGATGCCCTCGGGCAGGACGACCCGTACCTCCTTGATCCCGGAGGTGTCGGACTCGGCCTCGGCGTGGAAGGAGACGGTGACGTTCTCGGCGAGGGCCTGCGCCTTGTCGGCCTCGACCTCGGTGTGGGCGGCGGCCGGAACGGCGGTCAGGAGGAGGGCGGCCGCGGCTCCGGCGGCCACGACGGACGGACGGGACAAGGCGATACGGGACAGGGGGATGCGTGACAGAGGGATACGGGACATGCGGGTCTCCAGGCAGGCGGGTACGGCGGGGCGGCCGTCCGGCGCGGGCCGGAGCGGAGGCCCCGTGGGGTCAGTGGTCGAGAGCTGCGCCCGCCGCCTAAGGACCCCGCCGTACCACCGCGTGCGCGAGCAACGGCCGTGCTGTGAGCGGCCGTTCGCCGTACGTCGGCACGACCGTCACCGCGGGCGTCGGCGCGGGTGACGCGAGCCTGGCCAACAGCAGCCGGGCGGCGGCCAGTCGGGCACGTACCGCGTCGAGCGCCGCCGTCACCCTGCGGGCCACCGTCCAGCAGGCCGCGTCCGCGCGGTGCAGAAGGACCGCGACGAGCGCGGCGGCCAGGGAGTGGGCCGCCGTCATGGCGAGGGAGCCATGGAGCCGCTCGTGCCACGCCGAACGGACGTCGTGCGCGTGTCCGCCGGGGCGGTGCGCGGCAGCGGTGAGGCTCAGCCACAGATGCAGCCCCGACTGCCCCGCGACACTGCACGCGACGACCGTCGCCAGACTTCTGGGCCGCTGCACACCGATGAGACCCACCGCGAAGAGCACGGCCGTCGCGGCGGCACCCTGCCCCCAGGGCACCGGCCCCTCGGCGAGCAGATGATGGGCGCTGACCCCGAGCACCGTGCCGACGACGGCGAACACCGCGGCCCGCGGAAGGGGCAGCGGCGCGCGCGTGGTCGTGTCCGGGTGCATGGCCCGCTCATCATGGATCATCGCGGAGCCGGTCGGCAGGGAAACCGCGGAGGGGGTACGACCCCGGGTCGGTCAGCGGGCGCCGGACCCCTGCTCGGTGCCCCCGCCGGCCCCGGGCCGCAGGACCTCCCCCTGGATGACCTGGGGTTCCGCGCGGCCTTCCCGCGCCGCGCGGGCCTCCGCCTTCATGATGCGCGCCGACCTGCCCGCCGTACGGGCCAGCTCGGGGCCCTTCTTGACGGCGATGACCGCTATGACGACGATCAGGATGATCGCGAGCTCGCTCAGTCCGAACATGGGGAAGGCCTCCGTCAGGGTGACGCCGCAGTCGGACGAGATGCCCGCCGGACCGGCAGCGTACCCGCACCCCGAGTCCGGTGTCCTTACCATGGACCGCCCGTGACGTGCGCGGCAGCGGAAGGGAGACAGGGCATGACGGACCACCGGCGTCCCCGGCGGCGGGGGCAGGGCGAGCTGGAGGTGCAGGTCCTGTCGGCCCTGCGGGAGGCGGACGGACCGGCGACCGCCGGCTGGGTGCAGGAACGCCTGGGTGCCGACCTCGCCTATACGACCGTCATCACCATCCTGACCCGGCTGCTGGCCAAGGGCGCGGTCACCCGGGAACGCTCGGGCCGCTCCTTCGTGTGGACCCCGGTCGCGGACGAGGCCGGCCTCGCGGCGCACCGGATGCGCAGGCTGCTGGACGGCGAGAGCGACCGGGAGGCGGTGCTGGCGAGCTTCGTCACCTCCCTCGACGCCGACGACGAACGCCTGCTGCGGGAACTGCTGGGGCGGACCAGGGGCGAAGGGGACGACTGAGACCTCATGGGGGTGTTCGTCTTTCTGCCACTGGTGCTGCCGCTCACGGCGTGGCCCGTCGCACGGCTCGCCGAGCAGCAACTGCATCCACGGCTCGCGACCCGGCTGCTGACCGGGGTGGCGGGTGTGATGGCCCTGTGCAGCACGGTCTGTCTCGGGCTGCTCATGGTGGTCGGCACCGCGCAACTGCCCGGCAACCCCCTGCCGGACGGCTGGTCGGACCCGCAGGTACGACAGGCCGTCCCGTACGACGAGGTGGCGGGCACGGCGGCCGTCCCCGTCCTGCTCGCCGTCGCCGCGGTGTGCGGCCGCACGCTCCGGCGCCACGGCCGGCTGCGCCGCGAAGCCCACCGGGCGCTCGCCGGGCTGCCGGACACGGAGGTCGCGGTGCTCTCCGACGACCTCCCGTACGCCCACGCCCTGCCCGGCGGCACCCGTGACCGCATCGTGGTGACCACCGCCCTGCTCGCCGCTCTGGGGCCCGCCGAGCGACGTGCCCTGTTCGCCCACGAACGGGCCCACCTGGCCGCCCGTCACCACCGCTTCCTGCTGGTGGCCCGGCTGGCCGCGGACGCCAACCCCTTCCTGCGCCCTCTGCGTACGGCGGTGGCGTACACCACGGAGCGCTGGGCCGACGAGGAGGCGGCACGGGCCGTCGGCGACCGCCGGACCGTGGCGCGGGCGATCGGCAGGGCGGCCCTGATCTCCCGAGGCACCCCGGCCCCGACCCTCGCGGGCCTCGCCCTGCCGGGCCCGGTGCCGCGCCGGGTGGCCGCGCTGCTGGGCCCCGCCCCCGCGACCCGCGCCTGGCCCTCGCTCTTCACCGCGGTGGGCGCGGCGGCCTGGACGGCGGCGGCCGGTACCGCCCTGTCGGCGATGTCCTCCGCGAACTCGGCGCTGACGCTGGCGCTGGTGCTGCGCGCTGCGACACCGCTGTAGATTGCTTTGCCTGTCCTTTACTATTGGATGCGAACCTGCCCCGAGACAAGGAGCCACAGTCCCGCAATGGGTGAGCCTCCCAGTACCAGCCCCGCCCCACGCCGACCGACCAGGGAAGCGGGGGTGACCCGGTGACAGAGACCCTGTTGCTGGTGCTGGCCCTGCTCCTCACCCTGGCCTGCGCCGTGTTCGTGGCGGCCGAGTTCTCCCTGACCACCGTCGAGCGCGGTGACCTCGAGCGGGCCGCCGAGGCGGGTGAGCGCGGCGCCGAGGGCGCGCTGAAGGCCGTACGCCGGCTGACCTTCCAGCTGTCCGGCGCCCAGCTCGGCATCACGGTCACCTCCCTGGTGATCGGCATGCTCGCCGAACCCTCCCTCGCGGTGCTCCTCAAGGGCCCGCTGAAGGCCGCCGGCCTCGGCGGGGCCGCCGCTCCGGTGGCGACCGCGCTGGGCGTTGCCCTGTCCACCGTCGTGCTGATGGTGGTCGGCGAACTGGTGCCGAAGAACTGGGCGATCTCCCGCCCGCTGGCCGTCGCCAAGGTGGTCGCCGGACCGCAGAGCGCCTTCACCGCCCTCTTCGGCCCGTTCATCCGCCACCTCAACGACACCGCGAACCGTTTCGTACGACGCTTCGGCCTGGAGCCCGCCGACGAGCTGGCCTCCGCCCGCGGCCCCGAGGAACTCGTCGCCCTCGCCGAGCACTCCGCCGCCGAGGGCGCCCTGGAGGCCGACTCCGCCGAACTGTTCGTCCGCACCCTGCACCTGGGCGAGCTCACCGCGCAGAACGTCATGACACCGCGTGTCGACGTCAAGGCCCTCGAAGCCCACGCGACCGCCGCCGACGCCGCCAACCTCACCCACGCCACCGGCCTGTCCCGCTTCCCGGTCTACCGCGACAGCCTGGACGAGGTCATCGGCACCGTGCACGTCCGTGACGTGCTCGCGCTGGAACCCGACAAGCGCGCCGCCACCCCGGTCACCGAACTGGCCACCGCGCCCCTGCTGGTCCCCGACAGCCTCACCGCCGACCGGCTCCTGGAGCGGATGCGGGCCGGCCGCACCATGGCCGTCGTCATCGACGAGTACGGCGGCACCGCGGGCGTGGCGACGGTCGAGGACATCGTCGAGGAGGTCGTCGGCGAGGTCCGCGACGAGCACGACCCCGTGGAGATGCCCGACCTGCGGCCCGCCGGCGAGCGGGCCTGGGAGGCGGAGGGCTCCGTCCGCGTCGACCGGCTCGGGGCGATAGGCCTCACGGCGCCCGAGGGGCCGTACGAGACCGTGGCCGGACTGGTCGCCACCCGCCTCGCGCGCATCCCCGCCAAGGGCGACGACCTCCACCTCGACGGCTGGCACCTGGAGGTCCTGGACGTCGACCACCACCGCGCCCACCTGATCCGGATCACCGGACCCGCCAGGGTGCCGGTCCAGACGCGGGAGGAGGCCCGATGACCACCGTCCAACTGCTCGTCGGCGCCCTGACGCTGCTGACCAACGCCTTCTTCGTGGGCGGCGAGTTCGCCCTGATCTCCGTGCGCCGCAGCCAGATCGAGCCACGCGCGCGTGACGGCCACAAGCGGGCCCGGATGACCCTGTGGGGTCTCGAACACCTCTCCGCGATGATGGCCACCGCCCAGCTCGGCATCACCGTCTCCTCACTGGTGCTCGGCGCGGTCGCCGAACCCGCCATCGCGCACCTGCTGGAGCCCGCCTTCGAGGCGGCCCGCGTCCCGGGCGGCCTGGTCCACCCGATCGCGTTCGTGATCGCCCTGTCCCTCGCCACCTATCTGCACATGCTGATCGGCGAGATGGTCCCGAAGAACATCGCCCTCGCGGCCCCCGTGCCGACCGCCCTGCTGCTCGGACCGCCGCTGGTGGCCCTCACGCGCGCGTTGAAGCCCTTCGTGTTCGGCGTCAACGCCTTCGCCAACGCCCTGCTGAAGCTGCTGCGCGTCGAACCCAAGGACGAGGTCGAGTCGGTGTTCACCGACGACCAGCTCGCCCGCATGGTCGTCGAGGCCGGCGAGGCCGGACTGCTCTCACCGGCCGACGGCGAACGGCTGCGGGACGCCCTGGAGCTCGGCACCCGGCCGGTCGGCGAGATCCTGGTCCCGGTGCAGAGGATGCGAACGGTGGACGCCTCGGTCACCCCGGCCCGCCTGGAGCGTGTCGCCGCCGACGCGGGCTGGTCGCGCTTCCCGGTCACCGGTCCCGACAGCACCCTGCTCGGCTATCTGCACATCAAGGACACCCTCGGCGTCACCGACCGCGACCGGCCCTTCCCACGCGCCGCCCTGCACCCGGTCACCCGGGTCCGCATCGACACCCCGCTGGACGACACCCTCACCGCGCTGCGCGCCGACGGGAGCCATCTGGCGGCGGTGACGGGGGAGACCGGGGCCGTCCTCGGGTTCGTGACCATGGAGGACGTCCTCACCGAGCTGGTCGGGCCGACGCCGGCCACCGCGTGACCGCCGGGCGGGCCCACCACCCGTTCGGCGGACCTGGCGGACCTGGGGAACGCCGCTCGCGCCCCAGCCGTTCACACAGCGCACATCACTACCGAAGGAGCAAGCCCGTGTCCGCCACACCGACGGACCCCCGCCCCACGCGATCGGCCGGCCGTTGACCACCACGAGCGCCGTCCTCGGCCTGCTGGCCGTGTTCCTGCTGACCGCCGGCACCGGCTACTTCGTCGCCCAGGAATTCGCGTACGTCTCCGCGGACCGGCTCGCCCTCTCCCGCGAGGCGGAGGCCGGCGACCGGAAGGCCGCCCGCGCGCTGAAGGTGCTGGAGCGGCTGTCCTTCATGCTGTCCGGCGCCCAGCTCGGCATCACCGTCACCGGTCTGGTCGTCGGCTTCATCGCCGAACCGTCGGTCTCCGCCCTGCTCGAACCAGCCTTCACCGGTCTGGGCGTCCCCGAGGGGGCCGTGGGCGGGATCTCCGTCGTGCTGGCGTTCGTGCTGGCCACCGTCGTCCAGATGGTCCTGGGCGAGCTGGCCCCGAAGAACCTCGCGATCGCCGTCCCGGAGCGCCTCGCCAAGGCCCTCGCCCCCTCCACGCTCGGCTACCTCAAGGTCGTCGGCCCGCTGGTGCACGTCTTCGACGGGGCGGCCAACCGCCTGCTGCGCGCGGCCGGCATCGAACCGGTCGAGGAACTCCACCACGGCGCCACCCTGGAAGAGCTCGGCCACCTCATCGGCGAGTCCCACGAACAGGGCGAACTGCCCAGGGACACCGCCGAACTCCTCGACCACGCCCTGGAGTTCTCCGAGCGCACCCTCGACGAGGTGATGGTGCCCCGCGTCGACGCCGTCTTCGTGCGCAAGGACGCCACCGCCGCCGAGGCCGTCGACCTGATCGCCAAGCACGGCCACTCCACCTACCCCGTCCTCGGCGACCACCCCGACGACATCCCGGGCGTCCTGGGCGTACGGGAGTTGATGCGCCTGCCGGCCCATGAGCTGACCCGGGTCGGTGCGGGCGCCCTCGCCCGCACCCCGCTGCTGCTGCCCGACACCCTTCCGCTGCCGGAGGCGGTCGCGCAGATGCGGGAGCGGGACGACGAGTTCGCGGTCGTCCTGGACGAGCACGGCGGAGTCGCCGGCATCGTCACCTACGAGGACATCGCCGAGGAACTGGTCGGCGACATCGCCGACGAGACCGACACCGTCACCGAGATCGCGGTCGCGGACGGGTCCGGCTGGCTGGTGGACGCCGGCCGCCGCCTCGACGAGGTCGCCGAGGCCACCGGTGTCGCCCTGCCCGAGGAGGAGGACTACGACACGGTGGCCGGCCTGATCGTCGACCGGTTGGGCCGCTTTCCGGCGATCGGCGACCGGATCACCGTGGACCTTCCGGGCGGCGGACGCGCGCGGATCGACGTACGGACCCTGGACCGGCACGTGCCGGAACGCGTCCGCGTGGAGAGGGTGGACGCGGCATGAGCTTCCCGATGGCACTGTTCGTCACCGTCCTGCTGCTGATCGGCAGCGGGTTCTTCGTGGCCGCGGAGTTCGCGCTGGTCGCCGCCAAGCGCCACCGCATGGAGAAGGCCGCGGCCGAGGGTCGGCGCGGGGCGAAGGCGGCCCTGGCCGGAATGCGCGAGCTGTCGCTGATGCTGGCCGGTGCCCAACTCGGCATCACCGTCTGCACACTGGGCCTCGGCTCGGTCTCCAAGCCGGCGATCTCCCACGAACTCGACCCGCTGCTGCACGACTTGGGCCTGCCCAGCGCGCTCAGCTACGGCGTGGCCTTCGTGTTCGCCATGGTAGTCGTGGTGTTCCTGCACATGGTGGTCGGCGAGATGGCCCCCAAGTCCTGGGCGATCGCCCACCCCGAGCGCTCCGCGATGCTGCTCTCGCCGCCCTTCCGGGCCGTCGTCAAGGCGGTCCGGCCGCTGATCTCGGTGCTGAACAGGATGAGCAACGCGCTGGTACGGCTGTGCCGGGTCACCCCGCGCGACGAACTGGCCGCCGTGCACAACCGCGAGCAACTCACCCACCTCGTCGAGGAGTCGCAGCGTCTCGGGCTGATCAGCGAGGCCGACTCGGAGCTGCTCACCCGTTCGCTCACCGAGCCCGAGACCCCGGTCGGCGACCTCCGCATCCCGGCCGCGGAGATCACCTCGGTGCCGGGCACCGCCGACCTCGACGCCGTCCTGCGCACGGCCGCCGACCACGACCGCACCCGCATGCTGGTCCGCGAGGGCGACCTCGTCCTCGGCTCGCTCCACGCCCGCGACGCCCTGGTGGCCCGCGCGCAGGGCCGCACCGGCACCGCCCGCACCCTCGCCCGCCCGGTCCCGGAGCTGACGCAGGACACCACGGTCGCCGACGCGATCGACCTCCTGCGCCGCAACCGGGCGTCGCTGGCGGTCGTACGGGACGGGGCGGGCGCGCTCACGGGGATGGTCACGCTGGACGACCTGCTGGCGCGGTATCTCCAACCGTCCTGAGACAGGACGCACATGAGCGAGGGCAAGGAGATCACCGCTCTCCCTGCCCTCTTCAACGTATAGCTCACGGGGGGCCTTGCGGCAAGATCCCCGTCGTGCCGCACAATCGCCGTCCGAGCCATGGAGGGGGATCCGATGATCGACGTGATCGTCGTCGGCGGCGGACCGACGGGACTGATGCTGGCGGCCGAGCTGCGGCTGCACGGGGTGCGGGTGGTCGTGCTGGAGAAGGAGCCGGAGCCGACCGAGGTCGTCCGCTCGCTCGGCCTGCACGCACGCAGCATCGAGGTGATGGACCAGAGAGGGTTGCTGGAGCGGTTCCTCGCGCACGGGAGGCCGTTCAAGGCCGGCGGTTACTTCGCCGGGATCGACAAGCCCTGGCCGGACGGGCTGGACAGCGCGCACGCCTACATCCTCGCCATCCCGCAGCCCGTCACCGACCGCCTGCTGGCCGAGCACGCCGTCGAACTGGGCACCGAGATCCGGCGCGGCTGCGAAGTCGTCGGGCTGAGCCAGGACGAGGAGGGGGTGGACGCCGAACTCGCCGACGGCACACGGCTTCACGCCCGCTACCTCGTCGGCTGCGACGGCGGCCGCAGTACCGTGCGCAAGCTGCTCGGGGTCGGCTTCCCCGGCGCGCCCGCCAAGACCGAGACGCTGCTCGGCGCGATGGAGGTGGGCGTGGCGCCGGAGACGGTGACCGCCGTGGTGTCGGAGATCCGCCGGACCCAGAAGCTGTTCGGCCTCGGACCCGTCGGGGACGGGCTGTACCGGGTCGTCGTGCCCGCCGAGGGGGTGACCGGGGACCGCTCGGTCGCCCCGACCCTGGACGAGTTCAAGCGACAGCTGCGGGCGGTCGCCGGCACCGACTTCGGCGTGCACTCACCGCGCTGGCTCTCCCGCTTCGGCGACGCCACCCGCCAGGCCGACCGCTACCGGGTCGGCCGGGTGCTGCTGGCCGGCGACGCGGCCCACGTCCACCCGCCGGTGGGCGGACAGGGCCTCAACCTCGGTATCCAGGACGCGTTCAACCTGGGCTGGAAACTGGCCGCCGAGGTGGCCGGCTGGGCTCCGGAGGGCTTGCTGGACAGCTACCACGCCGAACGGCACCCAGTGGCCGCCGACGTGCTGAACAACACCCGCGCGCAGATGGAGCTGTTGTCCACCGAGCCCGGGCCGCAGGCGGTGCGCCGGCTGCTGTCCCGGTTGATGGACTTCGACGAGGTGAACCGGCACCTGATCGAGCACATCACCGCGATCGGCGTCCGCTACGACTTCGGCGCGGGCCATGACCTGCTCGGCCGACGCCTGCGGGACCTCACGCTCGGGCGAGGCCGCCTCTACGAGCTGATGCGCCGCGGCCGCGGACTGCTGCTCGACGGGACCGGCCGTCTGTCGGTCGAGGGCTGGGCGGACCGTGTCGACCACGTCGTCGACACCGCCGAGGAGCTGGACGCTCCCGCGGTGCTGCTGCGGCCGGACGGCCATGTGGCGTGGGCCGGCGAGGATCAGCGGGAACTGCTGGACCGGCTGCCGAGGTGGTTCGGGGCGGCCGTCTGAGCGGCGAGTCCCCGGGCCAGGACGGCACGGGGACGACGGGCCCGGCGGTGGAAGGCGCACAGGTCGTACCGGCGGGCCGGAGGCGGCCGTACGGGGGACAGGTGCGGCGGTCGAGCAGCCGCAGCCGGTGAGACTGCGGCTGCTCGACGAGGTCGGCCGTACGCACGTACTCACGGCGGCCGTGGGCCGCCTGCTCGCGGGTGGGAGTCAGGCCGTGGCGGGCAGGACGTGGTCGCCGGTCTTGTCCGTGCTCAGGCACAGGGAGCAGACCACCGCGTCGTGGGTGGCGCAGGCGGCCAGGTCGGGGCGCTCGTAGGGCTGGCGGCAGACGTGGCAGTCGTAGGTGACCGCGCTCGGGTTGCCGTCCGCGTCCAGCATCGGCTCGTCGATGCCGTCGCCGGTGCGCCGCAGGTAGTACCTGCCCTTGGTGACGATCGCCATCAGCGGGGTGAGGACGAAGGCGATGACGGCGGCGGCGACGGGGGAGTACGGCTGGAGGGTGTCGCCGAGGGCGTGGAAGTACATGGCGATGGACAGGCCGGACGCGGCGACGAAGGCCACCACACCCACGGGGTTGACCGCGTGGAGCATGCCGCGGCGGAACTCGGGGGCGTGCGGGGAGAGTTTGAGCAGGTACTTGTTGATGCCGATGTCGGTGGCGACGGTGACGACCCAGGCGATCGCGCAGTTCGAGTAGAAGCCCAGGATGTCGTTGAGGAAGCTGAACATGTCGGCTTCCATCAGGACCAGCGCGAAGCCCAGGTTGACCAGGACGAAGACCATGCGGCCCGGGTAGTGCCTGGTGAGCCGGGTGAAGGAGTTGGTCCAGGCGAGCGAGCCGGAGTAGGCGTTCGTCACGTTGATCTTGATCTGGCTGATCACCACCAGCGCCACGGCCAGCGGAACCACCAGCCAGGACGGCATCATCGCGTCGAAGGCGCCCTTGAACTGCTGGATCGGCTCGGGAGCCACGTCCGGTCCCACCTTGGCGAGGATGTACACCGCGAGGAAGACACCGATGGCCTGCTTGAGCGCGCCGAGCACCACCCAGCCGGGGCCGGCCATGACCACCGCGGTCCACCAGGTGCGCTTGTTCGCCTCGGTCTTGGGCGGCATGAAGCGCAGGTAGTCGATCTGCTCACCGATCTGCGCGATGAGCGAGAGGCACACGCCCGCGCCGAGCAGCACGGACGCTGTGTTGACGCCGCCGTCGCCGTCGGTGCCCGCGTAGGCGAGGAAGCGGTCGACCGTGCCCGGGTCGGTGGAGATCAGGTAGACCAGCGGTCCGACCATCAGCAGCAGCCAGATCGGGGTCGTCCACACCTGGAGCTTGCTCAGCGCCTTCATGCCGTAGATCACCAGAGGGATGACCATGAGCGTGGAGACCAGGTAGCCCAGCCACAGGGGCAGTCCGAGGCCCAGCTTGAGGCCCTGGGCCATGATCGAGCCTTCGAGGGCGAAGAAGATGAAGGTGAAGCTGGCGAAGATGACGCTGGTGAGGACCGAGCCGTAGTAACCGAAGCCCGAGCCGCGGGTGATCAGGTCGAGGTCGATGTTGTAGCGGGCGCCGTAGTAGGCGAGGGGGAAGCCGGTGACGAAGATGACGACGGCGGCGACGGCGATCGCCACGAGCGCGTTGCCGGTGCCGTGGGCCAGGCCGATGCCGGCGCCGATGGAGAAGTCGGCCATGTAGGCGATGCCGCCGAGGGCGGTGGTGGCCACGACCATCGGGGTCCAGCGGCGGTAACTGCGGGGCGCGAAGCGGAGGGTGTAGTCCTCCAGGGTCTCCTTGACCGCCTGGTCGGCGGATTTCGACGGGTCTGCCGTTGCCGGCCGTGACTCTGTGGTGCTCATGTCACGCCTCCCAGTGGTGCTCGAGCGGGCGGTGGGGGATGCGTGGGAGCCCCGCGTGGCGTCGTCGGCAGGCCGGGGGAGCGGAGGGGCCGGAACGAGCGGTTCTTGGCCCTGTATACGACTCGGGTCCCACGGCTCGTCACGCTAGAAAGCGGTTGTTACCGACATCGCTGGGTGTCGTGAACGCGACGTTTCCGGAATCTCACCGCTGCGGATGGATGCAGCAGTGGGCTCCGTTTGCGAACGGTCATGGGGGCCTCGCGTGAGCCTTCCGGCCGTGGCTGGGCAGGCCGACACACCTGCCGGGTCCGGGAGCGGAGCCGGGGCAGGTTCGGTGCGCCGCGGGGTCAGGCCGGGGCGGGCCGTCGGGTGTCGGTGAGCGGACTGCGGTCCGCCTCGTCCTGGACGAGCAGGGAGAGCAGTGACGCCACGGTCAGGCCGGCCTCCGCGGGGTGGCGCAGGACCTTGCCCGGGTCGATGCGGTAGGTGTTGGTACGCCCCTCCCGCACGTGCGAGAGGTATCCGTCCTGCTCCAGATCGGAAATGATCTTCTGAACGGCGCGTTCGGTGAGCCGGCAGTGCGCGGCGATGTCGCGGATCCGGGTGCTGGGGTTGTCGGCGATCGCTGCCAGCACCCGCGCATGGTTGGTGACGAACGTCCATCCGGTGTGAGACTCGGGCACTCCATCCATGGCAGCAGTCTAGCGACCCAACATTCACGCATCCAAAAACCTGAACTTTATTTCGTGTATTGGTTGACGTATGTTGACGGTGGAGGGGAACGTGAGGGACAGAGGCTGCGAGCACATGAGGGAGAGGGCCATGTCGGAACCTGCGCACTCGGCGCAGCCCCTCACCGCGCTGGACGCGCGCCCGCCGTGTCTGGCCACGATCGACGCCGTGGTGGCCGGGGAGCGGATGCTCGTCACCTGCCGCGGTGAGTTCGACATGGGAGCCGAGGAGCTCCAGCCCGAGCTGTACGCCGCCCTCGACCGCTCGGCCACCGGGGTGGACCTGGACCTCGGCGAGGTCCGCTTCTGCGACTGCGGTGGCCTCAACGTCCTGCTGGGCCTGCGCCGGGAGGCCCTCGACCAGGGCAAGACGGTCACCGTCCGGGCGTACAGTCCGACCGTGGGACGCCTGCTCGACCTGACCGGTGCCCGGGAGCTGTTCGTGACCGAGCGTTCCGGAGGGCCCGGCGGTTCGGACACCCCAGCCGTCCAACCCGTACCCGTACCCGTCCCCGTCCCCGTCGCGGAGGAGCGGCCCGAGCCGATGGACGTCGATCAGGAACTGCGCCGGGAGGTCGACCAGTTGCGCCGGGCGATGCGGACCCGGCCGGCCATCGACGTGGCCCGCGGGATCGTCATGGCCTCCTTCGGGCTGAGCGCCGAGGACGCCTGGACGGTGCTCGTCACCGCCTCCCAGAACACCAACACCAAAATGCACAACCTCGCCCAGGACCTGATGGGCGCCATCCACGGGGACCCGGTGCCCGAACAGGTGCAACAGCAGATGGCGGCGGCGGTCGCCAAGGTACGGGAGACCGCGCAGACGTCGTCCGGCGATGCCGCGTAGCGGGTGCGGGACCGGGTTGGCGGGCCCGGGCGCCGACGGACGCGTGAACTGACGCGCACCAGGTGCGCCCAGCACACCCACCGCGGCGCTGCGTACGGAGGAGATCCTCCGGTGGTCCGGCCTGCACCGTCCGGTACCGCGCTGCCGGGGGCAACCCCCGGGCGGTCAGTCCCCCGCGCCGCCGAACGCCTCAAGGATGCGCTCGGCGGCCAGCGTGGCCGTCAACCGGCCCTCCCGGACCTGCTGTTCGAGGTCGGGGGCGAGCGACTGGACGGCCGGGTCGGCGTGCAGACGGCCGAGGAGCTCGTCCCGGACCATCGCCCAGGCCCAACCCACCTGCTGGTCCCGCCGCTTGGCGGTGAGCCTTCCGGTGGAGTCGAGGAGGGTCCGGTGTTGCTCCAGACGCTCCCAGACCACGTCCAGGCCGGTCGACTCGCGGGCGCTGCAACTGAGCACCGGGGGAGTCCAGAAGGCGTCCTTGCCGTGCATCAGCCGTAGCGCGCCCGCCAGTTCGCGCGCGGCCGCGCGGGCGTCCCGCTCGTGCGGGCCGTCCGCCTTGTTCACCGCGATCACGTCGGCGAGCTCCAGGACACCCTTCTTGATGCCCTGGAGCTGGTCGCCGGTGCGGGCCAGGCTCAGCAGCAGGAAGGAGTCGACCATGTCGGCGACAGCGGTCTCCGACTGCCCGACGCCGACGGTCTCGACGAGGATCACGTCGTAGCCGGCGGCCTCCATCACGACCATCGACTCCCGGGTCGCCTTCGCCACCCCGCCGAGTGTGCCCGCGCTGGGGGAGGGCCGTACGAAGGCGTTCGGGTCGACGGCCAGGCGCTCCATGCGGGTCTTGTCGCCGAGGATCGAGCCGCCGGTACGGCTGGAGGACGGGTCCACCGCGAGCACGGCCACCCGGTGCCCCAGCGAGGTCAGCATCGTGCCGAACGCGTCGATGAACGTCGACTTCCCCACGCCCGGCACCCCGCTCACGCCGATCCGCCGGGCCCGGCCGCTGTGCGGGAGCAGCTCGGTGAGCAACTCCTGGGCCAGCGACCGGTGTCGGGGGTGGGTGGACTCGACGAGCGTGATGGCACGGGCCACGATCGCCCGCTTGCCGTCGAGGACACCCTTCACATACGCGTCGAGATCGATCACTGCCCGTGCCCGAGGTCGGCCGACAGACGCTCCACCAGGTCGTACGCCGCGTCCGGGATCACCGTCCCCGGCGGGAACACGGCCGCGGCGCCCATCTCCAGGAGGGTCGGCACGTCCTGCGGCGGGATCACCCCGCCCACCACGATCATGATGTCCTCCCGGCCCTCCTCGGCCAGCGCCTCCTTCAGCGCCGGTACGAGGGTGAGGTGGCCGGCGGCCAGGGACGAGACGCCGACGATGTGCACGTCCGCCTCCACTGCCTGGCGGGCCACCTCGGCCGGGGTCTGGAACAGGGGGCCGACGTCGACGTCGAAGCCGAGGTCGGCGAAGGCGGTGGCGATCACCTTCTGGCCGCGGTCGTGGCCGTCCTGGCCCATCTTGGCGACCAGGATGCGCGGCCGGCGGCCCTCGGCCTCCTCGAAGGCGTCCACCAGCGCGCGGGTGCGGTCCACGTTCTCGGACTCCCCTGCTTCGTTGCGGTACACGCCGGAGATCGTACGGATCTGGCTCGCGTGCCGGCCGTACACCTTCTCCAGGGCGTCGGAGATCTCGCCGACGGTGGCCTTCGCGCGGGCCGCGTGCACGGCCAGCTCCAGCAGGTTGCCGTCCCCGTCGGCCGCCCGGGTCAGCGCGTCCAGGGCGTCCCGGCACGCGGTCTCGTCCCGCTCCGCCCTCAACCGCCGCAGCTTCTCGATCTGCTGAGTCCGTACGGAGGAGTTGTCGACCTTGAGGACGTCGATCGCCTGGTCGGTCTCGACGCGGTACTTGTTGACGCCGATGACCGGCTGGCGGCCCGAGTCGATGCGGGCCTGGGTGCGGGCCGCGGCCTCCTCGATGCGCAGCTTGGGGATGCCGGCGTCGATCGCCTTGGCCATACCGCCGGCCGCCTCCACCTCCTGGATGTGCTGCCAGGCCTTGCGGGCGAGGTCGTACGTCAGCCTCTCCACGTACGCGCTGCCGCCCCACGGGTCGATGACCCGGGTCGTACCGGACTCCTGCTGGATCAGCAGCTGGGTGTTGCGGGCGATGCGCGCCGAGAAGTCGGTGGGCAACGCCAGTGCTTCATCAAGGGCGTTGGTGTGCAGCGACTGGGTGTGGCCCTGGGTCGCCGCCATCGCCTCGACACAGGTGCGCGTGACGTTGTTGAACACGTCCTGAGCGGTCAGCGACCAGCCGGAGGTCTGCGAATGGGTGCGCAGGGAGAGGGACTTGGCGTTCTGAGGGTCGAACTGCTTGACCAGCTTGGCCCACAGCAGCCGCGCCGCCCTGAGCTTGGCGATCTCCATGAAGAAGTTCATGCCGATCGCCCAGAAGAACGACAGCCGGGGAGCGAACGCGTCCACGTGCAGGCCGACTTCGCGTCCCGCCCGGATGTACTCGACACCGTCCGCGAGGGTGTACGCCAGCTCCAGGTCGGCCGTCGCACCGGCCTCCTGGATGTGGTAGCCCGAGATGGAGATCGAGTTGTAACGGGGCATCCGCTGCGAGGTGTACGCGAAGATGTCGGAGATGATCCGCATCGACGGCTTCGGCGGATAGATGTAGGTGTTGCGGACCATGAACTCCTTGAGGATGTCGTTCTGGATGGTCCCGGCCAACTTCTCGGGCGGTACGCCCTGTTCCTCCGCCGCCACGATGTACAGCGCCAGCACCGGCAGCACGGCGCCGTTCATCGTCATCGACACGGACATCTTGTCCAGCGGGATGCCGTCGAACAGCTGCCGCATGTCGTAGATCGAGTCGATGGCCACGCCCGCCATGCCGACGTCACCGGTCACGCGGGGGTGGTCGCTGTCGTAGCCGCGGTGCGTGGGCAGGTCGAAGGCGACCGACAGGCCCTTCTGGCCGGCCGCGAGGTTGCGCCGGTAGAAGGCGTTGGACTCCTCGGCGGTGGAGAAGCCCGCGTACTGGCGGATCGTCCAGGGCTGGTTGACGTACATCGTCGGGTACGGGCCGCGCAGGTACGGCGCCACACCCGGGTACGTCTCCAGGAAGTCCAGGCCCTCCAGGTCGGCGCCGGTGTAGAGCGGCTTGACCTCGATGCCCTCGGGCGTCTCCCACACCGGGTCGGCCGTCTGCGTGGCGTCCTTGACGGCCGTACGCCACTCGTCGGCGCCGCCGTCGGTGGCCGGGGACCCCAGCTCGATCCCGCTGAAGTCGGGGACGGAAGGGCCGGCGGGGGCGGTCATCAGGACACTCCCATGCGGTCGAGGGTGGCGGTGAGCACGGCGACGGCGTCGCAGCCCGCGAAGACGTAGGAGTCCACATCGGCGTACTGCCCGGGCCGCCCGGCGAGGAACACATGCCGGGCGCCTGCCGACTTGAGGGTCCGTACGACGTCGTCGGCCTGTTCCTCGTACAGCGCTTCGCTGGAGCACAGGCAGGCCTCGGTGGCGCCGCTGTCCTCGAAGGTGCCCTCGGTGACGGGCTCGATGCCGCCGGCCTGGAAGAGGTTGGCGGCGAAGGTCAGGCGCGCGGTGTGGGCGGCGGCCGGGCCGAGCGCGGCCAGGAAGACGCGGGGGCGTGACCCGGTCGCCGCGAGGTGGGCGTCGGAGCGGGCGCGCAGCTCCTCGTAGGCCTCGTCGCGCCGGACGCGGGGCAGGCCACCGGTGCGGGACTCGGGCGCGGGGGCGCGCTCCACGGGCTTCTCGCCGAGATACGGGAACTCGCTGACGCCGGTGATGGGTTCGCGCCGGGTGGCCAGCTTCTTGGAGCGCTGCGCCCACGTCGTGGCCAGGTCGGTGCGGATGCGCCCGGAGCGCAGGACGGCCGCCTGGCCGCCGTCGCGTTCGATCGTCCGGAAGAACCGCCAGGCGGCTTCGGCGAGTTCGTCGGTCAGCCGCTCCACGTACCAGGAGCCGCCCGCCGGGTCGATCACCCGGGACAGGTGCGACTCCTCGACCAGGATCGTCGAGGTGTTGCGGGCGATGCGGCGGGCGAACGCGTCCGGCAGGCCGAGCGCGTGGTCGAAGGGGAGCACGGTGACCGCCTCCGCGCCGCCGACGCCGGCGGCCAGGGTGGCGATCGTCGCCCGCAGCATGTTCACCCACGGGTCGCGGCGGGTCATCATCACCGGCGACACCACGGCGTGCTGCGCCTGCGCCCCGGCACCGGGCGCCCCGCACACCTCGGCGACCCGCGCCCACAGTCGGCGCGCGGCCCGCAGCTTGGCGATCGTCAGGAACTGGTCGGCCGTCGCCGCGTACCGGAACTCCAGCTGCGCACAGGCCTGTTCGACGCTCAGCCCGGCTTCGGTGAGTTCGCGCAGATAGGCGACACCGGTGGCGATCGAGGCGCCCAGCTCCTGCGCGGCCGAACCGCCGGCCTCGTGGTACGGCAGCGCGTCCACGGTCAGCGCCCGCAGCCCCGGGTACTCCTCGGCACACGTGCGCGCGAGCGGGACGACCGGCGCGAAGTCCGACGCCTCGCCGGTACGCGCCTCGTGGCCGAGCGGGTCGGCGCCGAGGTTGCCGCGCGCGGCCGTGCCGTCGATGCCGCGCTCGGCGTAGATCCGCAGCAACTCCTGTGCGGCGGACTCGAATTGGCCGCCCGCGTCGAGGACGACCGGCGCGAGGTCGAGGTAGACGCCGTCGAGGACCTGGCCGAGCGAGTCGACCGGGATGCCGCCCTCGCCGGCGACCAGCCACAGCGAGGTGACACCGTTCTCCAGGTCGGTGAGCACCGCGCCGTTGTCGGCGACCGTGTGCCGCTGCCGTACGTCCCAGCCGCCGGCGGTGTTCCCCTCCGGGCGGGCGCCGCGCACGAAGGGGGCGAAGCCGGGGAAACCGGGGTCGGGTGCGGCATCGTGCGCGGTGTACAGGGGGCGGGTGCGCAGCCCGTCCTCGAGCGCGGTGGACAGGGCGTCCTCCGCTGCCGCGCCGGAGACTTCCTTGCCCGACTTGCGCAGGACACCCGCCACCAGGCTGTGCCACTGATCAAGGTTCGCGTCAGGGAACTCGGCGGCCAGCGAGAGCCCGTCGTCAGGCAGGACCGTCATGCTCGGATGCTAGGCCAGACCCCCGAAGGAGCAGCAGAGGGCACGGCTGTGACCTTGCCCTCCACGACACTGTGACCCCGGTCTCCCGTGATCCCGCGAGGGGCGTGGTCACGCCTCCCAGCGATCCCGCCAGGGACGTGATCACGCTCCCCGCGGTTCGGCGAAGGGCGCGCTCACGCGACGGCGGTGCCCTCCAGCTCGACCATCTGGCCGGGGACCGCCAGCCGGCTCACCCCGAGCATCGTGGTGGCCGGTGCCACCCCCGCCGCGGCCAGCCGTCCCGCCAGCACGCCGTAGTGCGGGAAGAGCAGGTCGACGTCCGTGGTGTAGACGTTGAGCCGGACGAGGTCCGCGAGGGACATGCCGGCCTTGCCGAGCACGGCCTCCAGGTTGTCGAGACTCAGCGCCAACTGGGCCGCCATGTCGCCTTCGTGCCGGGGTCTGCCGTCGTCGCCCATCGCGGTCTGTCCGGAGCAGTACAGCGTCCGGGTGTGCCCGGAGACGACCTCGCCCTGGTTGAAACCCATCTCCAGCGACCACGTCACCGGGTTGACCGCCGTTCGTTCCACTGCCACTTCGGCTCCATTCGATGCGTCGGGAATGCGTACGTCCGTCGGCGCCGTCGCCGCCGCCGATCTCGGTGCGCACCAGCCTTCCGGGACATCACGACACCCTCTGTCATGTATTCGATAAGGTCCCCGTGTGCGCGCCGATCGCTTGGTCTCGCTGGTGCTGCTGCTGCGGCAGCGCGGCCGGATGACCGCGGCCACGCTCGCCCGCGAGCTGGAGGTGTCCACGCGCACCGTGCTGCGCGACATCGAGGCGCTGTCCGCGGCGGGCGTCCCGGTCTACGCCGAGCGCGGCCGGCACGGCGGGTTCGCCCTGTTGCCGGGTTTCCGGACCGAGCTCACCGGGCTGAACCACGACGAGACCGTCGCCCTGCTGACCGCCGGAGCGGGGCGCGGCGAGCAGGTGTTCGGCCTCGGCCCGGCGCTCGCCTCGGCCCTGCGCAAGGTGGTCGACGCGCTGCCCGAGAGCCATCGGGCCACCGCGAGCGACGCGGCCCGGCGCTTGCTCGTCGAACCGGAGACCGACCTGCTCTCACGCCGGCCGGCCACCGACGAGGTGCCCGGTACCGCGATGAGCGAGATCCGACGCGCGGTGCTCGCCGGGCACCGGCTGCGCATCCACTACGCGGCCACCGACCAGGCGCCGCGGTGGCGCACGGTGGACCCGATCGGCCTGGTCACCGTGCGCGAACGCGGCTATCTGCTGGCCACGCGAGCGGGCGCGGACCGCACCTACCGGCTGTCACGGGTGCTGGCCGCCGAGGAACTGCCCGAACCGGCGCAACGGCCCGACCGGGTCGATCTGGACCAGGTCTGGTGGGAGCGCTGCGCGCGGTTCCTGTCCGACGGCCACATCGCCGTGCTGGTACGGGTGAACCCCGAGCGGCGGGAGGACCTGCTGAGCAGCGCCGTGGCCCTGCGCGGAGCGGAACCCGACGGGGACGGCTGGCTGCGGCTGGAGGTGACGTTCCAGGACCTGCGGCACGCGGAGTGGGCGCTGTGGCAACTCGGCACGGATGCGGAGGCCTTGACGCCGGAGTCGTTGCGCATGTCCCTGCGGGACCGCGCCGTAGCGGTCGCCGCCCGCTACGGGGATCCGTCACGAGGGGACTCGTCCTGAGTCCCGCCGTGGTGCCGGGGGAGCTTCACGTCCGGGCTTCCGGGCGTGGCCGCGCGGTCGTCACGGCGTGGAGAACAGGCCCGGTCCGTGTGGCGAGGGACCTCCCACGTGGCCGCCGCTCGTGGCTCGCAGGAACTCCAGTTTCTCCGCGTCGGGGGAGCCCGCGGCCACTGTGTAGACGATGAGGCGGATGTCGCTGCCCGGGACGGTGAGCACGTCGCAGTCGCACGTCACGTCGCCGACCTCGGGGTGCTCGATGGTCTTGCGGGCCGAGACGTGCGGTCCGACCGCGCCCTCGTCCCACAGCCGGGTGAACTCCGCGCTGGTGGAGCGCAGTTCCTCGACGAGGTCGATCAGGCCGCGGTCGCGGGGGTGGTCGACCAGAGCGGTGCGCAGGTCGGCGACGAGGGCGGCCTCCAGGGCGTCGCCGTCATTGCGCACGGGCCAGGCCGCGAGCCCCGAGGGCCCGGTGGTGAAGACCGACCTCACCAGGTTCCGCTCGGTGGGGGTCCGTGCGCTGGGGTCGCCCAGCAGCGCCGCCCACGCGGGGGTCCAGGACAGCAGCGTCCAGTCGGCGCTGAACACGCCCACGGGGAACTCGCCGAGGCGGGCCAGCATCCGCTGCACCCCGGTCGGGACGTGGGTGGAGACCGTCCCCTCCTGGGGCGGGAGGAGGCCGGCCAGGCGGTAGGCGTAGTCCCGTTCCGCGGGGTGCAGTTGCAGTGCCCTGGCCAGGCTGGCGACGACCTGCGCCGAAGGGCTCGTGGCCCGTCCCTGCTCCAGCCGCACCACGTAGTCGACCGACAGCCCCGCGAGATCGGCGAGTTCCTCGCGTCGCAGCCCCGCCGCACGTCGGCCGGGGCGCGAGGGCCGTCCGACGTCGGCGGGGGAAAGCCGGTCGCGCCAGCGGCGCAGTGCCGTGCCAAGGGTCTCGTCCACTCGACCATTGTGGGGGCCGTGCGGTCGCCGTGCCTGGTACTGGCGGTCCTACCGTCGCGGGAGGCACTGGTTGTCCTCGCGCCGCCGCCCGAGAGTGAACGCATGACCACGACTTTCATCACAGGGGCCAACAAGTCCCTCGGGTACGAGACCGCCCGCCGCCTGATCGAGGCCGGCCACACCGTCCTCCTCGGCGCCCGCGACAACGAACGCGGCCGGGCGGCCGCCGACGCGCTCGGGGCCCGCTTCGTCCAGATCGACGTGACCGACGACGCGTCGGTCACCGCGGCCGCCGCCGACGTCGCGGCTCGCGAGGGCGGCGTCGACGTACTGATCAACAACGCCGGTGTCCTCGGACCGCACGTCCCCGCCGACGAACTCACGGGCGCTGACGCGACCGCGGTGTTCGACGTCAACGTCGTGGGGATCGTCCGGGTGACGCACGCGTTCCTGCCGCTGCTGCGCAAGTCCTCGCACCCGGTCATCGTCAATGTCTCCAGCGGCATGGGGTCGTTCGAGCTGACCCATGACGCGCAGCGCGCCGAGGGGCGGAACCTCGCACCGCTCTACACGGCGTCCAAGGCGGCCGTGACCATGCTGACCACGCAGTACGCGAAGTCCTGGCCGGACGTGAAAGTCAACGCGGCCGACCCGGGCTACACCGCGACCGACTTCAACGGGCACAGCGGACCGCAGACGGTGACCGAGGGGACCGACGCGATCGTCGCCCTCGCCACCATCGGGGCGGACGGCCCGACCGGCGTCTTCCGCGACCGTCACGGTGCGGTGGCCTGGTGATCCACGCGGTGGCCGGGCCGCGCCGGCGAGTGCTGTAGCCTGCCGTTCTATAACGACTGTTATAGGAGGTCGGCATGACCATCATCACCGTGAACGCCCCGAAGGGGCGGCTGGGGGTCGAGCGGCGGCGGGAACTGGCCGAGACGCTGACCGACGCGGTACTCGTGCCGGAGGTCGGGCAGCACGCCCCGGCCGCCAGGGGCGGGTTCCAGGTGCACTTCGTCGAGCGCGAGCGGGACATGATCGCCATCGGCGGACGGCTGCTGGCCGACGCAGCTCCCGACCTCGACGTCATGGTGATCGACATCGCGGTCATGGACGCCGCCTGGCAGCGGGACGTACGCGCCGCGGTGATCGAGAGGGTGCTGGCCGCGCTCGCGGCGGCCTGTGGGCTGGAGAAGCCTTCGCCGGCCTGGTGGGTCAACTTCCGGGTGATCGACGAGGGCAGTTGGGGCTCGTCGGGAGGCGTGCTCTCCGTCCTGCCGCTCCTCGACAGCGGCGTTTTCACCGAGGAGCGGGCCGAGGCCGTCCGCGCGGCGCTGGGGGCGTGAGTCGATGTCTCGGTGACCTCGTCTCGGTGGCCGCGGCGACGAGTGCGGGCGACGGCGGCCGCCGCGAGCTCAGTGGCCTTCGGCCCGGTCTCACGCCTGAGCGGAGTGGCCTTCGGGTCCGGTCTCACGCCTGACCCGACGCCCGCCAGAGGTGAGGGCCCAGTGGCGTGATTGCAGCATTTGTGGTTACTCGCCCGATATGTCGAAACTTATGAAACTCGGACACAGGCATCACGACGTTCGCCATGGCTCGGGTCGCTCCGACGACCTCCAGGCCGACGAGCAGGAAGGCCGCGCCGATTCCTACGGCCGCGAGGACGAGCCGGGGAGGTTCGGTCCCGGCCCCGAAGTGGAGCGCAACGCCCCGGACGCCCCCACCGGGATGTCGAGGCAGTCGTGGTCGGCGGCGCTGCGCGGCACGTTGAAGGAGTTCAAGCGAGACGAACTCACCGATCGTGCGGCCGGCCTGACCTACTACGGCATCCTGGCGCTGTTCCCCGCGCTGCTGGTGCTGGTCTCTCTGCTGGGTATCTCCGGAAAGTCGACCACCGACAAGGTGCTGGACAACATCCAGCAGCTCACTCCGGGCGCCGCCAGCGATGTGATCCGCAACGCGGTGCAGCAGTTGCAGGGCAACTCCGGCGTGGGGTCGATCATGGCGATCGTCGGCCTGGTCCTGGCCGTGTGGTCGGCGTCCGGCTATGTGGCGGCGTTCATCCGCGCCTCCAACGCCGTCTACGACGTGCCCGAAGGCCGTCCGGTGTGGAAGGTCCTGCCGCTGCGGCTGGCCCTGACCGTCGTACTGCTGGTCCTCGCCGTGGTCAGCGCCCTGATCGTCGTCTTCACCGGCCCTCTGGCCCAGCGCGCCGGGGACGTCCTCGGGGTCGGTGACACGGCCTTGACCGTGTGGTCGATCGCGAAGTGGCCGGTCCTGGTCGTCCTGGTCACCCTCATGATCGCGATCCTCTACTGGGCCAGCCCCAACGCGAAGGTCCGCGGCTTCAAGTGGATCACGCCGGGCAGCTTCCTCGCCGTGGTCATCTGGATGATCGCCTCCGCCGGGTTCGCGCTCTACGTGGCGAACTTCGCGTCGTACAACAAGACTTACGGCACCTTCGCCGGAGTGATCGTCTTCCTGATATGGCTGTGGATCACCAACATCGCGATCCTGCTGGGCCTCGAGTTCGACGCCGAGGGCATCCGCCAGCGCGCGGTCGCCGGCGGCCACCCGCCGACGGAGGAGCCGTACGTCGAGCCGCGCGACACACGCAAGTGGACCGATGAGGACCGCCGTCGCCTTGAGTAGGCGACCGCCGCCCCAGGCGTCATGAGTGCCTGACCTGGGAGAAGAGGCAGGGTGCTTCGCCAGGTCGGGCGGGCTGTCAGGTAGTGCCGCGCCGTGCGCGCCCTGTGCCGCCATGAGGCCGTCACGCGAATTCAGATTCCCGCGCCGGTCTGCCCTGAGCTGGGTCGTTCGGGGTACTCGCCGGCGGAGGGCCGGACCGGCCGGCCCGAGCGATGAGAGGGACGGGAGGTGATGGCCGTGTCGAGCACACAGCCGTACTCGTCCGGGACCGACCACAGCCCGCGACCTTCCGGCCAGGAGCCGGTGGGCGAACTGGTGCAGAAGGCCTCGCAGCAGCTCACGGAGCTGGTGCGTGGCGAAATGCGCCTGGCACAGGCGGAGATGAAGGAGAAGGGCAAGCGCTACGGCAAGGGTGGCGGCCTGTTCGGCGGCGCCGGAGTGGTCGGGTTCCTGATGCTCCAGGCCCTGGTGGCCACCGCCATCGCGGCGCTTGCCGTACCGCTTCCCGTGTGGGCCGCGGCACTGATCGTGACCGCCGTGCTGGGGGTGATCGCCGCGGTGATGGCCCTGAGCGGCAAGAAGCAGGTCAGCCAGGCGGCACCGCCCACACCTGAGCAGACGATCGAGAACGTGAAGGCCGACGTGGCCGAGATCAAGGAGAGCGCACAGCGATGACCCAGCCACCCCACGACGAGCCGACCGCCGCCGGCCCCGAAGAGCTGCGCGAACAGGTCGAGCAGACCCGGACCGAACTCGGTGACACGGTCGAGGCCCTCGCCGCCAAGACCGACGTCAAGGCACGCGCCCAGCAGAAGGCCGCCCACGCCAGGGAACAGGCCACCGTCAAGGCCGCCCACGCCAGGGAACAGGCCACCGTCAAGGCCGCCCACGCCAAGGAGCAGGCCGCCGTCAAGGCCGCCCACGCCAGGGAACAGGCCACGGTCAAGGCCGGTCAGCTCAAGACCAAGGCCGCCGACCTGGCCCATCAGGCACAGGACAAGCTGCCCGACCCGGTCAAGGACAAGGCCGCCCAGGCCGCCGAACAGGCACGCACGAAGACAGCGCAGGCCACCCAGCTCTGGCACGACAAGGCTCCCGAACCCGTACAGCAGAAGACCGCCCAGGGCGCGGAGCTGGCGCGCAACAACCGCAACCTGCTGCTGGCGGCCGTCGGTGCCGCCGTGGTGGTGTGGCTGGCCTGCCGCCGCAAGGAGTGAACCGATGAAAGCATCGAAGATCGCCTACAAGCCGGTCGGCCTGGCCGTCGGCGCCGTCAGCGGCGTCATCGCCGGTGCCGTGTTCAAGCAGGCGTGGAAGATGCTGGGCCACGACCAGGACGCCCCCGACGCCACCGACGAGGAGCGCAACTGGGGCGAAGTGGTGCTGGCCGCCACCCTGCAAGGTGCGATCTTCGCCGCGGTCAAGGCGGTCGTCGACCGAGGCGGTGCCACCGCCACGCGGAGCCTGACCGGCACCTGGCCCGGCTGATCCGACATGCCCAGGGGGCCGGTACGCGCGGTACCGGCCCCCTTCTCGTCGTTCCGTCCCAGGGCGACTTGGTGGGCGAACTGGTGTTCGCGCGCCGGCCCCCGGCACCGGCCACGCATGGAATGGCGCGGCCGAAGCATCCGAGAGGGCATGGAATGTGTGATCTACCGACATCCGACGGGTGAGGGCGAGAAGATCGACTGCCGTCAGGAGGACGGCGGGTGCCAGGCCACTCTCGACCGCCTGGCCGCCCTCAAGCCCGACGAGTTCGCCTGGATCCGAATGGACGAGCCCCGACCGGACGAGCTGCAAAGGCTGGGCGAGCACCTGAAGCTGCATCCTCTGGCGATCGAGGACGCTGTCCAGGCGCATCAGAGGCCGAAACAGGAGCGCTACGGCGATCTGCTGGCGGTCGCGGTGAAGACGCTGTGGTTCGTCGAGCGGTCCGCCGATGTGGAGACCGGCGAGGTCATGGTCTTTCTCGGCCCGTCGTTCGCGCTGACCGTCCGGCACGGTGCCCTCGACCCCACGACCGAGGCCGCCGACCGACTGGCGGCCGAGCCGCAGATGACCCGGTTCGGACCGGTCAGCGTTCTGCACGCGGTCACCGACGTGATCGTCGACGCCTATGCGCAGGCCGCCGCGCAGGTCAGGGCGGACCTCACCGAACTCGAACGGTGCGTCTTCTCACCCGCGCGCGACGATCTGACGGAACGCATCTACTCGCTCAAGCGGGAGGTGGTGGAGTTCCGCGACGCCGTCCAGCCGCTGGTTCCGGTGATGCATCCCTTCACCGCGCCTCGTGAGGACTGGCCACGGGAAGCCGTGCCGTACTTCCGTGACGTCGCCGACCACCTCACCCGCACCGACACCGAAGTGCGCGCCCTGGACGACCTGCTCGGCTCCGTCCTCGACGCCCACCTGGCGAAGGTGGGCACCTGGCAGAACGACGACATGCGCCGCATCAGTGCCTGGGCGGCCATCCTCGCCATCCCCACCATGGTCGCCGGCGTCTACGGCATGAACTTCGCCCACATGCCCGAGCTGGACTGGCGGTACGGCTACCCGTGCGCACTGGCCCTGATGGCCCTCGGCTCGGGACTGCTGTACCGGGCCTTCCGACGCAACGGCTGGCTCTGACAGCCCGAGGACGTCTCTCTGACAGGCCAACGACCCCTGTCCGCCTGCCGGTTCCGTGGGCCGCGCCCGCAGCGCACACGGCCCGCAGCCGGACAGGGATCGTCAGTCCTGCCGCTGCCGTCCGGCGGTGCGCGAACACGCCGACAGCCGACGCCGGCCTCCGGCTGAGCTCGCCGCTGAGCGTCTGCTGGACCCGACCGCTGGGCTCGTTCAGCCCGATGATCTCGACGGTCTCGCCCCGCTGGGCGTACTGGTCTCGATGGCGTCCAGGGCGGCGGCGGAGGAGGCCGCCTGGGTCTGACTCCCACCGACAGCGCGCAGCGGCCGTGACCTGGAGGTCACGGGGAGTTCGCGGCCACCCCGGGCGGCGCGCCTCACCAGGACTCCCACGCTCGCCGACGCCCCGACGCCCTCCTCGCCTCACAGCCAAGCCGGTCATCCGGCACGAGGGCGACGACCGGGCACCCACACCTCTTGGAGGCTGCGAAGGATCGCGCCACGTGACCCGCGCGGTCGGCCTTCTGCTCGGCGCGGCGGGCGAGGTGTCGCAGGACTCAGCGCTTGCCGGGCGGAAACCGATCGGTGTACCGTGCTGGAAACCGATCGGTTTCCAGCTTGGAGTTCACGTGACCTCTCATGCCACCTCCTCGATCTTCGTGATCGGCGGCACAGGCGCCCAGGGCATGCCCGTCGTCCGCGCTCTCGTCGCCGACAAGAAGTACTCCGTCAAGGTCCTCACCCGGGACGCCACCTCGCCCCGGGCCCAGGAGCTTCTCGCGCTCGGCAACGTCTCCATCCTCGAGGGGACGTTCGCCGACGAGGACGTACTGCGCGAGGGATTCCGCGGCTGCGACGGGGCGTTCGTCAACATCGACGGGTTCAACACCGGCGAGAAGACGGAGACCTACTGGGCCTTCCGCACGTACGAGATCGCGATCGAAGAAGGAATCAAGTTCTTCGTCTACGGAAACCTCGACTACGCCCTCAAGAAGTCCGGCTACGACTCCAGGTTCCGTACCGGCCACTATGACGGCAAGGGCCGTATGGCCGAATGGGTGCTGTTCCAGAACGAGAGGAACAGCGACCGGATGGGCGCGGCGGTCTTCACCTCGGGTCCCTACATCGAGATGGTGATCTCACCGCTCACGCCCATGACGCCCACCGTCGAGGACGGTGTCGTCACGTGGCGGGTCCCTCTCGGTGAGGGAGCCGTTCCGCACGTGGCCCTGGAGGACTGCGGGTTCTACGTTCGCTGGCTCTTCGACCACCCGGAACGGGCCAACGGTATGGACCTCGAAGTCGCCATCGAGCACATGACCTACGCCGACATGGCCGCGGCGTTCGAGAAGGTCACCGGGCACCCGGCGCGGTACATCGACACCGACCTGGACGCGTACTGGAACAGCCCGGACCTGACCGGGCTCGCCGATCACCCCGCCGGGTACAACGCCGACCCGAACGACAAGAGCACCATGAGCTTCCGTGACAATTTCACCGGCTTCTGGAATGTGTGGAAGCACGGGATCATCACCAGGGACTACGCCCTGCTCGACGAAATCCACCCCGACAGGGTCAGGAGCGCCGAGGAGTGGTTCCGTCGAGAGGACCGGCTGGGCAGGGAACTCGGCAAGGGAAGTCTCTGGGAGAGGGTCCAGCCGGAGAACTGGGGCATGGACTCCGCGATCCTCAAGAGCAGCGCGGACTTCAGGACGGGCAAGTTGTAGACGGACCCTCGCACGGCACGTCAACTGCGGCGGCTACGTCGTCTCGCGCTGGACGAGCCCCAGGATGTCGCCCGCCTCGATCCCGCTCGGCACCGCGGGCACCGGAGCCCCGACCGCCGTGAGGATGCCGGCGGTGAGATTGCTGGCCGCCGCGGTGAGGTCCATGCCGATGGTGGTCAGGGCCGGTACGGCGAGCGAGCTCACGGGGAGGTCGTCGACGCCGATGAGGGCCAGGTCGTCCGGGACGTCGATGTGCTGGGTGCGGCAGCTCGCCAGGACGGCGAGGGCGATCAGGTCGTTGAACGCGGCGACCGCCGTGACCGGGGTGGCGCCCCGCGTCCACTCCACGACGGCGGCCCGGGCGCTGTCCCGCGAGTACCGCATGCTGACCACCCGCGGAGCCGGCAGGCCCAGTTCGCGGCAGGCCCGGGTGGCTCCCTCCAGGCGCGGCAGGCAGAAGGGCCGCTCCCGTGGGTCGTCCAGCGCGGCGTAGCCGATGTGCCGGTGGCCGCGGGCCGCGAGGTGCTCGATCTGCAACCGTCCGATGTCTTCCTGGCTCAGCCCGGTCAGGCCGCTGCCGTCAGGCGTGAACACACCGTCGAGCAGCGGGATTTCAGCCCGGCGCAGTGACTGCGCGTCGGCGGGCGGCAGGCTGCCGAACGCGACGACCACCGCCGGCTGGACGTGCTGCCACAGCTCGGCCAGCGGCGTGGCCGTCCCGGCGTGGTGCAGATACACGCAGGTGTAACCGGCCTCGCCCAGCGACCGGCCGAGGGCCAGCTTGAACTGCTCCATGGCCTCGGCGACGGGGAAGTCCGGAACCACGCAGAGCACGACGTTGCTCCGGCCCTTGCGCAGCGCGCGGCCGGCCCCCGACGGCACGTAACCGAGACGCTTCGCCGTCTCCAGGACACGACGGCGGGTCTCCGCGGAGAGGCCGTGCTCCTCCCTGCCGTTGAGCACGAAGCTCACCGTGGTCTGCGAGACCCCGGCCTCCCGCGCCACGTCCTTGCTGGTGACCCTCGGCAATGCCCCTCCCCGCCTCTTGCCACGTCTTCAGTCACAGGCTACGGTACGGCGATCAGCGATCTAATACGTATTAGATTTCATTGGGTCGCCGCATCGGTCGCCGCAATGGCCTGCCGGGGGACGCCCCGCACCCGTTTTGCCCGAGCCGCCCACCCCGGCCCATCACCGCCTTCCGCGCGCCGACGGGGTGGATCCACACGAAGAGAGATCTGTCATGGACGACACGATCCCCGTCACCACCGACACGACACCCGGCCGCGTTCCCGCCCCCGCCGATCCCGTCCGCCTGGGCCGCCTGCTCGCCTTCGTCTTCCCGGCGACCACCGCGATGTACGCCCTTTTCAACGGGATCGGGGTGATCCTGCTCCCCGCCCAGGTGGCCGACCTCGCGCCCGGCTCCAAGGTCGGCGTGCTGGCGCTGCTGACGACCCTGGGCGCGGTGGCCTCCATGCTCGCCCTTCCCACCGGCGGAGCGCTGTCGGACCGTACGCGCTCCCGGTTCGGCCGGCGCGCCCCGTGGCTGCTGCTGATGGCCGGCGTGTCCGCCCTGCTGACGATCGCCTTGGGCCTGAGCACCGGACTGGTCGCCCTCGCGATCCTGGTCCCGATCCTGTGGTTCACCTCGAACTTCTACGGCGGGGCGATCTCGGCGATCCTGCCCGACCGGGTGCCCGTGGCCAGGCGTGGCATCGCCTCCGCGATCATCGGCCTCGGCACGCCCGTGGGCATCCTCTTCGGCGTCAACCTGGCGAGCCGGGTCAGCCAGGTCTGGGCGTACACGGTGCTCGCGCTGGTGCTGTTCGTCACGACGCTGGCACTCGTGACCGGTGCGCGGGAGCCCTCATCGCTCGACCTCGTGCCGGAGCGACCGAAGGAACGCGGCAACGCGGTCGCCGCCGTCCGGGCGTTCTTCCGCGCCTTCGGCCACCGTGACTTCGCCCTGGCCTTCGCCAGCCGGTTCGGGCTGTTCCTGGCCTACTTCACGGTCTCCGGCTACCTCTTCTTCGCCGTGCAGGACTACCTCGGCGCCGAGAACGTCCCCGGCGGCAATGTCGCCCTCGCGGTGAGCACCCTCTCGACCGTCTCGTTCGGCACCTGGATCGCCGTCGCCACGCTCTGCGGCTGGCTCGCCGACAAGCTCGACCGGCGCAAGCTGTTCATCGCGATCAGCGCCCTCGGCCTGGGCCTGTCCCAGGTCATACCGATCGTCAGCCACAGCTGGGGTGCGATGCTCGCGTACTCGGCCGTCTCGGGCGCCTCGCTGGGCACGTACTTCGCCGTCGACCTCGCCGTCATGTCACTGGTCCTGCCGGACAAGGAGAGCGAAGGACGCGACTTCGCGATCCTCAACGTCGCCACCGGCCTGCCCCAGCTCGCCGCCCCCGCCATCGCCGGCTCCCTCATCGGACTCGGCGGATACGGCTCACTGTTCCTCGTCAGCGGCGCGTCCGCCCTGGTCGCCGGTGCGTTGGCCATCGCCATCCGCTCGATCCGATAACCGTACGGAGCCCTCCATGCCCCAAGTCACCGCACCCACCGGGGTGTCGCTCCACCACGACACCTTCGGCGATCCGAACCACCCACCGCTGCTGCTCATCCAGGGCCTCGGGGCCCACATGCTCGGCTGGCGCGCCGAACTGTGCCGGCAACTCGCCGACGCCGGCTTCCACGTCCTGCGCTTCGACAACAGGGACGTCGGCCTGTCGCAGAAGTTCCCGCAGGGCGGCTACACCCTGGCCGACATGGCGGACGACACCGCGGGCCTTCTCACCGCGCTCGGCATTCCCGCCGCACACGTGGTCGGGCAGTCGATGGGCGGCATGGTCGCCCAGCAACTCGCCCTCGACCACCCCACCCGTGTGCTCACCCTCGCCCTGATCTACACGGCGCCCAGCACGGACTTCCTCGCCGGACGCGACCTGGTCGACGAGCGGACGCACCGCCCCCGGGCCCGCGACCGCGACGAGGCGATCGCGCTGTACCTGGAGAACGAAGCCGCGTGCGCCTCACCCGGATATCCCCAGGACACCGCGTGGCTGCGCGAACTCGGCGGCCAGATGTACGACCGGGACTACGACCCCGACGGCATCGAGCGGCAGCTGGAAGCGCTCGACCACTCTCCCGACCGCACGCCTCACCTGCACCGCATCACCGTGCCCACCACACTCCTGCACGGCGACGGCGACCGCCTGATCGGCCCCGACGCATCCAAGGTCATGCACGAACTGATCGCGGACTCGAAGCTCACGATCCACCCCGGCATGGGCCACGAACTTCCCCAGCCGCTCTGGCCGCACATCATCACCCAGATCCGGGACAACACGGCACGAGGGAGTGCGTGACATGACAGAAGTACGGGTGAAAGGCCACGTCTCCAGCGGCTTCGAACCGGTCGCGGACGCCTTCGCCGACAACTTCCGGCACCGCGGCGACACAGCGGCCTCCTGCGTGGTGTACGCCCAGGGAGCGCCGGTGGTGGACATCTGGGCCGGTCGGACCGCCCGGGGCGCCTGGACGCCCGACACCCGCACCGTCATGTTCTCGGTGAGCAAGGGCGTCACCACCGTCTGTCTGCTGATGGCCGCCGAGCGCGGCCTGATCGACGTCGACGCACCGGTCGCGAAGTACTGGCCGGAGTTCGCCGAGAACGGCAAGGAAGCGACGACGGTACGGCACCTCCTCTCACACCGGGCGGGCCTGGTGGCGCCCGAGGCGGACCTGACACTGGAGGATCTGCGGGCCTGGGAACCGGTGGCGGACACCCTGGCCCGGCAGGCACCGGCCTGGACCCCCGGGACGGCGTACGCCTACCACGCGCTCACGTTCGGCTGGCTGGCCGGCGAGGTGCTGCGCCGGGCCACGGGACTGCGCCCCGGCCAGTGGCTGCGCGAGCACATCGCCGATCCCCTGGACCTGACGATGACGTACGGCGCCGACACCGCGTCCCCCGACCTCCATCCCCTGGCGGACCCGCTGCCCAACACGGACCCCGAGGCCGTCGCCATGATGGCCGAGGCCCTCGCCGCGCCCCTGGTCGAACGCTCCATCAGCCTGGGCGGTCTCTACGACATCGCCCGGATCGCCCAGGTCGCCAACACGCAGGCGTGGCTGTCGGTCGAGATGCCGGCGGGCAACCTCGTGACCGACGCCCGCAGCCTGGCGCGGCTGTACGCGGCCACGGTCGGCGAGGTCGACGGCGTCAGACTGCTGGGCCCGGACATCGTCCGCGACGCCCTCGTGGTGCGCTCGCAGGGGCGTCCGTTCGTGGGCCCGGACGCGAACAGCGGCTGGGGGACCGGCTTCATGACCAGCTCCGCCCACCGGCCCATGATCGGCCCCGGCAGCTTCGGACACGACGGCCTGGGCGGGTGCCTCGGCTTCGCACACCTGGAGTCCGAGGTCGCGTTCGCCTACCAGACCGCGCAGCCCGGCGGTCTCCCCGACGACCGGGCCGACGCGCTCAGCCGCGCGCTGCGCGGCTGCCTGTGAAGCCCGGCCCCACCCCCCACGCCCGAACCAGTCCTCAGAGAACCAGGCCATGACCACGACACTTCCACGTCACACCGCTCCGACACCCCCGAGCCCGGCCACCCGCGCGGCCGACCGGCTCCTGACCCGCCTGATGCGGTTGCCCGGCACCCGATACGGCTACCGGGTCGAGCGGAACTTTCCGACTCCCGCGCGCGACGGCGCGGTCCTGGTGACGGACCACTACGCCCCCGTCACCGACCGGCCGAGGGGCACGGTCCTCCTGCGCACGCCGTACGGGCGCGGCTTCCCGCACGACCTGGAGGCGAGGGTCTACGCGGACCGCGGGTACCACGTCGTGCTGCAGAGCTGCCGCGGCACGTTCGGCTCCACGGGAGACTTCTACCCGATGGCGAACGAGGCCGGCGACGCCCAGGACGCGGTGGCCTGGCTGCGGACGCAGCCGTGGTTCGACGGACGGCTCGCGACCTCCGGGGGCTCCTACGTGGGCTGGACCCAGTGGGCGCTGCTGATGGACCCGCCCCCCGAGCTGCGCACCTGCCTGATCGCTGTCGGACCGCACGACATGCACGACGCGGTGTACGGAGCCGGAGCCTTCCAGGTGGGTGACTTCCTGGCCTGGGCGGAGATGCTGGCCCACCAGGAGAGGTTCACCGGGCTGCGGGCCATCGCCCGGATGCTGACGCTGAAGCGACGGCTGGCCCCGGTCTTCGACGCCCTTCCCCTGGCCGACGCGGCCGACGAGGCGACCGAGCACCGCACGCCGTGGTTCCGGGAATGGCTGACGACCGCGGACCCCGGCGACCCCCTGTGGGACCGGCTCAAGCTCGACGAGGCCCTGCGGCGGGCGAACGTTCCGGTGCGGCTCACCGCGGGCTGGCAGGACCTCTTCCTCGACCAGAACCTGCGCCAGTACCAGGCACTGCGGGAGCGTGGCGTCGACGTCTCGCTCACCGTCGGCCCCTGGACCCACAACGAACTGGGCCAGAAAGGCATGGGGCGCCTGCTCCGCGGCAACCTCGCATGGCTTGGGACGCACCTCGCCGACGAAGCGCCGGCCCAGCCACGGTCCGTACCCCCCGTCGAGGTGTACGTCACCGGGCAGGGCGCCTGGCGGCACCTGGACGAATGGCCACCGGCGGCGGGCGAGACCGTGCGCTACCTGAGCCCGGGCGGCAAGCTCCTGGCCGACGAGCCGAGCGGCGGCGGTGCGCCGTCCACGTACGTCTACGACCCGGCGCACCCCACGCCGACCCTCGGCGGCCCGGTGCTCACCCTCGACGGAGGAAGCAAGGACAACGCGAAACTGGAGAGCCGCACCGACGTGCTCACCTTCACCACCGACCCGCTGACCGCGCCGCTGGACATCATGGGAACACCCGTCGTCGAGCTGGCGCACTCCAGGAGCAACCCGCACGCCGACGTCTTCGTACGGCTCTGCGACGTCGACCTCGAAGGAGTGTCACGCAACTTCGCCGAAGGTCTCCTCCGCCTGGACCCCACCTCGCCCCTCGACCAGGTGCTGACCGTGCGCGTGCGGCTGGACGCCTGCGCGCACCGGGTCAAGGCCGGACACCAGATCCGTCTGCTGATCGCCGGCGGCTCCCATCCCCGGTTCGCACGCAACGAGGGCACCGGTGAACCGCCCGGCACCGGAAGCGAGTTGCGCCCCTGCACGCACACCGTCCACCACGACAGCGGCGCGGTGTCCCGCGTGATCCTGCCGACACCGTCCGAGTGAGAATCGGGCGCCCGGAAGGCATGTCAGTTGGAGTCTGCGGTGGTCGCGGCGATGGCTGGCGGTGAAGGCGAGGAAGTGTTCCGGTTCGCGTTCGCGGGGGTGACCGGAGCGGTCTCGGGACGCTTACGCCACCGCGTTCAGCAGGTCGGCCAGCACGTCGGGCCGTTCCAGGGCGATGAAGTGGCCGGCCTCCGGGACCTGCGTGAAGTCGGCGCCCGGCAGCAGTCGCTTGTCGGCCTCCCGGTCCGAGGGCCGGGACCAGTCCTTCTCGCCGTAGACGAGGTGGACGGGCGCCTTGACCTCGGGGTAGCGCGAGCGGGCCGCGATGAGGCTCGGCAGGGCCTGGTACACCGCCCGTGCGACGGCCGGGTAGCCCGGGCGCTTGCCCACCTTCAGGAGTTCGTCCACGTAGTCCTCACGCAGGGCGCTCCTGTCGCCCAGGCCGCCCTGGAGGATCTTGCGCAGGGCGGGCTTGGGCTCGACGCCTGCGATCACCGGGCCCACCCCGGGCGCGAGGACACCGCTGACCACCACGCGGGCCAGCAGGCTGGAGCGGGCGATCCCGCCGGCGAAGTCGTAGGTGTTCACCGCGACCACGCGCCGGACCCGCTCCGGCAGGTCGGCCGCGGCGGTCAGGGCGAGCACCGCTCCCATGGACTCCCCGACCAAGGTCACGTCGTGCAGGTCGAGTTCGGTCAGGAGCCGCTCGACGCCCGCGCGCATGGCCGGCTCGTCGTACGACGCCCCGGGCACGATCTCGGAATAGCCCATCCCCGGCAGGTCGAGGGCGTACACGGTGTACCGGTCCGCGATCAACGGGATCAGGAGGCGGAAGTGCTCCGCCTGGGTGCGCACGGTGTGCAGCAGCACCAGCGGGGCGCCGCTGCCCGCCTTGAGGTAGCGCAGCGTTCCCTCGCGGCGGTCACGTCCTGCGCGCGGGGCGATGGTGTGGGTGGTGGTCCCGGGGATGGTGATCGTGGGACGTGAATCCTGGCTGGGCATCTGTCTGTCTCCCGGTCCTAGTCGGCCAGTTGGGCGTACAGCCCGGCCGGGTCGCCGGCCAGGCCGGCCTTGACCTGGCGCGTGATGTCGTCTGCGAGCACCTCGTACGCGCCGGTCTCGACCCCGTCGAGGGCGAGGGCGGCGACGTCACGGGGGTCGGATTTGGGTGCGTCCACGTCCGCGGCCAGGTCCGTGTCGACGTATCCGACGTGCAGTCCGGTGACGGCGATGCCGCGGGGCTTGAGCTCCAGGCGCAGGGAGTTGGTCTGGGACCACAGGGCGGCCTTGGAGGCGCTGTAGGAGCCGCCGAGTGCCAGCCAGGAGAGCACCGAGTGCACGTTGAGGATGTGGCCGCCGCCGTTGCGCTCGATGACCGGCACGAAGGCCCGGGCGACCAGCAGGGGGCCGTAGAAGTTGGTCTCGAACTCCCGGCGTACGTCGTCGACCGGGGAGTCGAGGAAGGAGGCGCCGACCGCGGCACCGGCGTTGTTGATCAGCACGGTGACATCCTGCGCCTGTGCGGCGGCCGCCGCCACGGAGGCCGGGTCGGTGACCTCCAGTGCCACCGGGACCGCGTCGGGGTGCGTCACGGTGCGCGGGTCGCGGGCCGTGGCGTAGACCTTGGCGGCACCACGCGCGTACAGCTCTTCCACCAGCGCCTTGCCGATGCCCCGGCTGCCGCCGGTGACGAAGACGTTCGCGCCCTTCAAAGCGGTCATGACTCTCTCCACACACATGGGATAACGATCGGTTTCCACTACGGTAAACCGATCGGTTTCCGAGCGCAAGCTCATCGTCGGCGGAAGGAGTCCCCGGCGGGGTGCCCGTGCGGCACCGGCACCCCGCTCGAAGGGTCGGCCCGCGGCGACGGGGACCGGCTTGTCGGCGCTGTTGCCGCCGGTGTGTCGGTCTCCTTGATGCCGAACCGGTCGTAGAAGCGCGCCGGCGCCCCCGGGGCGCGGCGGCGTTGAGCCTGCGGCAGCTCGCGGCGGGTGTGAAGACCTCGACCATGGCCGTCTCCCTGTTCGGCGGCAAGGCCGGTCTGCTCGGCAGCCTGCACCAGGAGGCCGTGTGCCTCTTCGCCTGGTGCCCGGCCGCTGTCTGCCCGAGGGGCGACCCGGCCGACGACGTGATCCGCACCGGGCAGGCCTGTTGCGAGGCGCCGTGGCCGACCCGGCTCGGGCTTGCGTGCGAAAACCGATCAGTTTACGGTGTTGAAACTGATCGGTTTCTCGTCGCGGATGGGCGAGTCCCGAACCCGAGTCACTAGGAGCACGGATGACTGCCGCGCGCGACGCCGAGGGACGACTGCCCGGTCCCAGGCTCCCGGCGAAGCTGGCCGCCCACCCGTCGGTTCAGGCCGTACTCGCCCGGCGCAGAGCCGGTGACGTGGCCCGCCCGCCGGCGGTGATCGACGCGGCCTGGCTGCGCGAGCTGTGCCTGACGGCCGGCGCGGACGACGCGGCCGCGGTGAGCCTGGACCACCCCGACCTGGCCGGCGAGCGCGAGTACGCCGAGTCCGCTCTGCCCGGCACCCGCACCCTGATCGCGATGGCGGTCCGGATGAACCGCGACAACTGCCGCTCCCCGGCCCGCAGTGTGGCCAACCAGGAGTTCCACCAGGCCGACGAACAGGCCAACCACGCCGCGCGCAGCGTCACCCAGGCGCTCCAGGACGCCGGCTACCGCGCACTCAATCCGTCCGTCGGCTTCCCGCAGGAGATGGACCGCTTCCCCCGCGAGCGGATCTGGGTGGTGGCGCACAAGACGGTCGCGGTGGCCGCCGGCCTCGGCGTGATGGGCCTGCACCGCAACGTCATCCACCCGAAGTTCGGCAGCTTCGTCCTGCTGGTCACCGTCCTGGTGGACGCGGAGGTCAGCGAGTACGGGCAGGCTCTGGACTACAACCCCTGCATCGACTGCAAGTTGTGCGTCGCGGCCTGCCCGGTCGGAGCCATCGCCAAGGACGGCGCGTTCGACGCGCTGGCCTGCACCACCCACAACTACCGCGAGTTCATGAGCGGGTTCACCGACTGGGCGCAGACCGTGGCCGACAGCGAGGACGCCGCCGACTACCGCTCCCGGGTCACCGATTCCGAGAGCGCCTCCATGTGGCAGAGCCTGAGCTCACCCCCCGGCTACAAGTCCGGCTACTGCCTTGCCGTCTGCCCCGCCGGCGAGGACGTCCTGGGCCCCTACCTGGACGACCGCAAGTCGTTCATGGACACCGTGCTGCGACCGCTCCAGGACAAGAAGGAAACGCTCTACGTCCTGCCGGGCTCGCAGGCGCAGCAGTACGCCCGGCGGAGATTCCCCCACAAGCCCGTCAAGGAAGTCACCGGCGGCTGGCAGCCCCCGGCGAAGCGTTCCCCGTCCCCCGAGCGAGAGCACCGTACGTCATGAGTGGCACTCACCCCTTCCGCGTCCTGCGCGCCAGACCTCTGTGGATGACCAACGGTGTCATCACGGGCGTGCTCGCGCTCCTGTTCGCCGTGTTCTACGTCGGCGCCAACATCGATCCGGTCGGTCACATGACCAGGCTGCCCGTCGGCCTGGTCAACGCGGACGAGGGAGCGGGCCAGGTCAATCTGGGGGCGCGGATCACCGAGTCGGTCAAGAGGTCCACGGCGGGTGGGGACAGGATCGACTGGAAGGTGATGGGGGAGAAGGAGATGAAGGAGGAAATCGGCGAGGGCAAGCTGTACGGCGCGCTCGTCGTCCCCGCCGACTTCACCTCCTCCGCCATCGCGCTGACCGGCACCCCGACCACCGGAACCCCGACCCGCCCGACGCTGACGGTGCTCACCAACCAGTCGGCCGGCAGCGTCGGTTCCGGCCTGGCCCGGACGGCGACGAGTCGGGCGGCCGAGAACGCCTCGCTGCAGGTGGGCAGGGAACTGACCGCCCGGATCGGCCCCGCGCAGGCGAAGCTGCCCGCCGCGGCACGCGTCCTGCTCGCCGACCCCGCCGCCGTCACGGTCGAGGACGGCCATCCGCTCGACTCGCACAGCGGCCTGGGCCTGACGGCGTTCTACTACGCGCTGGTCCTGGTGGTCTGCGGCATGCTCTCCGCCAACGTCATCAGCGGCCAGGTCGACCACGCCCTCGGCTACACCCACAACGACATGGGCCCGCTGCGCCTGCACCGCCCCCTGATCCGGGCGACCCGGGTGCAGACCCTCGCCATCAGCGGCACCCTCATGGCCGCCCTGTCCCTGCTGATGGGCACCCTGGTCATGGTGGGCGCTATCGGCATCATGGGCATGGACGCCTCCCATCTGCCGCTGCTGTGGCTGTACTCGGTGTGCGCCATCGCGGTCTCCGGGATCGGCGCGCTCACCCTCCTCGCCGTCTTCGGCACCCCCGGCATGCTGGTGGTCACGCTGGTCTTCATCGGCATGGCCGTGCCGACGGCCGGTGCCACCACCCCGATCGAGGCGCTGCCCGGCTTCTACCGCTTCCTCGCCGAGTTCGAGCCCCTGCGGCAGCTCACCGGCGGTGTCCGCTCGATCCTCTACTACGACGCCCAGGGCGACGCGGGACTGGCCCGGGCCTGGGTCATGATGGCGGCCGGCCTCGCGGCGGCAGCACTGTTCGGATTCGGTGTGCTGCGCTGGTACGACCGCAAGGGGCTGCACCGCGTCCCGGTGGAGGCGGCGGAACCCGGGAAGACGGCGGCTCCGGCGTGACGCGGGGGTACCACCACATCCCTCAGGTCCGCACGGACAGCACCCCCGGAAACCGATCGGTTTTCTTTTGCTTCCCTTTGGGTTAACCTCGCGGTATGACCACCGAAGTGAAACAAAGCCCCAGGGAGCGGCTGCTGGAAGCGGCGGCCACGCTGACCTACCGGGACGGCGTCAACATCGGCGTCGAGGCGCTGTGCAAGGCGGCGGGGGTGTCGAAACGCTCCATGTACCAGCTCTTCGCGAGCAAGGACGAGCTGCTCGCGGCGAGCCTGGAGCGGCGCACCTCCGCCTACGTGGCGGCGCTCCTGCCCGCCGCGGACGACGACCGTCCGCCCCGGGCGCGGATCCTGCACGTCTTCGAGGAGGTGGAGGCGCAGTCGGGTGCACCCGAGTTCTACGGCTGCCCCTTCCTGGCCGCGCAGATCGAGCTCAAGGATCAGAACCACCCCGCGAGCCGGGTCGCCCACGCGGTCAAGGAGAACCTGACCGCCTTCTTCCGCGCCGAGGCCGAGCGGGGCGGGGCGAGCGATCCCACTCTGCTGGCCCGGCAGCTCAGCCTGGTCTTCGACGGGGCCAGCGCACGCGCGGGCATCGGCGCCGACAGGCTGACGGGGCTCGTCGAACCCACGGTGACCACCCTGCTCGACGCGGCGGGCGTGCGCTGACGGACAGCCCCTCCGGAACTCCTCGCCGATCGACCCTCGCCCCACTTCTCGCCGGCCGCCATGAGTCTGCCGTGTCCGACGGTGCGGGTCGGTGCGCCCTGCCCTCCTCCGCCGGGCCCCCGTGATGCCGGCCGCCCCGGCCGTGACCCTCCTGCTGCGGCAAACGCGCGGCTGACTCGGTCGGTCGGCCGCGGAGCCGTGCCTTCTCTCATCCTCCATGGAGTGCCAAGTGGTGCCGCCTGCGCGGCCATCAGTCGCGCTCTCGCTGCCGGGACTTGCACGCGGAAACCGATCGGTTTACAGTGGTGGAAACCGATCGGTTTTCAATGCGTGGGAGTCATGATGACGACGGACAGGCCAGTGGCACTCGTGACGGGTGCGTCATCCGGCATCGGGAAGGAGACCGCGCTCGCCCTGGTCGCGGCGGGGTTCGAGGTGGTCGGCACCAGTCGCGACACCTCGCGCGTCACCCCGCTCGCCGGAGTGACGTTCCTCGGCCTCGACGTGGCCAGTGACGCCTCGGCCGCCGCGGCGGTCCGGGAGGTGAGCGAGCGGTTCGGACGGATCGACGTCCTGGTCAACAACGCCGGCGTCGGCTCGACCGGTGCCGCGGAGGAAACCTCCCTGGAGCAGGCCCAGGCCGTCTTCGACACCAACGTGTTCGGGGTCATGCGCATGGTCACAGAGGTCCTGCCGCACATGCGCGCCCAGAAGCGCGGGCGCATCATCAACGTCTCGTCCGTACTCGGGTTCATTCCCCAGCCGTACATGGCCGTCTACGCCGCCACCAAGCACGCGATCGAGGGTTACACCGAGTCCCTGGACCACGAGGTCCGTGAGCATGGCGTCCGGGCGCTCCTCGTCCAACCCGCGTACACCAGGACCGCGTTCGAGGCCAACAGCGCCAAGCCCGACACGCCCCTGCACGCCTACGCGAAGCAGCGGCAGACCGTCGACCGCGTGCTGGCGGAGGCGGTCAGGGACGGCGACGCACCCGCCGTCGTCGCCAAGGCGATCGTCGCGGCGGCGACCGACGCCCGGCCGAAGCTGCGCTACACCGCCGGCCCCATGGCCGCACGTGTGAGCACGCTGCGCCGTCTCGTTCCCGCCCGGGCCTTCGACAAGCAGATCCGCAAGATCAACCGCCTGGCGGTCTGACAACCGCCCCGTCCCAACCAGACAGAGGACATCTTGATGCCAGAGCGCAATCCCATCCTGATCACCGGTGCAGCCGGCGAAATCGGCGGCGTGAGCCGGACGATGGTCGACATGCTGCTCGAACAAGGGCACCCCGTACGCGCCTTCGTGCGCCAGGACGACGAACGCGCCCAGTCGCTCCGCCAGGCCGGGGCGGAGGTCTTCGTCGGTGACCTGCTCACCATCGCCGACGTGACCGCCGCGCTGAAGGGCGTGAAGCGCATCTACTTCAGCATGAGCCTGTCGCCGTACTACACCGACGCCGTCAGCCTGATGGCCGCGGCGGCGCGGGCCCAGGGCGACATCGAGGTGTTCGTCAACATCTCCGAGTACGAGCAGTCGTTCATGACCTTCGACCACATGACCGCACCGGAGCAGGAGCGGCGCGCGCGGCTCGGCGGACTCGTCGCCGACTGGTCGCCCCAGCAACGCGCCCACTGGGTCGCCGAGCAGGTGCTGGAGTGGTCCGGCGTCCCGACCGTCAACATCCAGGCGGCCTTCTTCGTCGAGAACCCCATCCTGACCTGGCTGGCCCTCGGCTCCCTGGCCGACGGTGAACTGCGCCTGCCCTTCGGCGACCACCGGCTCGCACCCATCGCCGGGTACGACGTCGCGGAGCTGTGCGCGAAGATCCTGGCCGACCCGGCGCCGCACATCTCCAGGTCCTACGCGCTCACCGGCCCGGAGCTGAAGGACATGCACGCGATCGCGGAGGACTTCGCGGCCGTGCTGGGACGCCCGGTCACGTATGTCCCCGAGGACATCGAGACCTGGAACGAGACCTACGTGGACACCCACATGTCGGCGTACCCGCACATCGCGGAGCACCTGAAGACCCTGACCCGGATCATCGGCCGCGGAGGATACGGCGGCATCACCGACGAGCTGGAGAACCTGCTCGGACGTCCGCCGAAGACCGTGCGGTGGGCGCTGGAGAACCACCCGCGCATCCAGAAGCTGGCGACCGCCTGAGACCGCTCAGAGCCAGTCCTTCCGCTTGAAGACGACGTACAACCCGGTGCACACCATGGCCATCAGGAGCACGGCGAAGGGGTATCCGAACCTCCAGCCCAGCTCCGGCATGTGCGCGAAGTTCATCCCGTAGATCGTCCCCACCAGCGTCGGAGCGAACAGGATCGCCGCCCACGAGGAGATCTTCTTGATCTCCTCGTTCTGTTCGAACCCCGCCTCCGCCAACGCCCGCATCTCCGCGTTCTGTTGCTGGGTGACGAGGGTGGCGTTGACGGTGAGGATGTCGGTGAGGGCCTGGCGGAAGCTGTCGACCCGTTCGCTGGTGTGGGTGACGTGGTCGGCGACGTCCCGGAGATAGCGCTGGAGTTCCTCGTCCGTGCCGTACTTGGCGAAGCCGGCCATCAGGGCGTGCAGCATGCCGACGAGGGGACGGGTGGCGCGCTGGAACTCGACCATCTCGCGGGAGAGTTCGTAGATGCGGCGGGAGACCTCCGGGTCGCCGCGGAAGACCTCCGTCTCGATCTCGTCGATGTCGTTCTGGACGCCCGCGACGACCGGCGCGTAGCCGTCGACCACCGCGTCCAGGATGGCGTAGAGGACGGCCTCGGGGCCGAGCCTCAGCAACTCCGGCGTCTTCTCCATGCGGTGGCGGACCGCCGAGAGGTCGGGGGCCGCCCCGTGCCGGACCGTGATCACGAAGTCCGGGCCCACGAAGACGTGCAGTTCGCCGAAGTCGACCTCCTCCGAGGCGTCCAGATAGCGGGCCGCCCGCAGGACCACGAAGAGGGTGTCGCCGTAGCGCTCCAGCTTGGGGCGCTGGTGGGCCTCCATCGCGTCCTCGACGGACAGCGGGTGCAGGTCGAACTCCTCGGCCAGCGACAGGAGTTCGCTCTCCGGAGGGCGGGCCAGGCCGATCCAGGCCATGCCGGAGGGCTGCTCGCGCAGTTCGCGGAAGGTGTCGGCGAGCGTCGCGGGGGAGGACACGCGCACACCGTCCCGGTACAGGGCCGCCTGGACGATGCTCGGCGGCTCGGGCGGCTGGGCGGCGGAGGGCTCTCCGGCGGGTACCGGCGTTCGCGCAGGCGTGGAGGGCGGGGTCAGGGCGCGGCGCCAGACGGACTTCCTGGCGCGCTTGGCGGCGGAATCTCCCGCGGCCGAGTTCCCCGCGTTCGAGTTCTTCGCGGCGGGGCGGGCGCGTCGCTCGGACATCGTGGCTGCCTCTCGCTCTCGGGTCGAGCCGGCGTCGGCGTGATCACGGAGCAGGGTATACGGGGCAAATGACATCCCGGGGAGGGCTGTACGGGGAGTTGGTGAGACCGGTGAGAGTTGCGGACAGAACCCGTCCGCAAGCACGTCTAGCGTGTTCCTCATGACGAAGACGACGACCTCGGCCCCCGTACTCGGCATCCGCGCCCTGAACCGCGCGACCCTCGACCGCCAGTTGCTCCTGCGCCGGTCCGGCCTGTCCGCGAAGGCCGCCGTCGGGCACCTGCTCGGCCTCCAGGCCCAGAACGTCAAGCCGCCGTACTACGCGCTCGCCGCCCGCCTCGACGGGTTCACCCCCGAGGCGCTGTCGGAGCTGATGGCCGACCGCGAGGTCGTCCGGATCGTCACCATGCGCTCGACCATCCACACCCACACCGCCGAGGACTGCCTCACCCTGCGGCCTCTCGTGCAGCCGGCCCGCGACCGCGAACTCACCAACTTCCGCAAGGGACTCGTGGGAGTCGACCTCGACCGGCTCGCCGTCCTCGCCCGGGAGCTCGTCGAGGCCGAGCCGCGCACGATGAAGGAGCTCCGCGAGGCCCTCCTCGTCGAGTGGCCGGACGCCGATCCGCAGGCCCTCGCCATCGCCGCCCGCTGCAGGCTCCCCCTCGTCCAGGTCACCCCCCGCGGGCTGTGGGGCAGGAGCGGCCAGGTCGCGCTCACCACGGCCGAGCACTGGCTCGGCCGCCCCGCCGAACCCGCCCCCACCCCCGACGCCACCGTCCTGCGCTACCTCGCCGCCTTCGGCCCCGCCTCCGTCAAGGACATGCAGACCTGGGCCGGACTCACCCGCCTCCGTGACGCCTTCGAGCGGCTCCGCCCCCGCCTGCGGACCTTCCGCGACGAGAACGGCGTCGAACTCTTCGACCTCCCCGACGCCCCGCGCCCCGCCGAGGACACCCCGGCCCCGCCCCGCTTCCTGCCCGAGTTCGACAACCTGCTGCTCTCCCACGCCGACCGCACCCGCGTGGTGCCCAAGGAGTACTGGGGCCGCAGCTGGCAGGGCAACCAGGCCTACTGCACGCTCCTCGTCGACGGCTTCCTCGCGGGCGTCTGGAAGCTCACCGCGGACGCCCTCGTCGTCGAGCCCTTCGACCGGCTCACCAAGGCGCAGCGGGAGGACGTCACCGCCGAGGGGGAGCGGATGCTCGCCACGCTGCACCCGGGGACGCCGTACGACATCCGGTTCGGGACGGTCGTAGCGAGGTGACGCCCGCGGAGAGGCGACGATCCGCAGGCTCGGCGTCGAACGTGGATGGGGGCGTTGCGGGCCGCTCGTGGTGGCCCGCAACGCCCCCGGTCTCGCACCTGAGGGATGCTCAGGAGTACCGCTGGGGACCTACGAGTTGACCTGCGCGGTCACGAGGCTGGAGAAGGTGGTCAGCCGGGTGTAGACACCCGGGTAACCGGCCTGCGCGCAGCCCTCTCCCCATGAAGTGATCCCTGCCAGGACGCCCCCGATGAGCAGGGGACCGCCGCTGTCGCCCTGGCAGGTGTCTGTGCCGCCGGAGGTGTATCCGGCGCAAACCATGTCGGTCTGGACGAAGTCCGAACCGTAGGAGGTCTTGCAGCTCGAGTCGGACACGATCGGGACGGTCGCGGTCCGCAACTGGTTGGAGGAGCTGCCGTTCTCCGAGGTGGTGCCCCAGCCGACGATACGGGCCGTGGTGCCGGCCGCGTACACGCTGGTCTGGGAGGAGGAGACGTACGACGCCTTCGTGTACGGCATCGACGTCGACAGGGTCAGCACGGCCACGTCGTCGCCGTTGGTGGCGTCGGTGTAGCCCGGGTTGATCCAGATCTTGCTGACCTTGCTGACCGTGCCGTTGGTGCCGTTGAGGTAGGTGCGGCCGCCGACGACTCTCACACTGCTGGTGGTCTCGCCGACCATGCAGTGGGCCGCGGTGACGACCTTGGTCGCGGAGACCAGGGTGCCGCCGCAGAACTGGTTCTGCGAGGCGTCCGTGATCTGCATCATGAACGGGTACGCGGTCGTGGTCGTCGTCGTACCGCCGACGATGGGCTGGGGAGCGGCGACAGCGGTGGGGGCGCCGATCAACGCGGTGGCGGCGGCAGCGGCGGTCGCCAGGCCGACGGCGCCGGCCTTCTTCGCACGGGTGAGACCGAACATCGGTGAGTCTCCTCAGGGTTGCCGGTGGGGGGTCGCGCGGGTGTGGGGGGTGGTACACGGGGGTCGCGGGACCGACCCCCGTATGCCCGGGCGAGCGGCACGTTCATAAGCTAGAACGCGGAAGTTCCCCTTCCCAATGAGGGAACCCCCTAAGGGAGTTGGGCAGGGAAAACCCTCGGTCGGCCCTGACGGAAGCCCTTCTGACGGCCCCTCGGCTACGGGCGGCGGCCCGCGGCCAGCCGGACGATGTCCACCCGGGAGCGGATCCCGAGCTTGCGGTAGACCCGCGTGAGCGTCGCCTCCACCGTCTTCACACTGATGAACAGGCGTGCGGCGATCTCCCGGTTGGTGGCGCCCTCCATCACGAGCGCGGCCACCTGACGCTCCATCGAGGCGAGCCCTTCGAGGCTCTCCAGCCCGTCCGAGGCGAGCGCGTGCGCGGGCTCCGGCTCCACCGGCCGGGCCAGCGCGGCCGCCTCCACCTGACGCAGCCACGGCAGTGCCCGGCACCGCCTGAAGAGCCGGGCCGCCTCGTCGTACGACGTCGGCCCCGGCCGCCGGGTGCGCAACTGGGCCAGCGCGAAGGCGGCGCGCGCCTCCTCCAGCCCGTAGCCCAGCTTGGCGAGACGATCCTGCGCCGAGGTCAACTGCACCAGCGCGGCGTCGTGTTCACCCCGCGCCGCCCGCACCAGTGCCTCGGCCCGGTCCAGTACGGCGAGCACGCTCTCCCGGCCGAGCCGGAGCGCGTTCACCCGCGTCACGTCGATGACGTCCTGCGCCTCGCCGGTCTCCCCGATCCGTACGAGAGCCTCCGCGAGGTCGCCCTGCCAGCGGCCGCGCGCCGGATCGGTGATGCCGAGCCCGTGCTCCAGCTCGCGCACCCGGCGCAGCGAACGGACCGCGCCCTGCGCGTCCCCGGCGACGAGCTGGGCGTACCCGAGGGCGGCCAGGCCCCGGGACTCGTACATCTGGTCGCCGTTCTCCTCGGCGTGGTCGACCGCCTCCCGGGCCAGCTCCAGTGCCCGCTCGACCTGTCCGCCCGAGGCCTCCGCGAGGGAGGCGAGCACGGCCGAGGCCACCTCGCCGATCCCGGTGTCCCGGGCCATCATCAGACTCTCCCGCGCCAGGTCGAGCGCCCGCCCGCAGTGCCCGGAGCGCAGCTCGGTCTCGGCCACCCCACGCAGGAAGTGCACCTCGCTCTCGACCGAACCCCGCCGCCGCACCTCCCGCAGCAGCGCGGTGACCGTGGCGCGGGCCTCCGGCAGCTGGTCGCTCATGATGAGCCAGCGGAAGCGGGAGTACCCGGCCCCGTTGTGATGGACGGCCACCCGCGGGTCCTGGGGCTCCTTCAGGGCGCGCTTGATGGTCGCGGGGGCGTCCGGGTGGCCCATCAGGGTCTCGATCTGGGCCTGGAAGGCCAGCGCCATCAGCTCGTTGTAGCGGTCGCCGGCCCGCGCGGCCAGCGCCGCCGAGCGGGCCGCCTCCTCGCGCGCCTCGTCGAAGTCGCCCTCGACGAGCAGCGCCCGCCAGGCCAGCTGGTAGCGGATCAGGGCGAGCAGTTCGGGGTCGTCGCCCGCGTCGGTCAGCGCCTGCGGGAAGGCCGCGTCGACCTCCGTCATGGCGTGGCCCGCGGTGTCGATCACGATGATCCAGGCCCGCACCCGGTCCGCGGGCACGGTGGCCCGGGTGAGCACGTCCCGGGCGATGTCCCGGGCGAGATCCAGTTCCCCGGCGGTGATCGCGTCCTCGGCCGCCGTGAGCCGCCGTACGTCCGGGGCGGGCACGCTGTCGGCGGGGGTGTGCCGAGCCGACAGCAGCCCGAGTGAGGCGGCCATCGAGGGGGCGCCCCGGTCCCGGGCCAGGGCCGCGGCCTCGGCGAGCCGGGCGGCCACCTCCGGGTCGGTGCCGATGGTCGCGAGGGCGAGGTGGCGGGCCCGTTCGATCGGGTCGGAGGCGGCCGTGGACAGCGCGCGGTGCGCGTCGCGCCGTTCCTGCGCGGGCGCCTCCGCGTACAGCGCGGCCGAGATCAGCGGATGCGCGAAGCGTACGGCGGGCCCCTCGGCCTCCGTCGCGAGCAGGCCCAGCGCGGCCGCCTGGGCCATCTCGGCCTCGGCGTTCCCGCGGCCGGCCGCGTGCAGCAGGGCCGGGGTGGGTCGGGCGCCCGCGCTCGCCACCAAGAGGGTGCGCCGAGCCTCCTCGGACAGCATCTCCAGGCGGCTGAGCACCAGGGCGCGCAGTGAGGTGGGCACCGGCAGCGGGTCGCCGGGGCGGGGCGGGACCGGGCTCTCGGTGAGCGCGCGGCCGAGTTCCAGGGCGTAGAAGGGGTTGCCGCCGCTGGTGCGGTGGATGTCCCGGACGGTGGAGCGCTGGAGGCCGGTGTAGCCGCGGTGGTCGAGCAGCGCGGCCACCTGGGCGCGGGTGAGGGGGTTGAAGCGGACGGCGAGACTGTCCGGCGGCAACGCGCGTAGATGGCGGTCGTACTCGGGGCCGTCTGTCCGGACCGCGCACAGCATCCGGACGGGGATGTCGCCGAGCCGGCGGGCGGCGAAGCCGAGCAGTTCCAGACTCGCCGGGTCCAGCCACTGCACGTCGTCGGCGACGACCAGGACCGGCCCCTCGGCGGCCAGGGCGCGCAGGGCCGACAGCACCGCCAGGCGCAGGGCGAGGCCGTCGCGCTGGAGGGTCGACTCGCCCCGGCCGGTCAGCGCCGATTCGAGCGCGGTGCGCTGGGCCGCGGGCAGCTTGTCGGAGATGTCGTCGAGGACGAGGCCGAAGAGGTCGGCCAGGGCCAGGAAGGGGAGGTGGGATTCGGACTCGGTCGCCGAGCAGCGCAGGACGGTGTGGGCCGCTTCGCCGCATTCCGCGGCCAGGGCCCGCAGCACGGTCGACTTTCCTATTCCGGCCGGACCGTGCAGGAGCACGCTGCCGCCGCGGGCAAGCTGCTCACGGGCCTGGCCGAACAGCTCGTCCCGTCCGATGACCAGGTCGGGGCGGCATCTCGCAGGCTCCTGGAAGTCGCGTGGCACGGTCACCGCTCCCCTCCCTGTGTCGTGTCCTGGCCAATATTAGGCAAGGTGCTTTGAAATTCGGCGGGAAGATGCGGTGAGGGAAATAACAACCGGTTCCGCATGAAGAAATTCAAAGAGCCCGCGAATGAATGAGATGTCTACGAATGTTACGTGAACGGCCGAGGTGTCACGGGAGCAGTCCCGCCCGGCGCGCGGCGACCACCGCCTCGCCCCGTGTCCTGGCCCCGAGCTTCCGCATGGCCGACCGCAGGTACGCCTTCACCGTCTCGGCGCTCACCCCCAGCCTGTCCGCCGCCACGGCGTTCGTCGCCCCGGCCGCCACACAGGCCAGCACGTCCAGCTCACGGGGTGCCAGCGCGACCCCCGCCGAGGGCCCGGGACCGTCGGTCAGCAGCGCGCAGGCGTCGAGCAGCTCGGCCCGCAGCGCGGGGTCGCCGATCCGCGGGGCCAGCGCCCGCAGCGCCGCGTGCGCCTCCCGGACCTGCTCCCACGAGGAGGTGTCGCCGTGCCCGGGCTCGGCCCGCGCCGCCAGCAGCGCGTCCCGGGCCTCGTCGCCCACGACCAGTGCCTGCTCCACGTCCCGTGCCGCGTCCACCGCCGCCGTCAGCGTGCGGTCACCGAGCGGCCGGGCGTCGCGCAGGGCGCCGTACAGCACCCCCCGCACCCGGCGACGTACGACCACGGGCACGGCCAGTACCGAGCGCAGGCCCTCCGCGGCGACGGCGGCGTCGTACTCGTGACTGATCTGCCGGGACAGCGAGTAGTCCGCCACGGCGCACGGGCGGGCCAGCGCGACGGTCCTGCCACCGAGGCCGTTGCCCGAGGTCACCGCCAGAGAGAGCAGCGAGGTGGTCGCCGTACCGCTCAGTTCGCTGATGCGGATCTGCGGGCGCCCGGACTCCACCAGACCGCCGAAGGCGACCGGAAGGCCCGTGGTGCGCCGCAGCCGCACGAGTGCACGCCGGATCTCCACCGCGCCGGCCGCGTCGACTGTCACCTGTTCGTCCCTTCACCGCGGCACACACCCCCGTTCGGGGGTAGTGAGACCCGCATCACGGATTACACGATGGAAGAGAGCCGCCCGGCAATGGTCCGGTACAAGGAGGACGCAAGATGACGGCCACGGAGGATTTCCGCGGGGCGCGGGACTTCCTGCTCCAGCACCGCGAGGACTACGCCACGGCGTACGAGGGCTTCGCCTGGCCCCGCCCGCGACACTTCAACTGGGCGCTCGACTGGTTCGACGTCATCGCGCGGGGCAACGACCGCACCGCCCTGCACATCGTCGAGGAGGACGGCGGCGAGGTCCGGCTGTCCTTCGCCGAGATGGCCGAACGCTCCGACCGGGTCGCCAACCTGCTGCGCGAGCGCGGGGTCGAGGCCGAGGACCGGATCCTCGTCATGCTGGGCAACCAGGCCGAGCTGTGGGAGACGGCGCTGGCCGCCATGAAGCTGCGCGCCGTCGTCATCCCGGCGACCCCGCTGCTCGGCCCCGCCGACCTGCGCGACCGCGTCGAGCGCGGCCGGGTCCGGCACGTCCTGGTACGGGCCGAGGACGCCGCCAAGTTCGACGAGGTGCCCGGCGACTACACGCGCATCGCCGTCGGCGGCGTCCCGGAGGGCTGGCAGCCGTACGAGGACGCGTACACCGCCTCCGCGGAGTTCCTGCCCGACGGGCCGACCCTCGCCGACGACCCGCTGATGCTGTACTTCACCTCCGGGACGACGGCCCGCCCCAAGCTCGTCGAGCACACCCACACGTCGTACCCGATCGGGCACCTGGCGACCATGTACTGGATCGGCCTCAAGCCCGGCGACGTGCATCTCAACATCTCCTCGCCCGGCTGGGCCAAGCACGCCTGGTCCAACCTGTTCGCGCCGTGGAACGCCGAGGCGACCGTCTTCATCCACAACTACACCCGCTTCGACGCGAGCCGTCTCATGTCCGAGATGGACCGGGCCCAGGTCACCACCTTCTGCGCCCCGCCCACCGTGTGGCGCATGCTCATCCAGGCCGACCTCACCCAGCTGCGCACCCCGCCCCGGGAGGTGGTCGCGGCCGGTGAACCGCTCAACCCCGAGGTCATCGAACAGGTCCGGCGGGCCTGGGGCATCACCATCCGGGACGGCTTCGGCCAGACCGAGACGGCCGTGCAGGTCTCCAACAGCCCCGGACAGCTGCTGAAGACCGGCTCCATGGGCCGCCCGAGCCCCGGCTACAAGGTCGAACTCCTCGACCCGGTCTCCGGCGCGCCCGGCGCGGCCGAGGGCGAGATCGCGCTGGACCTGTCGGCGCGGCCGGTCGGCCTGATGACCGGCTACCACGGGGAACCGGACCGCACGGCGGAGGCGATGGCGGGCGGCTACTACCGCACCGGAGACGTCGCCTCGCGGGACGCGGAGGGCTACCTGACCTACATCGGCCGCAGCGACGACGTCTTCAAGGCCTCCGACTACAAGATCAGCCCCTTCGAGCTGGAGAGCGCCCTCCTCGAACACGAGGCGGTCGCCGAGGCGGCCGTGGTACCCGCCCCTGACGAACTGCGGCTCGCCGTCCCGAAGGCGTACGTCGTCCTGGCGGAGGGCTGGGAGCCCGGCCCCGACACGGCCAAGGTGCTGTTCGAGCACTCCCGTGAGGCGCTGGCCCCCTACAAGCGGATCCGGCGGCTGGAGTTCGCGGAGCTGCCCAAGACGGTGTCGGGGAAGATCAGGCGGATCGAGCTGCGCGAGGCGACCGCGGCGGGATCGGACGCGGAGTACCGCGAGGAGGACTTCCGGTGAACTCGTACACGCACGGGGTGAGCGCGACCGAGCTGCTCGGCGACACCATCGGGGCCAACCTGGACCGCGCCGTGGCGACCTGGCCGGAGCGCGAGGCACTCGTCGACGTGCCGTCCGGACGGCGCTGGACGTACGCCCAATTCGGCGCCGACGTCGACGAGTTGGCCTCCGCGCTGCTCGCCTCCGGGGTCGCCAAGGGCGACCGGGTGGGGATCTGGGCGGTCAACTGCCCCGAGTGGGTGCTCGTCCAGTACGCCACCGCCCGCATCGGCGCGATCATGGTGAACATCAACCCGGCCTACCGCACCCACGAGGTCGAGTACGTCCTGGGCCAGGCGGGGGTCTCCCTCCTCTTCGCCTCGCAACGTCACAAGACCAGTGACTACCGGGCGATGGTCGACGAAGTGCGGGGCAGGTGCCGGGAGTTGCGGGAGGTCGTCTACATCGGCGACCCGAGCTGGCAGGCGCTGCTCGCACGGGCCGTCCCGGACGCCGTGTACCCGGAGCTGTCCTGCGACGACCCGATCAACATCCAGTACACGTCGGGCACGACGGGCTTCCCCAAGGGGGCGACCCTCTCCCACCACAACATCCTCAACAACGGTTACTTCGTCGGTGAGTTGATCGACTACAGCGAACAGGACCGGATCTGCGTCCCCGTGCCCTTCTACCACTGCTTCGGCATGGTGATGGGCAACCTGGCGGCCACCTCGCACGGCGCCTGCGTGGTCATCCCGGCCCCGTCCTTCGAACCGGCGGCGACACTGCGGGCCGTCCAGCAGGAGCGCTGCACCTCGCTGTACGGCGTCCCCACCATGTTCATCGCGGAGTTGAACCTCCCCGACTTCGCCACGTACGACCTCTCCTCCCTGCGTACCGGCATCATGGCGGGCTCGCCGTGCCCGGTGGAGGTGATGAAGCGGGTGGTCGCCGAGATGCACATGGCGGAGGTGTCCATCTGCTACGGCATGACGGAGACGTCCCCGGTGTCCTTGCAGACCCGCAGGGACGACGACCTGGAGCACCGCACCGGCACGGTCGGCCGCGTCCTGCCGCACATCGAGGTCAAGGTCGTCGACCCGGCGACCGGGGCCACCCAACCCCGGGGCACGGCAGGGGAGTTGTGCACCCGCGGCTACAGCGTGATGCTCGGCTACTGGAACGAGCCCGAGAAGACGGCGGAGGCGGTCGACCCGGGGCGCTGGATGCACACCGGTGACCTGGCGACGATGCGCGAGGACGGGTACGTCGAGATCGTCGGCCGCATCAAGGACATGATCATCCGGGGCGGCGAGAACATCTACCCGCGCGAGATCGAGGAGTTCCTCTACGGCCACCCGAAGATCGCGGACGTCCAGGTGGTCGGCGTCCCGCATGAGCGCTACGGCGAGGAGGTGCTGGCCTGCGTCATCCCGCGGGACCCGGCCGACCCGCCGACCCTCGAGGAACTGCGCGGCTTCTGCGAGGGGAGGCTGGCGCACTACAAGATCCCGAGCCGGCTGCGGATCCTGGAGTCCTTCCCGATGACGGTGTCGGGGAAGGTGCGGAAGGTGGAGCTGCGGGAGACGTACGCGGAGGGGTGAGCGCGGGGCGCCCTGCCAGGCCGGGGGGCAGCGGCCCGGCGGCCACGGCGGAGATGGCTCACCGGTTACGCGTCGGTGAGCCATCTCCGGGCGGAGGGAGTCGATGTGTCCTCCATGAAACGCGCATCCGGGCGTTGAAACACCGAACGGCCTTCGGCGACGGGCCACACACTCGGAGGGCGCTCAGCCGGGCAGTTTCGCTGCGTAGATCCAATCGAAGCCGTCGTATCCGGGGCCGTCGAGGTGTTCTGCCCGTATCAGGCCGGCACGTACCGCCACGCGCTGTGAGGCAGCGTTGGCCGGCCGGACCCGGGCGATCAGCGGGAGGTCGGGGACGTGGCGCGATGCCCAGTCGGTGACCGCGGTCGCCGCCTCGCCGGCGAAGCCCTGGCCCCATGCCGAGGTGGCGAAACGGTAGAAGAGGTTGAGGACTTTCATGCCGTTCAGTTCCATGGGCTTGACCCCGCAGAACCCCAGTTGCCGGGCAGAGTCGTGGCGTCGGACAACCCAGTACCCGTATCCGCAGCTCTGCCACTGGTTGTTCCAGCGCTGGTAGAGCTCCTCGGCCTCTTCGGGCCGGGAGAGGGCGTCGGAGGGATTGTGCAGGCAGGTTGCGGGGTCGCTGTGGATCGCGAAGATCGCATCGATGTCGGTTTCGGTCGGACGCCGCAGTGAAAGTCGTGCGGTCGACAACTCTTCGCCTGCCAGGCCCGATTCGCTCATATGAAGATCGTAGAGCCAGGAAGCCGGCGGTGATGTGGAGTCCGGCGAGGTGGACAGTGGCGGACTCACTCCCGGCCTCAGTCGTTCAGTACAGCCCTCACGCACCCGCCCTCCGGGCCGCCCGGCACCGTGGGACACCGGCCCAGCCTGGGCGCCAGGGGCACCCGGCACCGGAGATGGGTCGATGTCGTCGGGCGCTGCGGGCTGGGATCAGCGTCGGGGCATCGCCGCGGTCCGGGGGGTACGCGTCCGGTGTCGGGACGGCGTCCTCTGCGTCCGACGTCTGGCGTCTGGCGTCTGGCGTCTGGCGTCCGGCGATCGGTGATCGGGGTCGACGCTGGTCGGCGGCGTCTTGCCGTCCCGCGACCATGTGGGCCGGCGCCGTGCTGCCAGCGCCCCCGGCCTGTCGGCCACGAGTCAGCCGGGCCTCACGGCGCCTGGCTTCGCGGTGCCTGGCTTCGTGGCTTCCGGCTTCCGGCTTCCGGCTTCGTGGCTTCTGGCTGCACGGCGCCTGGCTTCGTGGCTTAAGGCTTCGCGGTGCCTGGCTTCGTGGCTTCCGGCTTCCGGCTTCGTGGCTTCTGGCTGCACGGCGCCTGGCTTCGTGGCTTAAGGCTGCACGGCTCCTGGCTTCGCGGTGCCCGGCTCCTGGCTGCACGGTGCCTGGCTGCACGGTGCCCGCCTGCGCGGCTCCCGGCTCCACGGCCCCCGTGCCCTCGAATGCCCCGAATCGCCGCAGGCTACGGCCCGGCCAGTTCGTCCGCCAGGCTGTTCACCGGCTGGGGTGTGCCCGTCAGGTCGAGGACGAAGAGGGGGACGCCCAGGGTGTCGGCGGTGGTGCGGGCCTCCGTGGTGTAGCCGGCCAGGGAGAAGTAGACGCAGTGGGCGGACTCCGTCATAGCCGTCAGCCACAGGCACTCCACGTCGCGCGGTGAGGCCGGCCGTACGGTCGGGTCCACCTGGGCCAGCAGTCCCCGCGCCGCGAGACCGATGCCGGACGGCGGCCGCTGGTCCGCGCGCCGGATGTCCTGGTAGCCGAGCCAGCGCAGATACAGCGCGGCGACGGTGACCGCGTCGCGCGCCGTGCGGATCGTGATCGGCTGGAAGGCGCGGCGCGGGGGAGCCGGGGCCGCCATGTCCGGCTCCGGCACCCTGTCCGGGCAGGTAGCCCCGGACACCGGGATCCGCAGGACCGTCCCGCAGCCACAGCCCAGCTCCGGCTGTGGCCACTGCGCCTTGCGGCCACAGATCGCGCACTTCACGACGACCCACGTCTCCTCCCACACCTGGTGGGTGACGGCCATGGGCGCGCCGTGCCGGTCCAGCGGCGGGAAGACCGGGGCGCCGCACTCGCACGGGTACGACGGCGCCGCGTAGAGATGCTCGCGCCGGCAGACCGGACAGCGCACCGACACGCTCTCGGACATGGCCTCATCGTCCTCCAGGAAGCCACTGTCTGTCCGTCTCTTGAGCACCTTCGTCTCTTGACGGCCCCGGCCCCTCCACCTACATTGCTTCCAGATAGTAGAAAATAAATTCCGCAATGTGGAATTAAATACGGAAGTGCTCGCCGCGGGGCGCGACGGGAGTACGCATCCGACAGCCGAACCAGTAGAAGCAGTCGAAGCAGGAGTACTCGATGGCTCGAATGACCGCTGCCCGCGCGGCAGTTGAGATCCTCAAGCGCGAAGGTGTGACGGACGCGTTCGGGGTCCCCGGCGCGGCGATCAACCCCTTCTACGCCGCGCTCAAAGCCTCCGGGGGCGTCCACCACACCCTCGCCCGCCATGTCGAGGGCGCGTCCCACATGGCCGAGGGGTACACGAGGACCCACCCGGGCAACATCGGTGTCTGCATCGGAACCTCCGGCCCCGCCGGCACCGACATGATCACCGGCCTGTACTCCGCGACCGGCGACTCCATCCCGATCCTGTGCGTCACCGGCCAGGCCCCGACCGCCGTGATCCACAAGGAGGACTTCCAGGCCGTCGACATCGCCTCCATCGCGGGGCCGGTGACGAAGATGGCCGTCACCGTCCTGGAGGCCGCCCAGGTCCCCGGCGTCTTCCAGCAGGCCTTCCACCTGATGCGCTCGGGCCGCCCCGGCCCCGTCCTCATCGACCTGCCGATCGACGTCCAGCTCACCGAGATCGAGTTCGACCCGGAGACGTACCAGCCGCTCCCGGTCTACAAGCCGGCCGCGAGCCGCGCGCAGATCGAGAAGGCGCTCGGTCTCCTCAACGCGTCCGAGCGCCCGCTGATCGTCGCCGGCGGCGGTGTCATCAACGCCGACGCCGCCGAACTCCTGGTCGAGTTCGCCGAATTGACCGGCGTCCCGGTCGTCCCGACCCTGATGGGCTGGGGCGTGCTCCCCGACGACCACGAGCTGAACGCCGGCATGGTGGGCCTGCAGACCTCGCACCGCTACGGCAACGCCACATTCCTGGAGTCCGACTTCGTCCTCGGCATCGGCAACCGCTGGGCCAACCGCCACACCGGCAAGCTGGACGTCTACACGGCCGGTCGGAAGTTCGTGCACGTCGACGTCGAGCCCACCCAGATCGGCAGGATCTTCGCCCCGGACTACGGCATCGCCTCCGACGCCAAGGCCGCCCTGGAGCTCTTCGTCGAGGTGGCGGGGGAGTTGAAGGCCGCGGGCCGGCTCCCCGACCGCTCGGCGTGGGCGGCCTCGGCGCAGGAGAAGAAGGCGACCCTCCAGCGCCGTACGCACTTCGACGACATCCCCATCAAGCCGCAGCGTGTCTACGAGGAGATGAACAAGGCCTTCGGCCCGGAGACCCGGTACGTCTCCACGATCGGCCTCTCGCAGATCGCCGGCGCCCAGATGCTGCACGTGTTCAGGCCCCGGCACTGGATCAACTGCGGCCAGGCGGGCCCCCTCGGCTGGACGATCCCGGCCGCCCTGGGCGTCGCCAAGGCCGACCCGGAGGCACAGGTCGTCGCCCTCTCCGGCGACTACGACTTCCAGTTCATGATCGAGGAGTTGGCCGTCGGGGCCCAGCACCGGATCCCGTACATCCACGTCCTCGTGAACAACTCCTACCTGGGCCTGATCCGCCAGGCCCAGCGCGCCTTCGACATCGACTTCCAGGTCAACCTGGAGTTCGAGAACATCAACTCCCCGGAACTGGGCGTCTACGGCGTCGACCACGTCAAGGTCGCCGAGGGCCTCGGCTGCAAGGCGATCCGGGTGACCGACCCGGCGGAACTGGGCGCGGCCCTGGAGCAGGCGAAGAAGCTCGCCGCCGAGTTCCAGGTGCCGGTCGTCGTCGAGGCCATCCTGGAGCGGGTCACCAACATCTCGATGTCGACGACGAACGACATAGGCAACGTGGTCGAGTTCGAGGAGATCGCGACGGAGCCGGCCCACGCCCCGACGTCGATCAAGCCGCTGAAGGTCTGACACCCCGAACGGCCGAAGGGCGGTCCCACCGTGAAGGTGGAACCGCCCTTTCCCGTGCCCGGCTCCCCCCGAAGCCGTCCCCCGTCGTGTGGCCCGCCGCCCCCGTGTCGGCGGGCCCTCACGTGTAGAGAATGTGCCCGAGGCGGGGGTGAGTTGAAGCCCCCTGACCCATGTTCAGAGGTTGATTTGAGGATTCCGTGGCAGGGGTACGACCGCAGTCGTACGTCCGCTCACCGTTCGTGGTGCTCGGACAGCCCCGGCCAGTCGTCCGGACCGCCGCCCTGCCACTCCACGATGTCGTCGTCCTCGACCTCGATCCGGTCCAGGTCGGCGAGCCGGAGCAGCTCGACGACGTCGTCCAGGTGCGAGGCGACGCCGAGGTTCTCGTCGTCCGCGGTGACCCGCCGCGACCCGTCCAGCGCCGGGGCGTGCACCACGACATGAGGATGCTGTGCTGGATGTGCTGCCATGCCTTCAGCGTCCTGCGCCCCGCCGGAATCCGCACCCCGGAACGCGGCGGAGCGCCGGATACGGGACCGTCCGTATCCGGCGCTCCGCGTTCGCGCGGGTCTTGCCGGGACCGCGGCGGCCGCGACGGAACCGGGGCGCGCTCCTTCCCTCAGGTCGAAGAAGGAGGGCCCGGGACCTTCACCACCGCACTGGCTCGCCGGCCGCCGCGGTCCTGCCCCTGCCCGCACCCGGTACCGGGCGACCACCCCTCATCCGGGTCGCCGGGCGCGTCGGGTGCGGGCAGGGAGTCTCCGTGGTGAGCGAGGTTCCTCGCGACCACGTTCTCCGGCCTCGGGGGCCGGGGTGGTTCCGGGCGACGCCACCGCCTGGGCGCGACAGGACAAATGTCAGCGAGGGCGCCGCCCGGAGTCTTGGGGGTGTCAGACCTGGGTGCCCGACAGGCGCTCCACGGCCCGCAGCAGTGCCGAGTGGTCCAGGCCGCCGTCGCCCTGCGCGCGCAGACTGGCGACGAGCTGGGCGACCACGGCGCCGACGGGCAGGGCCGCGCCGACATTGCGGGCGGCGTCGGTGACGATGCCCATGTCCTTGTGGTGCAGGTCGATCCGGAAGCCGGGCTTGAAGTCGCGCTGGAGGAAGTTGTCCTTCTTGCGCGCCAGCACGGTCGAGCCGGCGAGACCGCCGCCCAGGACGTCCAGCGCGGCCTTGAGGTCCACGCCCGACTTCTCCAGGAAGACCACGGCCTCGGCGCACGCCTGGATGTTGACGGCGACGATGAGTTGGTTCGCGGCCTTCACGGTCTGGCCCGAGCCGTGCGGACCGCACAGCACGATGGTCTTGCCGAGCGCCTCGAAGACCGGCCGGGCCTCGTCGAAGTCGGCCCGCTCACCGCCGACCATGATGGACAGCACGGCCTCGATCGCGCCCGCCTCACCGCCGGAGACGGGGGCGTCCAGGACCCGGATGCCCTTCTCGGCGGCCGCCTTGGCCAGGTCGACCGAGGTCTGCGGGGTGATCGAGGACATGTCGATCAGCAGGGCGCCGGAGCGGGCGTTCTCCAGGATGCCCTCGGGGCCGTACGCGATGGCCTCTACCTGCGGGGAGGCGGGCACCATCGTGATGATCACGTCGGCGTCCCGCACGGCCTCGGCGATCGAACCGGCGGCGCGGCCACCGGCGGCGGCCAGCCGGTCCAGCTTGTCCTGTTCGAGGGTGAAGCCGGTGACGTCGTAGCCCGCCTTGACCAGGTTCTCGGACATGGGGGAGCCCATGATGCCGAGGCCTATCCAGGCGATCGCCGGGCGGGCTGGGTGGGAGGAATGCGCGAGGTTGCTCATGATGGGGTGCCTCTCAGGAAAGGGGGGTCAGCGGGGCAGCCAGTCGAAGGCCTCGGCGCTCGGGCGGTCGCCCGGCTTGTACTCGAGGCCGACCCAGCCGTCGTAGCCCGCCTTCTTCAGCTGGTCGAGGAGGTCGTCGAGGGGCAGTGAGCCGGTGCCCGGGGCGCCGCGGCCCGGGTTGTCGGCGATCTGCACATGGCCGGTCTTCGCGGTGAACTCCTCGATCACCGCCGGCAGGTCCTCGCCGTTCATGGAAAGGTGGTAGAGGTCCATCAGGAATTTCGCGTTGCCGAGGCCGGTCGCGGCGTTGACCTTGTCGACGATCCCCACCGCCGCGGGCGCGCTCACCAGCGGGTACGACGGCGACTCGGGCCTGTTGAGGGCCTCGATCAGGAGGATCGCGCCGATCCGGTCGGCCGCGCGGGCCGCGAGGACCAGGTTCTCCAGCGCGAGCGCGTCCTGCTCGGCCGGGTCCACCCCCTCGACACGGTTGCCGTACAGGGCGTTGAGCGCCGTGGCGCCGAGGGATCCCGCGAAGTCGGCGGCCACGTCGACGTTGGCGCGGAAGCGCTCCGACTCCTCGCCGGGGACGGACAGGGCGCCGCGGTCGGGGCCCGGCAGTCGGCCGGCGTAGAAGTTCAGGCCCGTGAGCTGGACGCCCGCGTCCTCGATCGCCTTCTTCAGGGCGTCGAGCTCGGACCGCTCGGGGGTCGGGGTGTCGATCCAGGGCCACCACAGCTCGACCGCGGTGAAGCCGGCCGCGGCGGCGGCCGCGGGGCGCTCCAGGAGCGGGAGTTCCGTGAAGAGGATCGACAGGTTGACGTTGAAGCGCTGCTCCGTGAATCCCATGGGGTCCTGGCGCTCCCTTCCGTGTCGAGTATTTCCGTAATGCGGAAGTTAGTTTCTGCTTATTGGAAGATTGCCGTCGGGTCGAAGGCGTTGTCAAGAGGGCCCGACGGAAAACCGCACCTCGGGTTAGGTTGTGCGCGTGCGATTGAGAGTGGAGTTCACGACCGAACCCTTCGACCTCGACGAGGCCCCGGCGCACGCGCTCGTGGCCCGGGAGGTCATCGAGGCGGCCGAACTGGACGCGGTCGACGTCGGCCCGTTCGGCAACACGGCCGAAGGCGGCGCCGACGAGGTGCTCACCGCCGTGGACGCCCTGCTGCGCAGGACCCTGGCCGCCGGCGCCACCCGGATCTCCCTCCAGGTGAACGTGCTCGGGGAGGCCGACGCGTGAGCACCGACGAGCCGTTCATCGCGGCGGTCAAGCCGCTGGTCGACGCCATGGGCGGCGAGATGCTCCCGCCGGACGAGGCCGGCCCCGACGACGTCGTGCTCGCCTGGGAGGGCGCCGACGTGGTCGCCGTACGGCTGCCGCAGCTCGCGGACTCCCTCGATCACATCCTGGCCGCCATGGAGCGCAAGCAGGGCAAGCCGCTCGCCGACCTGGACCGCAAGGCCAAGCAGGAGGTCGTACGGATACTGGAGGCGCGCGGCGCCTTCTCCGTACGGCACGGCGTGGAGACCGTGGCGAGCGCCCTCGGGGTGAGTCGCTTCACGGTCTACAACTACCTGAACAGGGACAAAGCGTAGGCAGCTCACCCCGCCGGGTTTCGTAACCCCGAATTTTCAACAAAGTGTTGACGTGATGTCGCGTGGGGGCGTTAGCTGACTCCCGTGACTTCGACTTCCACGTCCCCCGGCCTGGCCCGGTTCAACGTCCTGGAGGAGCACGCGGCCCACGCCGTCCTCCTTGAGGCGTGCGCCTCGACGGCGTGGGTTCGGCGTCTGCTCGCCGCCCGCCCCTACGCGACCGTCGAGGACCTGTACACCACCAGCGACACCGCCATGGGCGAGCTGAGTGCCGACGACCTCGCCGAGGCCATGGCCGGTCACCCGCCGATCGGCCGCCCCAAGCCCGGTGACCCGACCTCCGCCCGCGAGCAGCGCGGCATGGCCGGTGCCTCCGAGGAGCTCAGGGCGCAGATGCTGGAGCTGAACCTGGCGTACCAGGAGAGGTTCGGCCATGTCTTCCTGATCTGCGCGACCGGCCGCACCGCCGAGCAGATGCGTGACGCGGTCAAGGAGCGGATCGGCAACCCGCCGGAGCGGGAACGCGAGATCGTCCGCACCGAGCTGGGCAAGATCAACCGTATCCGGCTCGCCCGCATCGTCGAAGAGGACGCCTGACCATGAGCACGAGCACCACCGCGTCCGTGTCCACGCACATCCTGGACACCAGCGTCGGCCGCCCCGCCCAAGCAGTCGCCGTCCGGCTGGCGGCCCGCGCCGGCCGGGACGCCGCATGGCAGGCCATCGGCGGCTCCGCGACCGACGGCGACGGACGGTGCAAGGACCTGCCGGCGCTGCCGGAGGGAACCACCCACGTACGGCTCGACTTCGAGGTCGAACCGTACTTCTCGAAGAAGCAAGCCGATGCGCAGCAGGACGCCCCCGCGAATCGGGACAGCGGTGCCGGTGTGTTCTTCCCGGAGGTGGCGATCACGTTCGCCGTCGTGCCGGGCGAGCACTACCACGTACCGCTGCTGCTCAACCCGTTCGGCTACTCCGTATACCGAGGGAGCTAGCAGACACCATGCCCACGATCCTGGGACAGAACCAGTACGGCAAGGCCGAGAACCGAGTCGTCAAGATCACGCGGGACGGCGCCACCCACCACATCAAGGACCTCAACGTCTCGGTGTCGCTCAGCGGCGACATGGACGAGGTCCACTACTCCGGCTCCAACGCCAACGTGCTGCCGACCGACACCACCAAGAACACGGTGTACGCGTTCGCCAAGGAGCACGGCATCGAGTCCGCCGAGCAGTTCGGCATCCACCTCGCCCGCCACTTCGTCACGAGTCAGGAGCCGATCAGGACCGCGCGGATCCGCATCGAGGAGTACTCCTGGGAGCGGATCGAGCACGGCAAGGAAGGCGCGCACTCCTTCGTCCGCAAGGGCCAGGAGACCCGCCTGACCCAGATCACGTACGACGGGTCCTCCTGGGAGGTCGTCTCCGGGCTCAAGGACCTCACCGTCATGAACTCGACCGACTCCGAGTTCTGGGGCTACGTCAAGGACAAGTACACGACCCTGCCCGAGGCGTACGACCGCATCCTGGCCACCGAGGTCTCCGCCCGCTGGCGCTTCAACTGGACGGACGACCAGCAGGAGACGCCGGACTGGGAGGCGTCCTACGAGCAGGTGCGGGACCACATGCTCCGGGCGTTCGCCGAGACGTACTCGCTCTCGCTCCAGCAGACCCTGTACCAGATGGGTGCGCGGATCATCGAGAACCGCGACGAGATCGACGAGGTCCGCTTCTCGCTGCCCAACAAGCACCACTTCCTGGTCGACCTGGAGCCCTTCGGCCTGAAGAACGACAACGAGGTGTACTTCGCCGCCGACCGGCCCTACGGCCTGATCGAGGCGACCGTCCTGCGGGACGGCGTCGAGCCGAGGATCCCGGTGGACCTCACCAACCTCTAGCAACTCCATCGCGGCACCCGCGGCCGGGCAAGGGCTCCGGAACGGCCCTCCGGCCGCGGCACTCAAACTCCCGGGGTCCTGCCGTGCCCTCTCCACCCCAGCGCAAAGGACGAACCATGGCAGCAGACCGGCGCATCGTCATCGAGAACTGTTCGATCGCGACCGTGGACGCGCACGACACCGAGTACCCGAGCGGCTACGTCGTCATCGCCGGCAACCGCATCGAGTCGCTCGGCGCGGGCAGGGCGCCGGAAGGCCTGGAGAACGTCGACCGCCGTATCGACGCCACCGGCCACCTGGTGACACCCGGCCTGGTCAACACCCACCACCACTACTACCAGTGGATCACCCGGGGCCTGGCCACCGACCACAACCTCTTCAACTGGCTCGTCGCCCTCTACCCGACCTGGGCGCGCATCGACGAGCAGATGGTCTACGCGGCGGCGCAGGGCTCGCTCGCGATGATGGCCCGCGGCGGCGTCACCACCGCCATGGACCACCACTACGTCTTCCCCGCCGGCTCCGGCGACCTGTCCGGCGCGATCATCCGCGCCGCCCGCGAGACAGGCGTCCGCTTCACCCTCGCCCGCGGCTCCATGGACCGCAGCGAGAAGGACGGCGGCCTGCCCCCGGACTTCGCGGTCGAGACCCTGGAGGGCGCCCTCGCCGCGACCGAGGCGACCGTCAAGGAGCACCACGACTCCTCCTTCGACGCGATGACCCAGGTCGCCGTCGCCCCCTGCTCACCCTTCTCGGTCTCCACCGAACTCCTGCGTGAAGGCGCCGAGTTGGCCCGCCGCCTCGGCGTACGGCTGCACACCCACGGCTCGGAGACGGTCGAGGAGGAGCAGTTCTGCAAGGAACTGTTCGGCATGGGCCCCACCGACTACTTCGAGTCCACCGGCTGGCTCGGCGAGGACGTGTGGATGGCGCACTGCGTCCACATGAACGACTCCGACATCGCCGCCTTCGCCCGGACGAAGACGGGTGTGGCCCACTGCCCCTCGTCCAACGCCCGTCTGGCGGCGGGGATCGCACGGGTCCCGGACATGCTCGCGGCCGGCGTCCCGGTCGGCCTCGGAGTCGACGGCACGGCCTCCAACGAGTCCGGCGAACTCCACACCGAGCTGCGCAACGCCCTGCTCATCAACCGCCTCGGCGCCCACCGGGAAGCGGCTCTCAACGCCCGCCAGGCGCTGCGTCTGGGCACCTACGGCGGCGCCCAGGTCCTTGGCCGCGCGGCCGAGACCGGTTCCCTGGAGGCGGGCAAGCTCGCCGACCTGGTGCTGTGGAAGCTCGACACCCTCGCCCACGCCTCCATCGCCGACCCGGTGACCGCGCTGGTCTTCGGTGCTGCGGCACCGGTCACGGCCTCCTTCGTGAATGGTCGTCAGATCGTCGAGGACGGACGCCTGTTGCACGTCGACGAGGACGCCGTGGCGCGCTCCACCCGGGAACAGGCCCAGCGCCTGGCCCGCATCGCCGGTCACTGAGTCCCGTACGGCATCGATCTCCGGCCGGGAGGGACGGCTCCCGGCCGGCGGCCGTGGACGCCTTTGTGGTGTCCGCGGCGGCCGTGCCCGGGGCGCGTGTTGGACGCACGCGCCCCGGAACGGTCCCCGTTCCCGGTCCCGCACGACCACTCGCACCACCTCCATGAAACCCACGGCACCGCCTCTCGGCAGCCGTGTAACCGCCCGGAGGCGAGCCGCAGTGTCAGTCCACCCCGTCGACGAAAAGCTCCCCGCTCTCAAGATGGCGACCACGGGCCTCCAGCACGTGGCCGCCATGTACGCGGGAGTCGTCGCCCCGCCCCTGATCGTCGGCGCGGCCATCGGCCTCTCCGCCGCCGACCTCACCTTCCTCACCGGCGCCTGCCTGTTCACCGCGGGCCTCGCCACCTTCCTCCAGACCCTCGGCATCTGGCGGATCGGCGCCCGGCTGCCCTTCGTCAACGGCGTCACCTTCGCCGGTGTCGCCCCCATGACCGCGATCGTCGCCTCCACCGACGACAGGTCCGACGCCCTGCCGGTCATCTTCGGCGCGGTGATCGTCGCCGGACTCCTCGGCTTCCTCGCCGCCCCCTTCTTCAGCAAGGCGATCCGCTTCTTCCCACCGGTCGTCACGGGCACCGTCATCACCCTGATAGGCGTCTCGCTCCTGCCGGTCGCCTTCGGCTGGGCACAGGGCCCCGACCCCGCGGCACGGGACTACGGCTCCACGACCAACCTGGGCCTGGCCGCCGGGACGCTCCTGATCGTGCTGCTCCTACGACGCTTCACGCGGGGCTTCGTCAAGCAGGTCGCCGTGCTGCTCGGCCTGGTGGCCGGCACCCTCCTCGCGATCCCCTTCGGCGCGACGGACTTCGCCCCGGTCGCCGACGCGGCCGTCGTCGGTTTCCCGACCCCGTTCCACTTCGGCGCCCCGCAGTTCCAGCTCGCCGCGATCCTGTCGCTGTGCGTGGTGATGGTGGTCTCCATGACCGAATCGACCGCGGACATGCTGGCGTTGGGCGAGATCGTCGAACGGCCCGCCGACGAGCGGACCATCGCCGCGGGACTGCGCGCCGACACCCTCGGCTCGGCCGTCAGCCCCCTCTTCAACGGCTTCATGTGCAGCGCCTTCGCGCAGAACATCGGGCTCGTCGCGATGACGAGGATCCGCAGCCGCTACGTCGTCGCCACCGGCGGCGCCTTCCTGGTGCTGATGGGCCTGTGCCCCATGGCCGCCTCGCTCATCGCCGTCGTACCGCGTCCGGTGCTCGGCGGCGCCGGAGTGGTCCTGTTCGGCTCGGTGGCCGCCAGCGGCATCCAGACCCTGGTCAGGGCGGGCCTGGACAAGGACAACAACGTCCTGATCGTCGCCGTGTCGCTGGCCGTCGGCATCATCCCCATCACCGCGCCGGAGTTCTACCACGCCTTCCCCGAGACCGCGAAGATCGTCCTGGACTCGGGCATCTCGACCGGCTGCGTCGCCGCGGTGGCGCTGAACCTGGTCTTCAACCACCTGGGCCGGGGCGAGGACGCCCAGGAGGTCACCCACCCCATGGAGGCCGTCCCCGCTCAGCCGATCTCGTAACTGTCCCCGTACACCCTCCACTTGAGCGGTGGGTCCAGGTCGAGATTGCCCTGCTCCAGGAAGACCCGCTGGGCCGTCTCGACCCGGCTCACGTCATGGTGCGCGGCCTCCTGCTTCATCGCCCTCACCCGGGCGTCGAGGAAGGCGTGGAGAAACGTCGTCTGGGCGCCGCCTTCGGCGGGGGTGTCCGCCCGCTCGCGGGCCCGGTCCCGGATGCCGCCGAAGCTCAGGGCGTCGGCGCCGGGGCCGTGCATGACCATCGCGTCGTAGTAGATGAACTGGCCGAGCGTGCCCAGACCGTCCCGCTTGGCGCGCGCGACCGCCGGGTCGAAGTAGCCGCGGTCCCGCTCGTCCCGCTGTGTCGCGCGGAACTCCGAGGTCCTCGCAGCCTCCCGCCAGGCCGAGGGAAAACCCGGGTCAAGCCCGTCGTGCGAACCGGTGCCGTCCACCGCGCGCAGCGCGGGCAGATACGGGGCCAGGGGGTTGTCCGGGACCCGCCGCGTGTAGAGCTCGACCAGCGCCAGCATGTCGCTCGTACCGGAGCAGAAGCCGATGATGCCGGCGGTGTAGCCGCGGCCGTCCCCGATGTCCTCGATGTACGCGTACTGCGCCTCCCAGTCCAGCGAGGAGTTCTCCGCGCTCGACACCAGCCGCATCGCGAGGTCCTTCTTGACCGGGTCGTCCAGCTCGGCCGGGCCCGAGGTCTCGGCGGACGGCCACCGGGCGCTCAGCACTCCGGCTCCGAGGACGGCCAGCAGGGTGCGGCGGGCGGCAGCTCTGGACAGGAATGCCACGTCGTCTCCAAGTGGGGCGCCGGGAAAGGGCATTGAGAGTCGCACGCCGGCTTGGGAATGCCCTGAGGGGGCGCCGGCAGGTCACTGTGAAGGCGGATCACGGTCGGTCGATCACCTGGCAGGCGCGGGGAGCGGGAAGCCGTCCCGAGAAGTAGGAGCGCGGCGGGACGCCCATCAGGGTGCGGAAGTCGGACGTCATGTGGGACTGGTCGTAGTAGCCGGTGACCGCGGCCAGTTCGGCCGGGGCCAGCTCGGTGGCACGGGCGAGCACGGTCCGGACGCGGTCGATGCGGGCGTAGTGCTTGGGCGAGAGCCCGACCCCCTCGCTGAACAGCTTGCGCAACTGCCGCTCGCTGACGGCGAGTTCACGGGCGACCTCGCTGACATGACCGGGTGTGCGGCCCGAGCGGACGGACAGGGCGGCGACCGCGGCCCGCAGGAGTTCGGCGCGCGCCCCGTCGGCCGCGCTGGGCAGCCGGTCCGGGAGGACGTCCGCGAGCCGGACGGCCACGTCCTCGGGCTCCAGCCGCCCCAGTTCGTACGCCAACCGCCGCGCGGCCGGGCCCGGCAGCGCGCCCAGCGGCACGATCCGTCCGACGAGGTCGGCCGCGGGGACGCCCAGCAGCGGCCGGGTCGTGCCCGGCGCGAGCCGTACCTCCACACAGGACACGTCCCTCTTGCCCTCGTGGTACGTGGCCCGGACCCGGGGCCCCGAGACCAGCAGGGTGGGCCGGCCCCGCGCCTCGCTGCGGACGATCACCTTGGTCGTGGGGTCCGGCAGCCGGACGAACGGTTCCCGGGGATCCGCCTCCACGGCCAGGACCCCGATCCCCGCGATCCACGGACCCAGCGGGTCGGGAGTGCGCGGGCCGCGCTCGGAAACGGAGTTGGTCACGCATCCACCGTAAGCGCGGGGCCCGGGGCTCCGGGCGCGCGAAACGTGCCGGAATCTCCTATCGGCGCGGGCGGTACCGCGCCCACCGTGGTGCCCATGATCCTTGTCACGGGTGCCACGGGCACCATCGGAAGTGATGTCGTACGACGGCTCCTGGCGCGCGGCGAGAAGGTGCGCGCCCTCACCCGCGACCCGGGGCGGGCCGGGCTGCCGCCGGGAGCGGAGGCGGCCCGGGGGCACCATCGCGACCTCGACTCCGTGACGTCGGCCGTGGCGGGCGCCGACGCCGCCCTCCTCGTGGGTGTCTTCGGTCCGGAGGACGCCGACAGCGACCGGGGGATGGTGGCGGCGGCCCGGGCGGCGGGGGTACGGCGCGTGGTGAAGCTCTCCGCGATCAGCGCGGGGGACCCGAGGACGGGCCTGGGCGGGATCGCCCATGGACACGGCGAGGAGGCGGTCCGGGAGAGCGGCCTGGAGTGGGTGATCCTGCGGCCCTCGGCCTTCGCGTCGAACACGTCGAGCTGGGCGGGGGCACTCCGCTCGGGGGAGCCGGTGCCGAACATGCTGGGCTCGGGCCGGCAGGGGGTCGTGGACCCGCGCGATGTCGCCGAGATCGCGGCCGAGGCCCTGGTCGGTCCGGGGCACGCGGGGCGGACGTACACCCTGACCGGCCCCGAGACGCTCAGCCCCCGGGACCAGGCGGCCGTGCTGGGGGAGGTGCTCGGCCGCCGGGTCGAACTCCGTGACCTGACCCCGCTCGAGACGCGTGCACGGCTGATCGCCTTCGGCTGGAGCGAGGAGTCGGCCGACGGCATGCTGCGGAGCATCCGTTTCGTGGCGGAGGGAGGGAACGCGGTGGTCACGCCGGATGTGAGCGAAGTACTGGGGCGCCCGGCGCGGACGTACCGGGAGTGGGCGCAGGCCCACGCGGGGTTGTTCGGCGGGGGAGGGGGCGTGGGCTGACGCCGAGATCCCGACTGAGGGCCGGCGGGGGCGGGGGCCGAGGCTGGATCCTGACTGCGGGTCGGCGGGGGCCGGTCGCGCAGTTCCCCGCGCCCTTCGGGGCTCGGCTGCCGGCACCGCGACCGCCCCACCCAGGGGCGCGGGGAACCGCGCGACCAGCCACGGCGAACCCGTGGCCGCGAGACACAGAGCGCGTCCCCTCCGAAGGCGGCTCATCCCTTCGTACGCGGCCGCAGCGCCACGGCAGCCAACACCAAGGCGCCCACCGCTATCCCCGTCCCCGCCCCGAACGCCAGCTGATACCCCTCAGCCGTGGCCGCGACCAGGGCCGTCCCGTGCTCCAGCAACCCCTCCGTCCGGTTCGCCGCCAGCACCGAAAGCACCGCGAGGCCCAGCGAACCCCCCACCACCTGCGTGGTGTTGAACAACCCGGACGCCAGCCCCGCGTCCTCCTCCCGCGCCCCCGACATGGCGAGCCCGGTCAGCGCGGGCATGGCCGCCGCGAAGCCGACGGACAGCAACAGCAGCGGCGGAAGGACGTCCGCGAGGTACGAACCGTCGGCGGGGGCACGGCTCAGCAGGGCCATCCCGGCGACGATGAGGGCGAGTCCCGCCAGCAGGACCCGGTACGCGCCGAACCGCCCGATGGTCCGTGCCGACAGCCCCAGCATCAGCACCCCGATCGCGACCGGCGCGGGCAGGAACGCCGTACCGGTGAGCAACTCGCCGAATCCCAGGACACGTTGGACGTAGAGCGCCCCGAGGAACTGGAATCCGTACATCGTGGCGATCATCAGGATCTGTACGGCGTTCGCGCCGGAGAGCAACCGGGAGCCGAACAGCCGCAGTCGCAGCAGCGGGCGGGCGGCACGGGCCTGGCGCAGGACGAACGCCGTGAACAGGGCGACGGCGGCCAGGCCCAGGAACAGCGTGGTGGCCGGCGCGCGGTCGCCGGACCCGACGATCACGTACACCGTCAGCATCAGCGCCCCCGTCACCAGCGCGGCTCCCGGAAAGTCCGCACCCCGGCCGAGCCCTTCGCCGTCCTCCGGGGCGAGCACCCGGACGGCCGCCACCAGGGCGACGATCCCGATCGGGAGGTTGATCAGGAAGATCCAGTGCCAGTTCAGGGCCTGGGTCAGCGCCCCGCCGAGGAAGGTGCCCAGCGCCCCGCCGGCTGCCCCCACCGCGCTGAACACCGCGATCGCGCGGGCCCGTTCACGCGGCTCGGGGAACAGCGCGACCAGCATGCCGAGCACCACGGCCGAGGTCATCGCCCCGCCCACGCCCTGAAGGGCACGCGCCGCGATCAGCATGCCCTGGCCGGTGGCCACCCCGCACAGCACGGACGCCGCCGTGAACACGGCGAGCCCCGCCGTGAACATCCGCTTGCGGCCGACCAGGTCGCCGAGTCGGCCCGCCAGCAACAGCAGCCCGCCGAACGGGATCAGATAGGCGTTGACCACCCACGCGAGGCCCGGCCCCGAGAAGCCGAGGTCGCTCTGGACGGCCGGCATGGCGACCGTGACGATGTTGCCGTCCAGGATCGTCATGAGGGTGCCCGCGCACAGGACGACGAGAGCCGTCCAGCGGGAGTACGTCCGGTGCGGCGTTCGCGTCGGGGTTTCGACGACGGCTGTCATGGTGGCGTGGCCTCCGCGTTTCCATGGGTTCCGACAAGTGGCTTGTTCCGACAAGTGGCTTTGGTGCACGACTTGTAACGGGGAACATCGTCAGTGACCATGGGGAGCGCCGTAAGGAGGCAGTTCGATGTCCCAGAGGAACACCGGTGTAACCGTCCAGGTGGTGAACGCGCACGCGTGCCCGGTGCGGGAAGTTCTTGACAGGGTCTCCGGCAAATGGAGTGTGCAGATCCTCGTCGCGGCCGCCCACGGGCCCATCCGCTTCACCGAGTTGGAGCGCAGCATCGAGGGCATCAGCCGCCGCATGCTGACCCTGACCCTGCGCAACCTGGAGCGCGACGGTCTCGTCACCCGCACCGTCCATCCGACGGTGCCGCCCAGGGTCGAGTACGAACTCACCCCGGTCGCCCGCGAACTGCACGAGACCCTGCAACGCCTGACCGACTGGGCCGAGCGCAACAGGGTCTACATCGCCGAGGCCCGGGCGGCCTACGACGCCGAGCGGGAACCGGAGCCGGTCTGAGCTAGAAGAGGCCGGGGTCCGTGGCCAGGCCCTTCAAGACCTCACCGGGGTCCGCGACCAGGCGCCGCTCCTTGAGGTCCATCAGCCCGCCGACCGCGGTGATCTCGGCCGCCACCGTGCCGTCCTTCTTGCGGATGGTCTGCCGTATGCGGAAGGTCTTGCCCTCGCCCCACTCGAAGGCGCAGGTCACCTCCACCTCGTCACCGGCCAGCAGCTCGCGCCGGTAGCTGATGGTGGTCTCCAGCGCCACCGGGCCCACCCCGCTGCCGATGAGCTCGGCCTGGGTGATCCCGGCGGCCCTGAGCAGCGACCAGCGGGCGTGCTCCGCGTAGTTGAGGTACACGCTCTGGTTGAGGTGGCCCTGCACGTCCGTCTCGTACCCGCGCACGGTCACCGGCACGGAAAACGGCTCGCTCACGTCAATCCCCTCTCACGCCAAGGCAGTTGCCGGACCCGATCCTGACATGTGCCCCCTACACCCGGCGCGGCGAGGCCAGCAGGTACCGGGCCCTGGTCCGCGGTTCCGTGTACTCGCCGACCTGCCAGCCGGCCCGCTCCAGGGTGATCGCGCAGGCCCGCAGTGTCCCGCCGTCCGGCGCGTGCACGGCCACGGCCTCGGGCTGCGGGGTCGCCCGCACCCGGTAGCCGGGCGCGCCCCCCGCTTCCGGCGCGTGCCCGGCCGCCTCCAGCGCCAGCGCGGTCGCCTGCACCAGATGCGCGCGCTCCCAGCCGCACGGCCGGTCCGTGGCCCCGTCGGGGTTGGTCATCCGGCGCAGCTCCAGCAGCCCCTGCCAGGCGCTGTGCACCTCGCGCGCCCGGGCCGGACCGCTGTCGGCGGCCTCCTCGGTGCCGCCGACGTGCGCGGCGAACACCCCGGAGGCCGGTTCCGCGGGCCGCTCCGGCTCCTCCTCGACCGTCTCCCGCACGCGGTGCCCGGCCGGTGTCAGGAAGTGGTCGTGGGGCGGCCGCGGATGCCGGAAGGCCAGCCCGCGCTTCACCAGCGCGTCCAGCTGGGCCTCAGTGCCCCTCAGCCGCCCGGTGACGGGATCGGCGGCGTCGATGACAAGCCGCTGCGCGGCGGTGGGCGGTCGCGACACGGCGTGCTCCTTCCGGGGGAGGGGCCGTACGACGGGCCGTACGGATCACTGACCCCTCCGCTTCGAAGGCTACGACGGGGGTCTGACATTCCACCCGGCGATCACCGGCCGCCCGTGCTCGGTGCCCAGCCGGCACAGCGTCCCCGTCGCGAGCTGGAACAGCGCCCCGGCCGAGGCGGGCAGACCGAGCCGACGGGCGGTGAGCACCCGCAGGAAGTGGCCGTGTGCCACCAGCACCACGCACCCCTCGGTGTTCGCGTGCGCCGCGTCCACCTTGGCCAGCACGCGGTCGGCCCGTTCGCCGACCTGCTCCGGGCTCTCCCCGGGGTGGTCGGGCGGGCCGGGCGCCACTCCGTCCGTGAACAGGAACCAGTCCGGACGCTCCCGCTGGATCTCGACGGTGGTGACGCCCTCGTAGCCGCCGTAGTCCCACTCGCGCAGATCGACGTCGACCCGCAGGTCGTGCAGCCCGATGAGTTCGGCGGTCTCCCGGGCCCGCTGGAGGGGGCTGACGAAGGCGGCGCCGATGCGGTGGGAACGGATCAGCGGCACCAGACGGCGCGCCTCCTCCCGGCCGCGCTCGGTCAGCGGCACGTCCGTCCAGCCGGTGTGCCGCCCGGACCGCGACCACTCGGTCTCCCCGTGCCGCACCAGAAAGAGATCACCCACAGGCCCGCCCTTCCCGCTCGTCTTCCAGCACGGTCCCACACGGCTCCCCAGCCGCGCAGGACGAACTGGGCCGGACGGCCAGGGGTGGGCGGGCCAGGCGGGAAAGCCGGGGCCCGCCCCCTGTTCCCCAACGGATCGGCCGACCCTTCATCCCGCCCCGCGAGCCCACCCACATCCGCCCCGTGACTCCAGTCCAGCGGTCAGGCGGACATCGACCGACCCCCCGGCCAAGGCCCGCCACCTTGCTCGGCGCCCACCTTGCTCGGCGCCCACCTTGCTCGGCGCCCACCTTGCTCGGCGCCCACCTTGTTCGGCACCCCGCCTCACACCCCCGGCAACCCCTGCACGGACTGCGCGAGCTGCCCCACCGCCACGACCAGGGGAGTCACCGGCTGCACGAACTCGTTGAGGCGGTCGAGGGCGCGGCGCAGGACGGTCGGCTGGGGGTCGGGCTCGTCGAGCTCCTCGCGGAGGCGGCGCAGCTCCCTGGTGGTGGCGTCGGGGTCGGCCAGGGCCGCCCGGTGCTCCTCCAGCAACCGCTCGACGTACGCGAGGAGTTCGGCCGTACGCTCGGCGTCCTGCGGCTGGAAGGAGACCGAGCCGGAGAACGCCTGGGCGCCGTGGCCCACGGCCTGGTTGCCGACGTAGTGGGTGCCGCCGCTGATCATGACGCCGTTGTTGACCGGGGGGTCCTGGCGTCCGTCGTCGTTGCCCATGATGAGGATCTCCTGCTCGCCGGAACTGACTGCAAGAACTACTTGCCGGAGCCACCGACGGCGCCCGTGGCCGCCGCACCGGGCTGCGCGGGGACGTTCTGCGTGGCGGTCGCGCCGGTGCCGATCGCCTGGTTGCCGATGATGCTCGTCCCGCCCTGCTGGATGAGCCCCTGGTTGAGGATGGTCTGCTGCTGGGCGCGGAAGTCGGTGATGTCGTAGCCGCGCACCTCGAGGAACTCCCGGATCGCGGCGAGGGTGTGGCGCTCCACCAGGGACGTGATCCGTCTGGCGTCCACGACCTGGAAGTAGTTGTGGTAGTTCGGGCTCAGCGCCAGCTCCCGGATGCTCACCCGGGCGCCGAAGTCGTAGACCGGGTCCTGCTCCAGGGCCTTGAGCTCGTCCGCCATCCGTCTGTTGTGCCGCTCGTCGAAGTAGGCCTGCCGCAGTGCCTTGAACGGGGCGGCGTAGAAGGCCTTCCCGGTGCGGGGGACGGCGTCGAGCAGCAGTCCGCGCCGCGCCGCGGGGGACAGGGGCCCGCGCAGCCGGTCCACGGCGTGGTACTCGGCGTGCACCGGACCGAGCACATGGTTGCTGGAGTGCAGGTGGAGCGTCCGTCCCGTGGTCGAGAAGTGCAGGAACACGCTCGGCACCACGTCCCCGCCCCACAGCGGCACATGGACCGCCAGATAGTGGCGGACCGCACCGGTGGGACGCTCGGTGATCCGCTCGACCTCGTCGGCCGACAGCCGGGCCGCCGGGGCGAGGCTCCTGGCCCTGATGAACCGCTCGTCGTCGCCGATGCTCGTGCCGCTCGCGAAGACCCGGTCCTCGACGACGAGGGAGGTGAGGGACTGCGCGAGGTCCGCCGCCGTCCCGTCCTCCGTGCCGAGGGCGGCGGTCGCCCGCAGCCGCGCGCGTACGTGGTCGACGAGCTCGGTGACGGTGAACGGCTCCGGCCCGGCGGGGCGCGGGATTCCGCCCATGGGGTCCCCGGCGGCCAGCAGCGGCACGGCGAGCGCCCACTGCGAGGCGGCCTTCGCGTAGCCGATGAAGGGCGTGTACCCGCTGTACACCGTGACGTTCCCGTCCTGGGCCTCCCTGATGGCCGTCAGCCGCTCGGCCATCCACTTGCGCCGCGGCACGGTGGGCCGGGGCTGCCGGGCGAAGGCCTCGCGGGTCATGGTCGTGCGCAGCAGCCGGTCGACGGCGAGGTCATGGCGTACGACGGTGACGTACGCGAACGCCACCGTCGCGAGGGACAGCAGCACGGCCGGGACCCCGGCCAGATAGGCGCCCAGCAGCCAGCTCACGAAGCCGGGGGCGGGCAGCGCCGAGACGAGGACGCCGAAGGCGAAGGCGACGAGCACCGTGATGCCCGCCGTGATGGCCGTGCCCACCAGCACCCTGCCCTCGGGCTGGTGGCTGCCCCGGGTCGCCCGGCTGGGCCGACCGCCGGCCCACTGGCTCGCCGACAGGAACACCGTGACGAACACCAGCCACAGGGGCGCGAACACCGCCAGGACCACGAAGGCCGAGGTCAGCCGCAGATCGCGGCGGTGGCGCAGCTCCTGGGCGGTCAGACTGTGCCGCACCACCGCGACCAGGTCGACGTCGGGCGAGGCCGCCACGGCTCCGGCCTCGTCGGCCAGGAGGTCCTCCACCACCCGCTCGGCGAAGCTCTCGTCGACGTAGGCCGCGGCGCACAGGTACCGGGTGACGTCACCCGGCGCGCTCCCGACCGGCATGTGGACCGGCGCGGTCGTCATGCCGAGCCCTCCCTCTCTCCAGCGGCGGAGCGGCGCCGTGACGGCGCCGACGGAGCTTGTGACCCGGGCCCCCCGCGGCCCACCGGTCAGGAGCACGAGCAGTACGCCCGCCACCAGGCCGAACAGCAGGCCGCTGGGCAGCAGGTAGTCCAGCATCATGTCGGTGGGCGGCAGCCGTACCTCGGGGACGAAGGCCTCGTGCAGGCCCCACCACACGAGGGTGGACGCCACCGAGACGAACACGCCCACGACGAGACAGCGCAGCACGCCCGGCTTCCCGCGGACCGACATCCGCCACAGGAAGAAGGCGAGGCCCGCGATCAGGAACAGGACGGCGAGGTCGTTCACCACCAGTCCGGCCGTCGTGCCGTACTGCTCGTTCGAGGTGTCCCAGCCGGGGACGAACGCGGCTTCGAGCAGTCGGCGCAGGGTCTTGCTCTCGGACCCCTCGATGTAGAACTTCCGCTCGTAGAGCTCCCGGACCGGCCCCTGGACCCACGGACTGCCGAGGAGACCGAGGATCAGGACCAGCAGCGCGAGACGGCCGCGTAAGGCCGAGGGCGGGTCCGAGGCACGGCGACGAGACGACAACACCCGGGATCCCCCCATCCCCCGACCCTGCGGATCAGTGGCCGCACTCTATGGCATCCCCGCTCTGCCCGACCACGAATCCCGCCAACACCACCGGCTACTGCCGGTATCCGCTCAGGAACCGTCCGATCCGCCCGATCGCCGCCTCCAGGTCCTGCGCGTGCGGCAGCGTCAGGATGCGGAAGTGGTCCGGGGTCGGCCAGTTGAAGCCGGTGCCCTGGACGACCTGGATCTTCTCCCGCAGCAGCAGGTCCAGGACGAACTTCTCGTCGTCGTGGATCTTGTGGACCTTGGGGTCGAGGCGCGGGAAGGCGTAGAGCGAGCCCTTCGGCTTCACGCACGAGACACCGGGGATCTCGTTGAGCCTCTCCCAGGCCACGGTGCGCTGTTCGTACAACCGGCCGCCGGGCGCGGTCAGTTCGTGGATGGACTGGCGGCCACCGAGCGCGGCCTGGATGGCGTACTGCGCGGGAGCGTTGGCGCACAGCCGCATGGAGGCCAGCATGGTCAGGCCCTCCAGGTAGTTCCTGGCGTGCTGCCTGGGCCCGGTGATCACCAGCCAGCCCGAGCGGAAGCCCGCCACCCGGTACGTCTTGGACAGACCGCAGAAGGTCAGCACGACCAGGTCGGGGGCGAGCGCGGCCACCGAGTGGTGCACGGCGTCGTCGTAGAGGATCTGGTCGTAGATCTCGTCGGCGAAGACCATCAGGCCGTGCCGACGGGCGAGGTCGAGGATGCCCTCGATGATCTCCTTCGGGTAGACCGCGCCGGTCGGGTTGTTCGGGTTGATGATGACGACGGCCTTGGTGCGGTCGGTGATCTTCGCCGCCATGTCGTCCAGGTCCGGGTACCAGTCGGCCTGTTCGTCGCAGAGGTAGTGCACCGCCTTGCCGCCGGCGAGCGTGGTGACCGCCGTCCAGAGCGGGAAGTCCGGGGCGGGGATGAGGATTTCGTCGCCGTCCTCGACCAGCGCCTGTACGGCCATGGAGATCAGCTCGGAGATGCCGTTGCCGAGGAAGACGTCGTCGACGCCGACCTCCAGGCCCAGGGTCTGGTAGCGCCCGGCCACGGCCCGGCGGGCGGAGAGGATGCCGCGCGAGTCGGTGTAGCCGTGCGCCTGCGGGAGCATCCGGATCATGTCCTGGAGGATCTCCTCCGGCGCCTCGAAACCGAACAGCGCGGGGTTGCCGGTGTTGAGGCGCAGCACGCTGTGGCCCGCCTCCTCCAGTGCGTCGGCGTGCTCGATCACCGGGCCGCGGATCTCGTAACAGACCTCGCTGAGCTTGCTCGACTGCCGGAACTCCATGCGCTGCTGCCTCTCCGGTTTCCTGTGTTGCTTGGTTTTACCAAGTAGGAGCTTGGAAAGTCCAACAACTTGTCTAGACTGCGTCGCATGTCACCTCGCCGAAGCTACGACCAGTACTGTTCCGCGGCCCGCGCCCTCGACGTCGTGGGTGACCGCTGGACCCTGCTGATCGTCCGGGAACTGCTGTCGGGCCCGCGCCGCTACACGGACCTGCACGCCGACCTGCCCGGCGTGAGCACGGACGTACTCGCCTCACGGCTGAAGGACATGGAACGCGACGGCCTGACCACCCGGCGCCGGTTGCCCCCGCCCGGCGCGGCCTACGTCTACGAACTCACCGCGCGCGGAAGCGAGTTGCTGCCCGTCCTCCAGGCCCTCGGCACCTGGGGCGAACCCGAGCTCGGCGAACGCCGGCCCACCGACGCCGTACGCGCGCACTGGTTCGCGCTGCCCCTGCTGCGCTTGCTGGAGGGCGAGGGACTCGTCGAAGTGCGGCTGGCGGAAGGGGAGTTCCACCTGCACGTCGGCGGGGTGCAGGGCGGTCCCGCGTACGGCGACGGACCGGCCCCCCGCGAGCCCGACGCCCGGCTGGTCCTGGACGCAGTGACCTGCGAGGCGCTCAGCCGGGGTGAGCTGGACCTGCCGGACGCGGTGCGGGACGGGCGGGTCGAGGTGACCGGGGACGGCACGATCGCCAAGGCACTGCGGGCGGAATGAATGAAGAAGGCCCGCCGGAGCGGGCCTTCTTGATGAACCGTCAGGCACCCGGTGGCACCCGGGAGGGGCGCCCCGAGCCGCGGGTCAGCGCGTATCCGCCGACCCCGGCCAGCGCGGCGAGCGCGCCGCCGAGCGCGGTCCACACCCACCGGTCGGACCACCAGCCGGAGGACCAGCCGTCCTCGGGCTCGATGGCGGACAGGACGGCGGAGGAGTCCTGCGAACCGTCCTTGTCCGCCTCGGACTTCACTGCGATGCCCGGCACCAGCGGCTCGGCCAGCGAACCGTCCACCGCCGCCGAACCGCCGATGTCCTTGGAGTCGACCCGGACCTCGGTGCCGACCGGGAGGCCCAGGTCGGCCGTGGTGAGACCGACGGCCGTCAGCCGGACGTAGTACGTGCCAGGCAGCGGGTCGTTGGCCCACGCCTCCGACCAGGCGCGGACCGTGCGCAGCGTGCAGGCCAGCTCCACCGAGGAGGAGTCCGCGGCGGCGGTGCGGGTCTGGGCGCCGTACTGGCAGGACTGGCGGCGGCGCAGTCCGTCGTACACGTCGATCTGCCAGGTCTGCGAGGCGTGGGTCTCGGGCAGCTTCACCGTCGCCTTCACGGTGGGGCGCTGTCCGGCGTCCGCGGGGAACGACCAGTACAGGTAGTCGCCCGTGGAGCCGCTCGCGGTGGCCGTCTGCCCCTGCTCGACCTCGGTCGCCGTACGGAAGGAGGTACCCGCCTGGGTGGGCGCGTCCCCGTCCGCCGAGGCCGAGTCGGTGGGCGTCGGCGAGGAGTCCGCCGCGGCCGGTGCGACGGCCAGTCCCAGCATCAGCAGAGAAGTGCTCAACACACGGATGATCCGCATCAGTTGGTCCTCCAGACCGCGACCCGCCAGCGTGACAGCCAGCCCCACAGGAGACCGGCGACGAAACCGGCGAGGATCAGCACGCCGAGCAGCCACCAGCCGCGCCCGAGGCCGAAGGAGGCCACGTCGCTGGCGTTCGACGGCCCGTCCACGACGTCGACGGTCAGCTCCAGAGGCAGACCCGGGGTGGTCTTCACCCCGGCGGCCGCCGAGAAGGAGTTGGTGACCTGGAGGCACACGGTCTCGGCCGGGGCGTCCTCGTCGTCGCTCTCCGCCTTCGGGTACCTGAGCCCCGTGGAGATCACGTCCGTACGACCGTTGCCCGCGCCCTCGCCGCGCACGATCTCCCGGCCGTGCACGGTGACCGCCCGCAGCAGCACCCCGTACGAGGGGTTCACCGCCCGGTCGGCTCCCACGCTCACCGAGGCCCGCAGTTCCTGGCCCGGGTCGACGTCCACCCGGTACCAGCGCTGCTGGGTGAACTCCTCGCGGTCGGTGTACAGCCCGGACTTCAGGGTGGGCGCCGTGGCGCAGGTGCCGGCGCCCTCGGTGGCCACCGGCGTCACCACCGGGTCGGCCGCGCGGTCCACCAACTGGTTGACCTTGTCGGAGAGTTCGTCGGCGTGCTCGACCGAGGTGTAGGTACCGCCGGTCGCCTCCGCGATGCAGCTCAGCTGCTGCCGCATCTTGGTGTTCGGGACCAGTCCGAGGGTGTCGATGGTCAGCCCGATGCCCTTGGCGGCGATCTCGCGGGCCACCTCGCACGGGTCGAGCGGGGCGCAGGTGTCCTCGCCGTCGCTGATCAGCACGATCCGCTTGGAGGAGGCGCTGTCGGTGAAGTCGCCTGCGGCCTTCAGCAGGGCCGGGCCGATCGGGGTCCAGCCGGTGGGGGAGAGGGTCGCGACCTGCGTCTTGGCCTCGGTGCGGTCCAGCGTGCTGACCGGGTAGAGCTGCGCGGTGTCCTTGCAGCCCGTCTTCTGGTTGTCGCCCGGGTAGTTGGCGCCGAGGGTCCGGATGCCGAGCTGGACCTCCTCGGGCGTCGCGTCCAGCACCTCGTTGAAGGCCCGCTTCGCCGCCGCCATCCGGGTGCCGCCGTCGATGTCCGCCGTCCGCATCGAGCCGCTCACGTCGAGGACGAGATCGACCTGCGGCGCGGTGCCGCTCGTGGGTTCACCGGCCACCGCCGCGACCGGGAAGGCGATCCCGGCCGTCAGGGCGGCGAGCAGGGCGCCCACTCCTGCCGCCAGCCGTTTTCTTGTGATCATCGCCGGATCCTATTGATCAGGTACGCCGGGCTCCAAAACGGCCGCTCACCGGGCTCCGGAGCGGGTTGCTCGCCGGACTCCCGGAACGGCCGCTTGCCGGGCTCCAAAACGGCCGCTCCCCGGCTCCGTAGCGGCCGTTCACCGAGCTCCGAAGCGGTGGCCGCTCACCGGTTTCGAGAACGCCCGCTCATCGGGCTCCGAAGCGGTCGATCACCGGAACTCCCGTTCACCGAGCTCTGGAACGGCCGCCCGTCCGCCTCCGGAACGGCCGCTCAGAGCAGGGGGTTGGGCAGGTCGGTCCACTGGTCTCCCGGGGTCCCCGGCGACAGCCGCATCAGCGTCAACGCCTTCGCGGGCAGCGGCTGTTCGAGCAGCGCGGCCAGATCGGGGGTGCGCGGAAGATCCCGTACGGCCGTCTCCAGCGCCCCTCGAAGAGCCGTCGCCGAACCCGCCGTACCCGCGAGGGCCCCCGCCACCAGGGAGCCGAACAGCTTGCGCCGCAGGGTGGTCACGTCGTCCGTGACGACCCGCCCGGACAGGGCCGGAAGCGGGATGCCGTGCCGGGCCAGCCGGGCCGGGCTGACCCGGATGTCGGCGAGGTCCCGGTAGACCAGCGCGAGCGGCGCGCCCGACTCGGACAGGACCACGAGGAGGTTCTGGCCGTGTGCCTCCAGGGCGACGCCGAGCTCCAGGAGCCGCAGCCCGGCCGTGAGCGCGAGCCGGGCGAACTCGGCCAGCCACACCGGGGATTCGGGCAGCCCGGTGGTGACGAGGGCGGCCACCGGCAGGACCCGGTCGCCGTACACCTGGGGTGACTCGCGCAACACGGCCGCCAGATCAGGGGAGTTGGCCGTCGCCGCCCCCAGGGTGCGGGTGAAGTGCAGGAGTCCGTCCATGCGTTCGGCCAGGGTTTCCGCGAACCCCGAGAGGGTCCCCGACATGCTGACCGAGTAGACGGAGATGTCCCGCACCGAGGACGTCAGCCGTGCGCTGAGCGCGGTCTTCACATGCGGTCCGCCGCCGGTCAGGGCGAGGGTGCGCAGGGACATCAACGGGTGTGCCGCGACGCCTTCCGTGACGGACCGCTTCAGCACGTGCTCCGCCTGCCACGGATGCACGGGCAGCAACAGCCGCCCCCCGTCCCGCATCTCCGCCGGCCACGCGCCCGTCACCAGGCACTCGTCGACCGGTACGGGGACCAGCCCCAGCCGTACCAGCGGCCGGTGCTCGGGTGCGTAGGCCAGCTGCTCGGCCACCGAGAAGCCGGGCCGGGAACGGCAGTTGGGGTGGTAGGGGTGCCCGTCGACGATCCGCTGCTCCCACTCCCAGTCGTGCGCCGGCCACTCCTTCGAGCGGGGTGGCTGTGCTGCCCGGGAGAGTGCCAACGACGCGACACTGTCGTCCAGTTCGGCCGCGAAGTCCGCGCCGTGCGGGACCCCGAGGCCGGTCATCAGACGCGCCGGATCGCCGTGATCGACCTCGTCGAGCCGTACCGCGGTGACCTGGGCGGCGGTGGCGAACGGGTCCGGGTGCGGGCCGCGCAGCCGGCGGCCGTCCGAGAGGCGCAGGGTGAGCCCCTCCCGGCCGGCCTCCCGCGCGGTGACCCAGGGCAGCGGATCGTGCGTGAGCCCCCGCCACAGCCGGGACAGGACGGCCGCGCGGGCGCCGGGCAGCTCGGCCGCGTACCGCGCCACGAGGTCGGGGCGCAGGACGGCCAGCTCTTCGGCGAACCGGGCCTCGGCGGCGCGGGGACGGTGCACGGGCGGACTCCCTCGGGTACGACTGGTGGCACAGCGGGTCGGTGACGGCAGACATACTGATCGTCATCGCCCCAGATGAACCGTAGAGAACGAGTGAACCGCGTGGATCTCCTGCCCCCGCCGGCCGGCACCGCCGTCGCCCACCGCGCCGACGCGTACGCGGCAGCGCCCCTGCTGAACTGCCTGCTGCGCGAAGTCGCCGTGCCGCTGCCGGAACCCGGCGAGCGCCCGGTGTACCGGCTGCCCGGCGGGCGGCTGCTCAGAGTGCGGGGCGGCCGGCGGCCGGCCGAGCCCGAGGTGCGCACGGCGGCCGGATGGCGGCGGATCGGCCACACCGAGCTCGTGAAGCTCACCGCCGAGGAACTGACCCGGCACACCGGCGTGTCCAACCACGAGCTGCCCGCCGAGATGATCGACAGCCGCGACGCGGTGGCCGCCCTGCTCACGGCCCGGGACCGGACGGCGGCGCCCGTCGACCCGTATCTGCGCTCCGAGCAGAGCCTCGTGACCGGCCACCCCCATCACCCCGCCCCCAAGGCCCGCGGCGGCGGCCCTGCCGCCGCCTGGCTGCCGTACGCCCCCGAGGCGCATGCCCGGTTCCGGCTGGTCCTGCTCGGGGTGCGCGAGGACGCCGTCGTCGAGGAGGGCGACACCGCGGCCCTCGACACGCTCGGCGAGGCCCCGCCCGGCTACCGGCTGCTGCCCGCCCACCCCTGGCAGCTCGACCTGGTGGGCTGCGCCGAGGCCTTCGCGGACGGCCGCCTGGTCCGGCTCGGCACGACCGGCTTCGAGACCTGGCCGACGGCCGCGATCCGCACGGTGTACGCCCCCGGGCGGGATCTCTTCCTCAAGTTCAGCCTCGACGTCCGCATCACGAACGACATCCGCCGGCTCTGGCGCCACGACCTGCTCAAACTCCGCCGTACGGACGAAGCGGTCGCGGACGCCTTCGCCGCGAGCCCCGGCGGCGCCGCCTGGCTGAGCGACCGCGGCTACCGCACGGCCGACTTCGCCTTCGAGGAACTCGCCGTCCTGGTCCGCGACGGACTGCGCGACCAGGTTCGGCCCGGGGCGACCCCGCTCCTTGCCGCGGCCCTGGTGGAGGGCTTCGAGGGCAACCCGCTCGACGCGATCGAGGACCCCGAGGCCTGGTGGGAGGCGTACCTGGGCGCGGTCGTCCCGCCCGCCCTCGCGGCCTTCGCCGACCACGGCGTCGTACTGGAGGCGCACCTTCAGAACACCCTGGTCGCCGTGGACGCCGACGGTACGCCCGTCCAGGCGCTGTTCCGGGACGCGGAGGGCGTGAAGCTGCTGGCGGACGTGCCGCGCGCGGCGGGCTGGGAACGGCTGGTGTACTGCCTGGTCGTGAACCACCTGTGCGAGGTCGCCGCGGCCCTCGCCGAACGCCGGCCCGGCTTCGACCCCTGGCCCGCCGTCCGCCGTGAACTGGCCCGCCACGACCTCCCCGAAGCCGCCGCCCTCCTCGCCGCGCCCACCCTCCCCGGCAAGACGAACCTGTTGCTGAGGTGGACGGGGGCGGACGGGGCGGACGCCCGCTACCTCCCGCTGCCCAATCCGCTGGCCGGCACGTGACCCGAGGCGCCCTGGAACAGGACCGTAGGGTGGCCCCATGAGCATCGACGATGTCGCGCTGCGTCCCGTGGCCGAGTACGACCTGCCGCTCATGGAACGGTTCTTGACCGACCCGGAGACCGCCGCGCCCTTCCAGTGGTTCGGCTGGTGGGACACCGGACGGTGGCGACGCCGGTGGGCGGAGAACGGGCTGCTCGGCGACGACGGCGGGCATCTGATGGTGGTGAGCGGCACGGAGCGGCTGGGGTTCGTCGCCTGGCGCAAGGTCAAGAGCACCCCGGCGACCTGGTACTGGAACATGGGCATCGGCCTGCTGGCGGAGGCGCGTGGACGCGGTGTCGGGACCGAGGCGCAACGGCAGTTGGTCCGCTACCTCTTCGCGCACACGACGGCTGTGCGGATCGAGGCGGACACCGAGGCGGAGAACATCGCCGAACAACGCGCCCTCGAAAAGGCCGGGTTCACCCGCGAAGGTCTCCTGCGCAGCGTCGTCTTCCGTGACGGGCGCTGGCGTGACGGCGTGCTCTACAGCATCCTGCGTGACGACATGGTCTGAGCGCCCGCGTCCATGCCGAGCGGGGCGGTCCGGAGCACTCCCGCCCCGGACCGCCCGCCTCTCCGCCCGACCGGCCCTGTCACGAGCGGGTCAGGAAAGGCCCCACTGCTGGTTGGTCGCGCCGGTGCCCGTCTCCTGGTCCACCGCCGCGCCCTGCGTGGTCGAGCCCGCGACGCCGATGTCCAGGTCGCTGCCCACCCCGGCGAGCATGTACGTGCTGCCCGTGTAGCTGCCGACCAGGTCGAGGAACCACTGCTGGTTCGCTCCGCCGTTGCAGGTCCACTGCTGCAACTGGACGCCGCTGGTGGTCGACTGGTCGGGCACGTCCAGGCACAGGCCGCTCTTGACGCTCTTGAGCGTGTAGACGTTGTCCGCGACCCGCGTCAGCGTCCACTGCTGGTTGGTACCGCCGTTGGACGCCCACTGGATGATCTTGCCGCCGTTGGCCGTGGAGCCGCTCGACACGTCCATCAGCAGGGAGCTGCTGATGTTCTTCAGGGTGTGCACGCCTTCCGAGGGGAGGCCGCTGCCCGCGCTCCAGGTCCCGGCGGCGGCGTCGAGGGACCAGGTGGGGTACTGGCCGAGGTTGACCGTGGTGCCCCGGATGGTCAACGGCAGCCAGATCAGCTTCGAGGCCCCCAGGTTGGAGGTGTCCCAGCGGTCGCCGGCGTACACGTAGGTGGTGCCGGAGGTGCCCTGGACGGTGATGACGTTCGCGGTCTGGCTGCCGTAGGTGTGGGTGCCCGGGGCGGCGAAGTTGCGGAAGGCCGACCAGGGGCCGCTCAGGGAGGTGGCGGTGGCGTAGATGTTGTCGTTCAGGCTCCAGCCCGTGAGGTGGGAGCCGAAGACGTAGTACATGCCGTTGATCTTCACCATGGCGGGAGCCTCGACGCTGCCGCTGCCGCTGCTGCCGAGCACGGCCACCGCGCTGTCGACGGAGAGGTAGTCGGCGGAGAGCTTGTCGATGCGCAGGCCGTTGTTGCGGTCCTCGCTGAGCAGGTAGGCGGTGCCGTCGGTGTCCTGGAACAGGCCGAGGTCACGGCTGAGGTTGCCCAGCGGCCGGAAGCTGCCCCGGTAGGTGAAGGGGCCGCAGGGGGTGCTGCTGATGGCGACGCCGACCTTGGCCTCGGAGTAGTTGGTGCTGTCGATGTGCATGTACATCACGTACGTGCTGGTCGACGCGTTGTAGATGACCTTGGGCCGCTCCACGACACGGCTGGGACCCAGGTCGCCACTGGCCTGTCGGCTCAACGCCTGGCCCTGGTAGGTCCAGTTGGACAGGTCGGTCGAGGCGTAGCAGGTGATGTCCTGGAAGGACGTGTCCGCCGAGGTCTCGCCGGTCTTGTCCTCGCCGTAGCCGTACCAGGTGGTGCCGACCTTGATGATGCCCAGACCGTGCAGCTGGAGCGTGTTGCCGTTGGTGTCGGTCCGCGCGGCGCCCGTCGTGAACGTCACCGAGGCCGCCTGGGCCTGGGTGGCGGGCAGGAGCAGGGCCGCGAGACCGCAGAGCAGCGTCACGAGGGCGGTGGCGGCTGCGCGCCATCGGCCGGTCGGGCGTTGAGGTGTTCCCTTGGGCATGTGCTTGCCTTTCCGGTCCGCAGGCGGGTCCCGTCCGCCTGGCGGGGATCAATGAGAGGCGCAGCGACCTGACGGCGTCAATAACCTCGATCGATTTTGTTCGTTCTTGACCGTCGTCCCGTCTGTCCGATATTTCGGCCATCCGTCCTGCGTTGATGAAGGGTTGACCTTTCGCTCGATCAGGCGCTACAACTTCGCCGCAGTCGGAATCTGTCATCTGCTGGTCGGGTTTGTTTGAATCGGCTTGCCGGAGCGAGGAGAGTCGCCGTGCCCGTCCCCGATCGCCGAGAGCCCTCCCGCCGCGGACTCCTCAAGGGCGTCGCCGCCACCGCCGCGGCAGCCGCGCTGGGCGTAGCCGGCACGCACCCGGCCGAGGCCGCCGACGCCTCCGTCACCGCCACCTCGCTCGACGGCACCACCACCATCACGATGTCGCTGACCGGCGGCGCGCTGACCTGGTCGGCCAGGCGTGACGGCCGCACGGTGGTCGCCCCCTCCGCCCTGGGCCTGCGCCTGAGCGACGGCACCAGCCTCGGCACCGACGTCGTGCTGACCAACTACCAGCACTGGCACGTCGACACCACCTGGAACCCGGTGTACGGACGCAACGCGACCGTCTCCGACACCTACCAGGAAATGCGCTGGAACCTCCGGGACACCCGGACCTCCATCAACTTCGGAGTGCAGATCCGGGCATACGCCTCCGGCGTCGCCTTCCGCTACGTCCTGCTCGACCAGGGCTCCGCCGCCGTCGCCGGCGAACTGACGACCTTCGTCTTCCCCGACGGCACCCTCGTCTACAGCGCACGGGACGAGGACGCCTACAACCCGGTGGCGCCCGGTTCCCTCCCGTCCACCGGAACCTCCTCCACGGACACCGGACCGCTGACCGACCTCCCGCTCACCGCCACCTACGCCGACGGACTCATCGCCTGCGTCTGCGAGTCCGCCCGGGCCAACTACCCCCGGATGATGCTCAGTTCGGTCTCAGGACAGCCCAACACCCTGGCCGCGTACCTGATGCGGCACACCGCGCGCGGCTCCGGGCCGGTCCAGACGACCTCCACCCTCACCACACCGTCCGCCACGCCCTGGCGCGCCGTGGTCATCGGCGCCACCCACGCCGAACTGGTCGACAACGCCGAACTGGTGCTCAACCTGGCCCCGCCGAGCGCCCTCTCCGACACCTCCTGGATCAAGCCCGGGAAGGTGTTCCGCTGCAACCTGACCACCGCCGACGGACTGGCCGGCGTCGACTTCGCGGCCGCCCGGGGACTCCAGTACATCGAGTACGACGCCGGGTGGTACGGGCCGGAGGGCAGCACGACCGACGCCACCCGTCCGATCACCGCGATCGACCTGCCCACGGTCCTGTCCTACGCGGCCGGCAAGGGAATCGGCGTCTTCCTCTACGTCAACCGCATCGCCCTGAGCAATCCGGACAGCCTGTTCGCCCTCTACCGGAGCTGGGGCGTCGCGGGCGTCAAACTCGGCTTCATCAACGACGGCACCCAGGCGATGACGAACCAGATCGTCGCCTGGGCCAGGACGGCGGCGACGTACAAGCTGCTGATCGACATGCACGACGACGTACGGCCCTTCGGCTACGAGCGGACGTACCCCAACTGGATCAGCCTGGAAGGCGTGCGGGGCAACGAGCACTTCCCGACCGCCGGCCACAACGTCACCCTGCCCTTCGCCCGCAACATCGGCGGCCCGATGGACTACACGATCTGCTACGGCCAGTCCCGCGACCTGACGACCAACGCCCACCAGATGGCCATGGCCGCGGTGTACTACCAGCCCCTCAACTTCCTGTACTGGTACGACGCCCCGTCGAAGTACTCCACCACGGCCAACTGGCCCGGCCTGCCCTGGTTCGACGCCGTCCCCACCACCTGGGACGAGAGCCGGACCCTGGCCGGGTCGATCGGTGAGTACATCGCCGTAGCCCGGCGCAGCGGCGCCACCTGGTACCTGGGGGCGATGACCGACGAGAGCGCCCGGACCCTCTCGGTGCCGCTCTCCTTCCTCGGCGGCGGCACCTACACCGCCACGGTCTACGCCGACGGGACACCGGGCACCAGCCCCTACCGGACCCCCGTCGTCGTGAGCACGCGGACCGTCACCTCGGCGACCGTGCTGAGCGTGGCGATGGCCCCGGCGGGAGGCCAGGCCGTGATCCTGAAGCCGAGCTGAGCGCCCGCTCCGGCCTCACCGCCCGGGCGGTGATCACCCGCGGTTACTATGCTCACTTCATGCCGGAGGCCGGCAGCGAGCAGCGGGCGGCCGTGGACGGACCGCAGGAGAGGCAGGTGGCCCGGGACATGCTGAGAGAGGTCACCGCGACCCGCTACGTCGAACCCCTGCGCTCCGGCGGCTCCGTCCCCGGCGTCGTCGAGGCCGACGACCTGGGGACGTACGTCGTGAAGTTCACCGGCTCCGCCCAGGGGCGCAAGGCGCTGGTCGCCGAGGTGATCGTCGGTGAGCTGGCGCGGGCGCTGGGGCTGCGCTTCCCCGAACTGGTCCTGGTGCGCTTCGACCCGGCGATCGCAGCCGGCGAGCCCCACCAGGAGGTGCGGGACCTGCACGCGGCGAGCGCCGGGGTGAACCTCGGCATGGACTATCTGCCGGGTGCGCGCGACCTCACCCCCGAGATCGCCGCGGTCTTCCCCGTGGACCCGCTGGAGGCCGGCCGGATCGTCTGGCTCGACGCGCTCACCGTCAACGTCGACCGCACGGTCCACAGCTCGAACCTGATGGTGTGGCCGACCCTAGGCATCGCGCCCCCGCGGCTCTGGCTGATCGACCACGGTGCCGCCCTCGTCTTCCACCACCGCTGGGACGGCACCGACCCGTCGAAGTCCTACGACTTCCGCCACCACGCCCTCGGCCACTACGGCCCCGACGTGCGCGCCGCCGACGCGGAACTGGCTCCCAAGGTCACGCTCGACGTCCTGCGCGAGGTCACCGCGGCCGTCCCCGACGCCTGGCTCACCGACTTCGCGACCCCGGCCGAGGCCCGCGAGGCGTATGTGACCTACCTCCACGCGCGCGTGCGGGCCTCCGCGTCGTGGCTGCCCACCGACTTCCCCTCCCGGGACGAACTCGCCGCCGAGGAGGCCCTGCGGGCGGCGCGGACACAGCAAGGCCGGCCGCAGTGGCTGAAGCGGGTCCCCGACCTGCACGGCAAACCGGCCGCGGAACAGGATTGGTCGGTGCACCTCGGATGAGCCCCGTCGTACAGATCGAGTACTGCACCCAGTGCCGCTGGCTTCCCCGCGCGGCCTGGCTGGCGCAGGAGCTGCTCACCACCTTCGAGACGGAGCTCTCCGAGCTCGCGCTGAAGCCCGGCACGGGCGGTGTCTTCGTGGTCCGCGTCGACGACGAGGTCGTCTGGGACCGCAAGGAGCAGGGCTTCCCGGAGCCCACGGCGGTGAAGCAGGCCGTACGCGACCGAGTGGCCCCGGGCAGGTCCCTGGGCCACTCGGACAAGTGACGTCTCAGCCGCGCAGCTGCTCGTACGCCGGCAGCGTGAGGAAGTCCGCGTAGTCGTCGTCGAGGGAGACCTGGAGCAGCAGGTCGTGGGCCTGCTGCCAGTGGCCGGCCGCGAAGGCCTCCTCGCCGATCTCCCGGCGGATGTTCGCGAGCTCCTCGGCGGCGACCTCGCGGGCCAGCTCCGGAGTCGCCTTCACGGTGTCGCCCTCGTGCTCGAACTCGACGCCCGCGTTGATCCACTGCCAGATCTGCGAGCGGGAGATCTCGGCGGTGGCCGCGTCCTCCATGAGGTTGAAGATGGCGACCGCGCCGAGGCCGCGCAGCCAGGCCTCGATGTAACGGATGCCGACCTGGACGGCGTTGACGAGGCCGTTGTACGTCGGCTTCGCTTCCAGGGAGTCGATCGCGATGAGGTCGGCGGCCTCGACGTGGACGTCCTCGCGCAGCCGGTCCTTCTGGTTGGGCTTGTCACCGAGGACCTTGTCGAAGGACTCCATGGCGATGGGGACCAGGTCGGGGTGGGCGACCCAGGAGCCGTCGAAACCGTCGTTCGCCTCGCGGTCCTTGTCGGCGCGGACCTTCTCGAAGGCGACCTTGTTGACCTCGGCGTCCCGGCGGGACGGGATGAAGGCCGCCATGCCGCCGATCGCGTGCGCGCCGCGCTTGTGGCAGGTGCGGACGAGGAGTTCGGTGTACGCGCGCATGAACGGGGCCGTCATGGTGACCGCGTTGCGGTCCGGCAGGACGAACTTGGCGCCGCCGTCACGGAAGTTCTTGACGATGGAGAACAGGTAGTCCCAGCGGCCCGCGTTCAAGCCGGAGGCGTGGTCGCGGAGTTCGTAGAGGATCTCCTCCATCTCGTACGCCGCTGTGATCGTCTCGATCAGGACGGTCGCGCGGACGGTGCCCTGCGGGATGCCGCAGTACTCCTGCGCGAAGACGAACACGTCGTTCCACAGGCGGGCTTCGAGGTGCGACTCGGTCTTCGGGAGGTAGAAGTACGGGCCCTTGCCGAGGTCGAGCAGCCGCTGGGCGTTGTGGAAGAAGTACAGGCCGAAGTCGACGAGGGCGCCGGGGACCTGGGTGCCGTTCGCGTCGACCAGGTGCCGTTCGTTCAGGTGCCAGCCGCGCGGGCGCATGACGACCGTGGCGAGCTCCTCGTCGGCCTTGAGGGCGTACGACTTGCCGGACCTCTCGTCGGTGAAGTCGATGTTCCGGGTGTACGCGTCGGCCAGGTTGACCTGCCCGAGGACGACGTTCTCCCATGTCGGCGCGGAGGCGTCCTCGAAGTCCGCGAGCCACACCTTGGCCCCGGAGTTGAGGGCGTTGATGGTCATCTTGCGGTCGGTGGGGCCGGTGATCTCGACCCGGCGGTCGTCCAGGGCGGCGGGGGAGGGGGCCACCTTCCAGGAGTCGTCCGCGCGGATCGCGGCGGTCTCCGGGAGGAAGTCGAGCGTGGAGGTGCGGGCGATCTCGGCGCGGCGCTCGGCGCGGCGGGCGAGGAGCTCGTCACGCCGGGGCGTGAACCGGCGGTGCAGTTCGGCCACGAAGGCGAGGGCCGCCTCGGTGAGGACCTCCTCCTGTCGCGGCAGGGGCTCGGCGTCGACGATGGCCAGCGGGGACGGCGCTGGTGCGGACATGAGCTGTCACTTCCTTCAGCGGTGGCACCGGGTGCCAGTCGAACCGGGTACACGAGCGGCGCCCCTCACGAGGGCAGGGCGCTTCTGAACAGTGGATACTAGTTTCCTCATTGTGGAAGTTCAATGGTTTGTTGATGTCGAGATTCTCCGGATCGAGCAAGGGTGGCTCTGCGTGCCACCGCGTTCACTCAAGGTGCGCCAGATCCCCCGGCGTGTCGATGTCGTACGGCTCGGCCACGTCCCCGCACTCGACGAGCGTGAGGACGCCCCGGTGCTCCTTCAGATAGGCGCGTGCCCCCCGGTCACCGGTCGCAGTCGCCGCGATCCCGGCCCAGTGCCCGGCACCGAGGAGAACGGGATGGCCGCGTACGCCGTCATAGGCGGCCGAGACGAGCGAGTTCTCGTCCTCGTACGCGCCGAGCACCCGGCGCACGGCCTCCGTCCCGATGCCGGGCTGGTCGACGAGCGACACCAGCGCGGCCCGCGCCCCCGTCCCGGCGAGCGAGTCGAGCCCGGCCCGCAGCGACGAGCCCATTCCCTCGGCCCATTCCGGGTTCTCCACCAGCACACAGCCATCGAGCTCGGCCCGTTCCCGTACGACCGCCGCGCCCGCTCCCAGGACCACGTGCACGCGGGTACAGCCGGCCGCGCGCAGGACGCCGACCGCGTGTTCGACGAGCGGACGGCCCCGGTGTGCGAGCAGGGCCTTGGGTCGCCCGCCGAGCCGCCGCCCGCCGCCCGCGGCCAGCAGCACTCCGGCGACCTGCTGTTCGTTCTCCGTCATGCGTCCTGCATACCTGACGCGCCGGCGTGCGCCGGGTTTTCCGCGGGCTGAATTTCGGTCCGCACGGTGGCGCGCGGCGCCCCGCGTGGCGTTTACTGACCCGCGTCCCTCGGCGCCTGACCAACGTCGCTGGGAATGCAGGGTGCAGACGTGCGCGGGGGAGAGCTGTGTTGCGGAGCTTGGGGCAGAGACCGGTGACCGGCAGCGACAACGATCCGAGAGTGGCGCAACTGCGGACCGCGGTGTCCCGGCTGCGCCGCGAACTCGCCGCGCACCCGGCCGAGTTCCCCGACCGGTGCATCGCCGAGGACGAACTCGCCGCGCTGGCCGCCATGACGATCGACGGCACGCCCGAAGTCCCGCGCCTGCGGCGGTCGTTGCTGCTGATCGCGGGGGCGATCGGGTCGGTGAGCGCGCTGTCGCGGGGGCTGACGGAGGTGCGGGCGGCGGTGGAGCTGTTCGGGGAGCAGCGTCGCTAGGGGAACGAACCCCGGTAACCCTTGTGGTTGCCGCGGTGCTCGAACTCCGGGCAGATCCAGGTCTCCTGGACGAACTCGGTGAGGTCGTCCCAGATCGCGAAGATGCCCGTCGGGCCGTGCTTGGCGTCCACCCGCCGGTAGCGGTCCTTGACGTCCCGGAAGCAGGCCAGTCCGGCCATCATCCCGTTGCCGAGTGGACTGTAGTCGGACCAGGCGCACGAGACGCAGGCCCGCAGTCGGGCGGCTCGCGGCAGCGCGCGCTGGATGTCGCGCAGTGCCTCCTCGAAGTCGTACCGCAAGGTCCCGCTGCTGAACTCGTACCCGTCCAGGCGCAGGGTGGTGGTCAGGATCTGAAGATCCGGTCCGGGGCGGGGGCCCGCCGGATCCCCGAGCCGCAGGACGCAGTGCAGCGTGCCGGACCGCACGCCGCTGCCCCTGACGTCGACGGGCATGGGTGTCTCCCATTCCAGGAGGCAGAAGTACAGCGCCCCGTCGCGGAAGGAGAACATCTGCTCGGGGGGCTCCCCGCCCAGCGCCCCCAGATCGTCCATGGTGTCGCCCTCGAAGCGGACACCCCTGATCGTCGTACGGATCAGTTCCCGGCCGTCCGACTCGAAGGCGATCTCCTCCGAGCCGTACCGGTCCGTGTACCGCCCCGGCCAGCGCTGCAAGGCGGTCACGCAGGGCTCTGGGTCGCCAGCGCCTCCGACAGCTCCGACGCCACCTGCTGGAGCACCGGCACGATCTTCTCGGTTGCCGCCTCGGTGACCCGCCCGGCCGGGCCGGAGATCGAAATGGCGGCGGCGGTGGGGGAGTTGGGCACCGAGACGGCGAGGCAGCGGACGCCGATCTCCTGTTCGTTGTCGTCGACCGCGTAGCCCTGGCCGCGCACGTCCTTCAGGGCCGCGAGGAAGCCGTCCGGCGTGGTGATCGTCTTCTCCGTCGCGGCCGGCATGCCGGTCCGGGCGAGCAGGGCGCGCACCTCGTCGTCGGGGGTGTTGGCGAGCAGCGCCTTGCCGACACCCGTGGAGTGCGGCAGGACCCGGCGGCCGACCTCGGTGAACATCCGCATCGAGTGCTTCGACGGCACCTGGGCGACGTAGACGATCTCGTCCCCGTCCAGCAGTGCCATGTTGGCGGTCTCGCCGGTCTCCTCGACCAGGCGGGCGAGGTAGGGGCGGGCCCAGGTGCCGAGCAGCCGGGAGGCCGACTCGCCGAGGCGGATCAGACGCGGGCCGAGGGCGTAACGCCGGTTGGACTGCTGGCGGACGTATCCGCAGGACACGAGCGTCCGCATCAGGCGGTGGATGGTGGGCAGCGGCAGGCCGCTGCTCAAGGACAGTTCGCTCAGTCCGACTTCTCCGCCCGCGTCCGCCATGCGTTCCAGCAGATCGAAGGCGCGCTCGAGGGACTGGACCCCGCCACCGGCGGACTTGGCGGAGTCGGTGGTGCTGGCGCTGGACGTCGGCACGGCGCGTTCCTTTCGGGGCTGCCTTTCGGGTCTGGGCAGGAGGGCAGAAGCCTACCCGGCAGTCGGTTGACTCCCCGCTGGTGCATAGCTACGTTCTGCTTGCCGGAAGTCTAATTCCGCCTTGTGGAAACGTCCAGAGTGTCGACGCGGGGTGCACTGTGAAGAAGTGTGCCCTTGACGACGCTCGACCGGGAGTGAAGACTCCTTCAACAGAAAGTTGAATTCCGTTACGCGGAAGTTAACGGCGGCAGAGAGGGGTCCGGGTGTCCGACACTGAACTGGTGCTGCGCTCGACGCGCGTCATCACGCCCGAGGGGACGCGGCCCGCGTCGGTCGCGGTCGCCGACGGCACGATCACGGCCGTACTGCCGTACGAGGCTCCCGTGCCCGAGGGTGCCCGCCTGGAGGACCTCGGGGACGACGTCCTGCTGCCCGGCCTGGTGGACACTCATGTGCACGTCAACGACCCCGGCCGCACCGAGTGGGAGGGCTTCTGGACCGCCACCCGCGCGGCGGCGGCCGGCGGCATCACCACCCTCGTCGACATGCCGCTCAACTCCCTCCCGCCCACGACGACGGTCGAGAACCTCCGTACGAAGCAGGCGGTCGCCGCCGACAAGGCCCACATCGACGTCGGATTCTGGGGCGGCGCCCTGCCCGACAACGTCAAGGACCTGCGCCCGCTGTACGAGTCGGGTGTCTTCGGGTTCAAGGCGTTCCTGTCGCCGTCCGGCGTGGACGAGTTCCCCCACCTCGACCAGGACGGTCTCGCCCGTTCCCTGGCCGAGATCGCCTCCTTCGGCGGGCTGCTGATCGTGCACGCCGAGGACCCGCACCACCTGGAGGCCGCCCCGCAGCAGGCCGGTCCCCGGTACGCGGACTTCCTGGCGTCCCGTCCGCGCGATGCCGAGGACACGGCGATCGCCCAACTCATCGCGCAGGCGAAGCGGTTGGACGCGTGCGTGCACGTGCTGCACCTGTCGTCGTCCGACGCGCTCCCGCTGATCGCCCAGGCCAAGGCGGACGGTGTGCGCATCACCGTCGAGACCTGCCCGCACTACCTCACCCTCACCGCCGAGGAAGTCCCCGACGGTGCGAGTGAGTTCAAGTGCTGCCCGCCCATCCGTGAGTCCGCCAACCAGGACCTGCTGTGGCAGGCGCTGGCCGACGGCACCATCGACTGCGTGGTCACCGACCACTCCCCGTCCACGGCCGACCTCAAGACGGCCGACTTCGCCACCGCGTGGGGCGGCATCTCCGGCCTCCAGGTGAGCCTGCCGGCGGTCTGGACGGAGGCCCGCAGGCGCGGTCACTCGCTGGAGGACGTGGTCCGCTGGATGTCCGAGCGGACCTCTCGACTGGTCGGCCTGGACCGGAAGGGCGCCATCGAGGCAGGCCGCGACGCCGACTTCGCGGTCCTCGCACCCGACGCCACCTTCACCGTGGACCCGGCGGACCTCCAGCACCGCAACCGCGTCACGGCCTACGCGGGCAAGACCCTGTACGGGGTGGTCAAGTCGACCTGGCTGCGCGGTGAACGCATCGTGGCGGACGGCGAGTTCACGGCACCGAAGGGCCAACTGCTCACCCGCAGGCCCTGATCCACCCGCACCGGCCCACTCCTGAAAGGCACACATACGTGACGGCGATTCCGAGCTTCACCGGCGACGCGAACCCGTACGGGGGCGGTGACCCGTACGCGGACTACCGCACCGCCGACTTCCCCTTCACCCAGTACGCCGACCTCGCCGCACGGACACTCGGCGCCTCGGTCATCGCCGCCAACGACGAGTTCTTCGCCCAGCGCGAGAACCTGCTGCTGCCCGGGCGGGCCGAGTTCGACCCCGAGCACTTCGGGCACAAGGGCAAGATCATGGACGGCTGGGAGACGCGGCGCCGCCGGGGCACCTCCGCCGAACACCCCTGGCCGACGGCGGAGGACCACGACTGGGCGCTGGTGCGGCTGGGCGCGCCCGGCGTGATCCGGGGGATCGTGGTCGACACGGCGCACTTCCGCGGGAACTACCCGCAGGCGGTGTCGGTCGAAGGCACCTCGGTCGCGGGCTCCCCGTCCCCGGAGGAACTGCTGGGCGACGACGTGAAGTGGACGACGCTCGTCCCGCGGACGCCGGTCGGCGGCCACGCGGCGAACGGCTTCCCCGTGTCGCTGGAGCAGCGCTTCACGCACCTGCGGGTCAACCAGCATCCCGACGGCGGCATCGCCCGGCTGCGCGTGCACGGCGAGGTCGTCCCGGACCCGGCGTGGCTGGAGGTCCTCGGCACCTTCGACGTGGTCGCCCTGGAGAACGGCGGCCAGGCGGAGGACGCCTCCAACCTCTTCTACTCGCCGGCGTCGAACACCATCCAGCCGGGCCGCTCCCGCAAGATGGACGACGGCTGGGAGACCCGCCGCCGCCGCGACCAGGGCCATGACTGGATCCGCTACCGTCTCGTGGCCCAGTCCCTGATCCGGGCGATCGAGATCGACACGGCGTATCTGAAGGGGAACAGCGCGGGCTGGGCCTCGGTGTCGGTCCGTGACGGCGAGGACGGCGACTGGCGCGAGATCCTCCCGCGCACCCGTCTCCAGCCCGACACGAACCACCGCTTCGTGCTGCCGGCCCCGGCGGTGGGCACGCACGCGCGTGTGGACATCTTCCCCGACGGGGGCATCTCGCGCCTGCGGCTGTTCGGCTCGCTGACGGAGAGCGGCGCGGCGGCCCTGTCGGCGAGGCACCAGGAACTGGGCGGCTGAGATCTGTCTCTCCGGCGTTCGGGTAAGGGGTCCCCGAACGCCGGAGAGGGCGAGCAGTGCGCCTACCTCACGCCGCGTGCCCGCCGTCCACCGAGAACTCCGCACCCGTGACGTACTCCGCGTCCGCGAGGTAGGCCACCATCGACGCCACTTCCTCCGCCGACCCGAACCGCCCGGCCGCGGTCATCGCGGCCTGCCCCGCCGCGAACGGTCCGTCCGCGGGGTTCATGTCGGTGTCCGTGGGCCCGGGATGCACGATGTTCGCCGTGATCCCGCGCGGCCCCAGCTCACGCGCCAGGGCCTTCGTCAGCCCGATCAGCGCCGACTTGCTCGTCGTGTACAGGGTCCCGCCGGGGCCCGGCACCCGCTGGGTCACGCAGCTCCCGATCGTGATGATCCGTCCCCCGTCCCGCATCCGCGCGGCCGCCGCCTGAGAGGCCAGGAACACCCCGCGCACGTTGACCGCGAGCACCCGGTCGACCTCCGCGAGGGACAGCTCGCCCAACGGGCCGAGCACTCCCACGCCCGCGTTGTTCACCAGGACGTCCGGCCCACCGAGCGCCTCCGCCGTACGCAGGACCGCGCCCGCCGCCTCCTTTGGGTCCGCGGAGTCCGCCCGCAGGGCCACGCCCCGCCGCCCCAGCGCCTCGACCCGCCGTACGACGTCCGAGGCCGCCTCCTCGCCGTCCACGTATGTCACGGCCACGTCCGCGCCCTCCCGCGCCAGCCGCACCGCCGTGGCCGCGCCGATCCCCCGGCTGCCCCCGGTGACGAGCGCGACCTTGCCGTTCAGCTTGCCGTTCACAGTTCCGTGAGTCGTTGTCATGACACCCATCCCACCGGCCCGGCCCCCTGACCGCTGGCGGCGAACGGACACGGACCTCGACCGGATGAACCACGGACGCCGACCGGCAGGTTAACTCCCTGAAAACTCATCGGACTTGACCGGAAAATCCACAGAGTTGACATTGACATGCCACTGTCTACGCGCGTCATCATGGAGGCATGCGATTCCCCCCACGGATCACTCGTATCGGCGCCACGGCCGCCGTCCTGTCCGCGCTCCTCGTCGGCGGCACCGTCACCACCGCCACCCCGGCGGCCGCCGCCGTCGGCAGCGTCTGCTACAGCAAGCTGCCCTCCCAGGCGTACGACACCCTGGACCTGATCGACCAGGGTGGCCCCTATCCCTACTCCCAGGACGGCAGCGTCTTCCAGAACCGGGAGGGCGTCCTGCCCAGCCAGTCGACCGGCTACTACCACGAGTACACGGTGATCACCCCGGGCTCCTCCACACGCGGCGCGCGCCGGATCGTCACCGGTGAGAAGAGCCGGGAGGACTACTACACGGCGGACCACTACGCCACGTTCAACCTGGTCAACTACGGTTGCTGACCAGGTCGTAGCGGCCGGGGGAGCGGCGCGGCCGGCCGGAGGCACGGTCCCCGTTCAGCCGGACCTCCGGCTCTCCGCGGCGGCGAACAGCGCGAACGCCAGCACGATCAGGGCGACGCTCGTGTAGACCCCGTAACCGTCCAGGAAACCGATCCGCTGGACGAGGCCGACGTGCCAGTCGGTGAACTCGTGCAGCAGGCCCATCCCGCCCTGCACCAGGGCGAGGAAACCGAGCAGTTCCAGCAGTTGCTTCATGGGAAGACCCTCGCCCCGCGGACCCCCCACGGACATCGGCCGCGGGGCGAGCCCCGTCCCACCGAAGCATCGGACCCGCGGGGCCGGCCGCGACGAAAGTCTGCGGTGCCGCGACTTTGGTCGCCGATCCCGGTCGCGGGGAGGTGCCGCCGGCCCTCACTGCGTAGATTTGTCGACCGTGAGCGCTGACGAGACGGTCCCCGAGCCCCCGGCCTTCCCCGGCCGGCGCTGGCTGCTGCCGTCCGCCGTGATCCATGAGTTCGAACCGGGCGGCGCGCGCCCCGGACGGCGTCCCCGGCGCACCGCGCGTGACTGGCTCGTCGACTTCTCCTGCTTCCTGCTGGCCGTCTCCATCGGCCTGCTCGCCGCGGACGCGGTCGGCGACAACCCGCACGTGTCGCACACCGCGGCGGAGCTCGACCAGTTGCTGGGCGCGCTCGCCTGCGCGGCCGTGTGGCTGCGCCGCCGCTGGCCGCTCGGCCTCGCCCTGGCCACGATCCCGCTCAGCGTGCTCTCGGACACCGCCGGCGGCGCCTGCATGATCGCCGTCTTCACCCTCGCCGTGCACCGCCCCTTCCGGTACGTCGCCTGGATCGCCGGCCTCAACATCGCCGTGGTCCCCCTCACCTTCCGGCTGCGGCCCGACGCGGACCTGCCCTACCTCGTCTCGGTCGTCCTCACCGTGGTCCTGATCGCCGCGGTCGTCGGCTGGGGCCTGCTCGTGCGGGCCAAACGGCAGCTCATGTTCAGCCTGCGCGACCGTGCCCGGCGCGCCGAGAACGAGGCACGGCTGCGGGCCGAGCAGGCGCAGCGGCTCGCCCGCGAGGCCATCGCACGCGAGATGCACGACGTCCTCGCGCACCGGCTGACCCTGCTCAGCGTCCACGCGGGCGCGCTGGAGTTCCGGCCGGACGCACCCCGGGAGGAGGTCGCGCGGGCGGCCGGCGTCATCCGGGAGAGCGCCCACGAGGCCCTCCAGGACCTGCGGGAGATCATCGGCGTGCTGCGGGCCGCGGACCACGACGACACCGGTCGCCCCCAGCCGACCCTCGCCGCGCTCGACACCCTGGTCGCCGAGTCCCGTGAGGCCGGCATGAAGGTCGTCCTCGACAGCCGGGTCACCGACCCGGCCGCCGTGCCCGCCTCCGTGGGCCGCACCGCCTACCGCATCGCCCAGGAGAGCCTCACCAACGCCCGCAAGCACGCCCCCGGCACGGAGGTCACGGTCACCGTCACCGGCGGCCCGGGCGACGGTCTCACCGTGACCGTCCGCAACCCCCCGCCCGAGGGCGAGGTGCCGCACGTCCCCGGCTCGGGCCAGGGCCTGATCGGCCTCACCGAGCGCGCCGTGCTCGCCGGGGGCGGGCTGGAGCACGGGGTGGAGGAGGACGGGGCGTTCGGGGTCCGGGCGTGGCTGCCGTGGGGGTGACGGTCCCCGTCGGCGTCGGCGGTTCAACTCGCCCGCCCGCAAAGGTGATTGCGTGCCCGCTCGGCGTGATTACGTGGGGCCCATGACTGTGATCAGAGTGCTCCTCGTCGACGACGACCCCCTGGTGCGGGCAGGCCTGTCCCTGATGTTGGGCGGGGCTGAGGACATCGAGATCGTCGGAGAGGCGGCGGACGGCACCGAGGTCGAGGCCGCCGTCGACCGGACCCGCCCGCACGTCGTCCTCATGGACATCAGGATGCCGGCCGTGGACGGCCTCACGGCCACCGAGCGGCTGCGCGGCCGCCCCGACGCCCCGCAGGTCGTCGTCCTGACCACCTTCCACGCCGACGAACAGGTCCTGCGCGCCCTGCGCGCGGGCGCCGCCGGCTTCGTCCTCAAGGACACCCCGCCCGCCGAGATCCTCACCGCCGTCCGCCGGGTCGCGGCCGGCGACCCCGTCCTGTCGCCCACCGTCACCCGCCAGCTCATGGACCACGCGGCCGGCACCGCCGCCGACACCCGGCGGGCACGCGCGCGTGAGCGCGTCACCGCCCTCAACGACCGCGAACGCGAGGTCGCCGTCGCCGTCGGCCAGGGCCTGTCCAACGCCGAGATCGCCGCCGCCCTCTACATGAGCGTCGCCACCGTCAAGACCCACGTGTCCCGCGTCCTGGCCAAGCTCGACCTCAACAACCGGGTGCAGATCGCGTTGTTGGCGTACGACGCGGGGCTCCTGGAGCAGTCCGGGGAACCCGAGCCGGGCGGGCACTAGTCGCGGTCGCCGGGCGTTGACCGGGTGAAGGGGGAGCCCATGACCGAAACAGTGATCGATCTCGGGGAGTACGGCGACGCGTTCCGTGTCGACCCGCACCCCGTGTATGCCGAGTTGCGTGCCCTCGGCCCCGTGCACCGGGTGCGACCGCCCGGTTCCCACGCCGACTACGCGACCTGGCTCGTCGTCGGGCACGAGGAGGCTCGCGCGGCACTCGCCGATCCGAGACTGTCCAAGGACGGCCGCAGAATCGGCGCGCTGTTCCACGATGAGGAACTGATCGGCCGCCATCTGCTGGGCAGCGACCCGCCCGAGCACACCCGGCTGCGCGGCCTGGTCTCCCGGGCCTTCACCATGCGCCGGGTCGAGCAACTGCGGCCCAGGATCCAGGAGATCACCGACGACCTCCTCGACACGATGCTGCCGCACGGCCGCGCCGACCTGGTGCAGTTCCTCGCCTACCCGCTGCCGATCACCGTGATCTGCGAGCTCCTCGGCGTGCCCGAGATGGACCGCACCGAGTTCCGGAAGCTGTCCACGGAGGTCGTGGCACCCACCAGCCCGGAGAGTTCGTACGACGCCGTCCTGCGCCTCGGCGAGTACCTGAAGGAGCTCATCGAGGACAAGCGGTGCGCCGGACCGAGCGACGACCTGCTCGGCGACCTCATCCGCACCACCGCCGAGGACGGCGACCGGCTCTCCCCGTCGGAACTGCGCGGCATGGCCTTCCTGCTGCTGATCGCGGGCCACGAGACCACGGTCAACCTCATCACCAACGGCGTGCACGCCCTGCTCACCCACCCGGACCAACTCGCCGCCCTGCGCGCCGACATGAGCCTGATCGACGGAGCGGTCGAGGAGACCCTGCGCTACGAGGGCCCGGTGGAGAACGCGACCTTCCGGTACGCCGCCGAGCCCCTGGAGATAGCGGGACGGGCCATAGCCGAGGGCGACCCGGTGATGATCTGCCTGAGTGCGGCCGACCGCGACGGCTCCCGTTACCCGGCCCCGGACCGCTTCGACATCCGCCGCGACCCCCGCGGCCACCTCGCCTTCGGCCACGGCATCCACTACTGCCTGGGCGCCCCACTGGCCCGCCTGGAGGCCCGCACGGCGATCCGGACCCTGGTGGACCGCGCCCCCGACCTCGCCCTCGACGGACCCACGGGGGAGTGGCTGCCGGGGATGCTGATCAGGGGGGTGCGGAGTCTGCCGGTGCGGTGGTCGGGGGCGGTGGGGTGAGGTCTTTTTTTGGGGAGAGGGATCTGTGGGGTGAGGTCTGTCGGTGTGACGGGTTGCCGTCAGTGGGGCGTGCCGGGGTGTGGTCGGTGGAGCCTGGCGGTGGGCGGTCGGCAGCGCGTGACGGGTTGATCGGTCGGGTGGGCGGTGGGCGGCCGGCAGCGCGTGACGGGTTGCCGTCAGCGACGCGGGCCGGGCCGCGCTCGGGCGGGTGCGACGGCGTGACCGGTCAGAACGCGGCCGCGTTCGTGCCGCCCGGGAGTTCCGCCAGCCGTACGGCCCTGCGCTCGCGGCGGGACACCTCGCACGCCTCGGCGACCCTTAGCGCCTGCAACGCCTCGCGCCCGTCGCAGGGGTTCGCTCTCTCACCCCGGACCACCTCGACGAACGCGGCCAGCTCGGCCTCGTAGGCCGGTCCGAACCGCTCCAGGAACCCCGTCCACGGCTTGTCCGCCGCAGGCGGCCCGGTGGGCTCGGTGGACGCGATCGGCGTGCGGTCGTCCAGGCCCACCACGATCTGGTCCAGCTCCCCGGCGAGTTCCATGCGCACGTCGTACCCGGCGCCGTTCAGCCGGGTGGCCGTGGCCGTCGCGAGGGTCCCGTCGTCGAGAGTGAGCACCGTCGCCGCGGTGTCGACGTCCCCGGCCGCCCGGAACATCGGCGGACCGGCGTCGGACCCGGCCGCGTACACGTCGACGATCTCGCGCCCGGTCACCCAGCGCAGGATGTCGAAGTCGTGGATCAGGGTGTCCCGGTACAGCCCCCCGGACAGCGGCAGCCACTCCGCCGGCGGCGGTGCCTGGTCGGAGGTGAGCGCCCGCACGGTGTGCAGCCGTCCCAGGCGCCCCGAGCGCACGGCCTCCCGCGCGCCGGTGTAGCCCGTGTCGAAGCGGCGCTGGAAACCCATCTGGAGAATCGTCCCGGCGGTCTCCACCTCGGCGATGGCCTGCATCGTGCCGGGCAGGTCGAGCGCGATGGGCTTCTCGCAGAACACGGGAAGTCCCGAGCGCGCCGCCCGGCCGATCAGTTCGGCGTGGGCGGAGGTCGCCGTGGTGATGACCACGGCGTCGACGCCCCATTTGAAGATCTCGTCGACGCCCGGGGCCGCGGTCTCCCCGAGGCGGTGCGCGAGCTCCTGGGCCCGCGCGCCGTCCGCGTCCGTGAGGATTAAGGAACCGACCTCCCGATGGCGGCTGAGCGTGTTCGCATGAATGGTGCCGATGCGGCCCGTCCCTATGACCCCGATGCGCATGTGAACAAAGTGTGGTCGCGAACCCCGCGCTGTCAATCCGTATGTCCGGACAATCTGACTACACGACTTCCCGTCAACAGCGCACGGAGCTACGCTCGGGCCCGTGCCGAAACCAGGAGTGGACCCGACCGTGACGCTCGAGCTCAGTGTGGACCGCAGCAGCCCGGTGCCGTTGTACTTCCAGCTCTCCCAGCAGCTGGAGGCCGCGATCGAGCACGGAACGCTCACCCCCGGCAGCCTGCTGGGCAACGAGATCGAGCTCGCCGCCCGGCTCGGCCTGTCCCGGCCCACCGTCCGCCAGGCCATCCAGTCGCTCGTCGACAAGGGCCTGCTCGTGCGCCGCCGCGGAGTCGGCACCCAGGTCGTGCACAGCCAGGTCAAGCGCCCGCTGGAGCTCAGCAGCCTCTACGACGACCTGGAGGCGGCCGGCCAGCGGCCCGCGACGAAGGTCCTCGTCAACACCGTCCTCTCCGCCACCGCCGAGATCGCCGCCGCGCTCGGCGTCGCGGAGGGCAGCGACGTGCACCAGGTGGAGCGCCTGCGCCTGGCCCACGGCGAGCCGATGGCGTACCTGTGCAACTACCTCCCCCCGGCCCTCCTCGACCTGGACACCCCCCAGCTGGAGACCACCGGCCTGTACCGCATGATGCGCGCGGCCGGCATCACCCTGCACAGCGCCCGTCAGTCCATCGGCGCGCGAGCGGCCACCGCGGAGGAGGCGGAACGCCTGGCGGAACCGGAGGGCGCCCCCCTCCTGACCATGCAGAGGGTCACATTCGACGACACGGGCAGAGCGGTCGAGTACGGCACGCATACATATCGCCCGACTCGCTACTCCTTCGAATTCCAGCTCCTGGTACGCCCGTAGGGGCGCGGGGAACGGCGCGACCAGCCACGACGCATCCGCACCCGGCAAAGAACGCGCGCCACCCTCCGCTCCCCCGCACCGCACCCCTACACCGGGTGAGGCAGAATCAGGGCCGATGAGCACCTACGGCAACTTCAGCGCCCCCATAGGCTCCCGCCGCGCCCCCGCCCTGCGGACCGTCGGCACGAGGGAACGCCGCTCACACCTGACCGCACCGCGCGTGCCGACGGTGGGCATCGACATCGGCGGCACCAAGGTCATGGCGGGTGTCGTCGACGCCGACGGCAACATCCTGGAGAAGGTCCGCACCGAGACCCCGGACAAGTCCAAGAGCCCCAAGGTCGTCGAGGACACCATCGTCGAACTGGTCCTGGACCTGTCCGACCGCCACGACGTCCACGCCGTCGGCATCGGCGCGGCGGGCTGGGTCGACGCCGACCGCAACCGTGTGCTGTTCGCCCCCCACCTCTCCTGGCGCAACGAGCCGCTGCGCGACCGCATCGCCGGCCGCCTCGCGGTCCCCGTCCTCGTTGACAACGACGCGAACACCGCCGCCTGGGCGGAGTGGCGCTTCGGCGCGGGCCGCGGCGAGGACCACCTCGTCATGATCACGCTCGGCACCGGCATCGGCGGCGCGATCCTGGAGGACGGCCAGGTCAAGCGCGGCAAGTACGGCGTCGCCGGCGAGTTCGGCCACATGCAGGTCGTCCCCGGCGGCCACCGCTGCCCGTGCGGAAACCGCGGCTGCTGGGAGCAGTACAGCTCCGGGAACGCGCTGGTCCGCGAGGCCCGTGAGCTGGCAGCCGCCGACTCGCCCGTCGCCTACGGGATCATCGAGCACGTCAAGGGCAACATCGGCGACATCACCGGCCCGATGATCACCGAGCTGGCCCGCGACGGCGACGCGATGTGCATCGAGCTGCTCCAGGACATCGGCCAGTGGCTCGGCGTCGGCATCGCGAACCTCGCGGCCGCCCTCGACCCGTCCTGCTTCGTCATCGGCGGCGGCGTCAGCGCGGCCGACGACCTGCTGATCGGCCCCGCGCGGGACGCCTTCAAGCGCCAGCTCACCGGCCGCGGCTACCGCCCCGAGGCCCGCATCGCCCGCGCTCAGCTCGGCCCCGAGGCCGGCATGGTCGGCGCCGCCGACCTCGCCCGCCTGGTCGCCCGCCGCTTCCGGCGTGCCAACCGGCGCCGGGTGGAGCGTCACGAGCGCTACGAACGGTACGTGGAGGCCCGTCGTACGTCCCGGGACACCGCATGACGGCATCCCTGCCCCGCCAGGTCCCGGCGCCCCCGGACGGGCCCGAGCGGCCCCCCGAGGACCGCCGCCACATGATCCGCCGCAGGGCGATCACGCTGCTGATCATCGGTCTGCTCATCGGCGTCCCGGCCGGCTACCTGGTGATCTCCGCCAACCAGAGCCGGGACAGCGGCAAGGACAAGGAGGCGAAGTACTCGGCGACGGGCCTCACCCCCGGCTGGCCGTCGAAGGTCCAGCGCCGCCTCTACCAGGTGCCGGTCCCGCACCCCGCGGACCTGGTCGCCTCCTATGAGACCAACAACTGGAAGACCAGCCGCCTCTACGTCCAGTTCCGCACGACCGACGCGGGCCTGGCCGCCTTCCTCACCGGTATGGGCGTCAGCCGCGCCGACCTCGAGAAGAACGACATCACCATCAGCGAGCGCGACCAGAAGGTCAGCGGCTGGAAGTTCGACGGCCCGCGCTCCTGGTGGGGCCTGACCCACGCGCAGAAGGACCCGGCGCCCACCCAGGACGTCATGGTCAACCTGACCGTGCCGAACGCCCCGAAGGTGTACGTCGTCTCACGCACGGTTCCCTGACCCGGCCGGTCCGGCGAGCGGCTCCGGCGGTCACCGGAGCCGATTGTCAGACCCCGCCCGTAGAGTCGAAGACGACTGATCCGACACGCGGGCGGGAGGTGACAGGACGTATGAGCGACAGGGCCATGGTGGCCGAGCGCAAGGACGAGCGCGGCGCCTCGCGGCAGGAAGCGGCCGTCCCCGTCCGGCTCGCCGCCGTCTTCCTGCCCGCGCCCCTTCCTCGCGACGGCCGGATCGCGTTCTGGGACCCCGAAGGCGCCCCCCTGCCGACCGACAGCCCCGACCCCGACACCACGTCCCCCGAGCGCACCGAGCTCACTGTCGTACGACCGCACGGAGCCGCCGTCCGGCGCCGGACCGCCCCCGCCCTCACGCTCCCGGTCGGCGAGGCCCTGCCGCTGCTCGTCCGGGCCCGGCGCGATCCCGCCGCCCACCCCGCCACCGCCTGCTGGGGCGCGGCCGCCCTGCACGCGCTGCGGCTCACCGCCCGCGGCCGCCTCCTACCCGGCCTGACCGCCACCGGCCACGACGCCTGGCGGGCCGGCCCCCTCGACCCGGACGACATCGCCCACCTCCGCGCGGTCGCCGCCGCCCTGCCCCACGAGGGCCACGCGGTCCCGCTGCCCGGCCCCGGCCCGCTCCGGCTGCCGGAACCGGAAGCCCTCATGCGCTCCTTCCTGGACGCGGTCGCCGACACCCTGCCCCGCACCCCCGCGGCCCCCTACGCCTCCGGCAAGCCCTTCGCGGCCCGCGCGCCGCAGCGGCTGCCGCACGCCCAGGACTGGGCCGCCGAAGTCGCCGCCGGCATGGACGCGGGCGTGCGGATCTCCCTGCGCCTGGACCTGTCCGCGTACAACCTCTTCAACGCCGACGACGCCGGTGCGCGCAGCGCGGGCGCCGCGATCGTCCAGGTGCACAGCCTCGCCGACCCGACCCTGGTGACCGACGCGGCGGCCCTGTGGGCGGGGGACGCCGACGCCGTCTTCGGACTACGCGCCCGCGTGGACGCCGCCCTCGCCGTGCGGCGCGCCGCACGGGTCTGGCCGCCCCTGGACCGCCTCTCCGAGCAGGACGTGCCCGACGTACTGGCCCTGTCCGACGAGGAGCTGGGCGACCTGCTCGGCGTGGCCGCGACCCGGCTCGCGGCGGCGGGAGTGGCGGTCCACTGGCCGCGGGACCTGGCCCAGGACCTCACCGCGGCGGCGGTCGTACGACCGGTTCCGGGCTCGGCGACCGACGGCACCGGCTTCTTCGAGAGCGAGGAACTCCTCCAGTTCCGCTGGCAGTTGGCGCTCGGCGGCGACCCGCTCAGCGAGGCCGAGATGGACGCGCTGGCCGAGGCCCACCGCCCCGTCGTCCGCCTCAGGGACCAGTGGGTGCTGGTCGACCCCGCCCTCGTGCGCAAGGCCCGCAAACGCGAACTGGGTCTGCTCGACCCGGTCGACGCGCTCTCCGTGGCCCTCACCGGCAGCGCGGAGGTCGACGGCGAGACCGTGGAGGCGGTGCCGGTCGGCGCGCTCGCCGCCCTGCGCGACCGCCTGACGACCGGAGTACAGCCCGCCGAACCGCCCCCGGGCCTGCACGCCACCCTCCGCGACTACCAACTCCGCGGCCTGGCCTGGCTGGACCTCATGACCTCCCTCGGCCTCGGCGGCTGCCTCGCCGACGACATGGGACTCGGCAAGACGATCACCGTCATCGCCCTGCACCTGCGCCGGGCGCGCCGCGAGCCGACCCTCGTCGTCTGCCCCGCCTCGCTCCTGGGCAACTGGCAGCGGGAGATCACCCGGTTCGCGCCCGGCGTCCCCGTGCGCCGCTTCCACGGCACCGACCGCAGCCTGGACGGCCTCGACGGCGGCTTCGTCCTCACCACATACGGCACCATGCGGGCGGCCGCGGCCCGGCTGGCCGAGCAGCGCTGGGGCATGGTCGTCGCGGACGAGGCCCAGCACGTGAAGAACCCGTACTCGGCGACCGCGAAGGCGCTGCGCACGATCCCGTCGCCCGCGCGGGTGGCCCTGACCGGCACCCCGGTCGAGAACAACCTCTCCGAGCTGTGGGCCCTGCTCGACTGGACGACCCCCGGACTCCTCGGCCCGCTCAAGTCCTTCCGCGCCCGGCACGCGCGCGCGGTGGAGAACGGCGAGGACGAGGAGGCGGTGACCCGGCTGGCCCGTCTGGTCCGCCCCTTCCTCCTGCGCCGCAAGAAGTCCGACCCGGGCATCGTCCCCGAGCTGCCGCCCAAGACGGAGACGGACCATCCGGTCCCGCTCACCCGCGAGCAGGCCTCGCTGTACGAGGCGGTGGTGCGCGAGTCGCTGCTGGCGATCGAGACGGCGCAGGGCATCGCGCGCAGGGGCCTGGTGCTGAAGCTGCTCGGCGCGCTGAAGCAGATCTGCGACCACCCCGCGCTCTACCTGAAGGAGGAGGTCCCAACCGCCGCGGGCGATCGCCTCGCCGCCCGCTCGGGCAAACTGGCCCTGCTGGACGAGCTGTTGGACACCCTGCTGGCGGAGGACGGCTCCGCCCTCGTCTTCACCCAGTACGTCGGGATGGCCCGCCTGATCACCGCCCACCTCGCCGCCCGGGCGGTCCCGGTGGACCTGCTGCACGGCGGGACGCCGGTACCGGAGCGCGAGCGCATGGTGGACCGTTTCCAGAGCGGTGCGATCCCCGTCCTGGTCCTGTCGCTCAAGGCGGCGGGCACGGGCCTGAACCTCACCCGCGCGGGGCATGTCGTCCACTTCGACCGCTGGTGGAACCCGGCCGTCGAGGAACAGGCCACCGACCGCGCCTACCGCATCGGCCAGACCCAGCCCGTCCAGGTCCACCGCCTCATCACCGAGGGCACCGTGGAGGACCGCATCGCCGAGATGCTCGAAGCCAAGCGGGCCCTCGCCGACGCGATCCTCGGCTCCGGTGAGTCCGCCCTCACCGAACTCACCGACCGCGAGCTGACCGACCTGGTCTCCCTCCGGAGGCCGTCATGACCCCGGGCCCCGCCGACGAGGCCCGCCGAGCCCTGCGGGCGGCACGGGAACGGGCGGCACGGGAGACGGCCGACGGGGCGAGCGGCGGGGAAGCGCGGGAGGGCGGCGACTCCCCGGCGGTGGGAGAGGCCGGCGCTGCCGTGCCGGGGAGTGCGGGGAGCCTCGCGGCCGACGGGGACGGCGACCCGGCGGTGCCGACAGCCGGGAACTTTGCGGGGACCGGAGTGCCGGGTGCGGAGAGTCGCGCAGTGGAGCAGAGCGGGAACCCTGCGGCGCAGGTCATGGGCGACCGGGGGGCGTCGGTTGAGGAGAGCCGCGCGGCCGAGCGCCACCAGGGCCCGCAAGAGGGCGACTCTGCGGTGCCGGGTGCGGAGGTGGCGGTGGACCGGGCGGCCGCCGAGGGCGCACACCATCGGGGGAGCGGGTCGGCTCCCGCCGACGGGCAGGGCGCCGTGCACGACCCCGGCCCGACCGAGCCCCGGCCAGGTGACGCTGCTCGTGCCGCCCTGCGGGAAGCTGTCGCGGCGCGCCGTGCTGCCTTTGCGGACGGTGCCGTGGACCGGTCCGAGACGGACGCCGGTGACGCTGCCTCCGGCCACGTCGCTGCCGAACCCGACTCGATCGTGGACGCGACCGGGGGGCCCGGTACTTGGGCCACAGATCGGTCCGAGGCGGGCGCCGCCCCCAGAGACACGGATCGGTTCCCTCAGGCCGCTTCACCGACCGCTGACGGCCGCGAAGCGGCATCCACCGAGGCTCCCGGCACACGCCCCGCGGACGCGGCACGCGAAGCGCTGCGGGCGGCACGCAAGAGGCGGGCGGACACCGAGGCCGCAGAGGCGCAAGCCGACCTCGCACGTCGGTCGCGCAGGGTCACGCCGACCGCGTCCCGAGAGCGGGACCGGGAGTCAAGCCGGACACCCGGTACGGCCGCCGTCCGGGCGCGTGACGTGCGGGAGTTGCTGGCCGACGCCTTCCGGATGCCCGAGGACGCGCCCCGGCCAGGGGAGGGGCACGAGGCCGAGCACGAGGACAACAGCTCTTCGCGCCAGGCCAGTTCACTCCAGGAGACCCAGGAGACCCAGGAGACCCACGCTCCCGACGGCATTCCCCCGGACACCCGCGCCGCCCCCCGCCACCCCCACTCCATGGCCGCCCCCACCCGGGACAACGACCTGCGTCGCACCTTCCCCGCCTTCCCACCCCACTCCTCCGAGGACGCCCGGTTCGCCGCCACCTGGTGGGGCAACGCCTGGGTCACCGCGCTGGAGGAGGGCGCGCTGGACGCCAAGCGGCTCGCGCGGGGCCGTGGTTACGCCGAGCAGGGGCACGTGGACGCGATCACCGTGACGCCCGGGCTCGTGCTCGCCTATGTGCAGGGGAGCCGCGCCCGGCCGTACCGCGTGCAGGTGCGGTTGCGGACACTCGGGGACGCCGACTGGGACCGCTTCCTGGATCTCGCCGCCGACCGGACCGGACACATCGCCGCACTGCTCGACAAGGAGATGCCCGAGGCGCTGGCGGAGTGCGGAGTGCCGTTGCTTCCCGGCCCCGGCGATCTCGAACCGCAGTGCAGTTGCCCCGACCGCGGCCACCCCTGCAAGCATGCCGCCGCCCTCTGCTACCAGACGGCACGCCTGCTGGACGCCGACCCCTTCGTCCTGCTCCTGCTGCGCGGCCGGGGTGAACGCGAGCTGCTCGACGCCCTGTCCCGCCTCAGCGCCGCCCGCGCGGCCCGGTCCGCCCAGGAAAGGGAGCCGGCTCCGCTGCCCGGCGTACGAGCGGTCGAAGCCCTCGCGCCCCGCCGACTCCCGCCGCTTCCGGCCCCGTTGCCCGTTCCTCCCCACCCCGAGCAGCCCCCGGCCTATCCCGCGTCGCCGGGCGGCCCCGACCCCTTCGCCCTGGACCAACTGGCCACGGACGCCGCCGCCCGCGCTCACGCCCTGCTCGGCACGGGCCGCGACCCGGTCGGTGAACTCACCCTCTGGCAGGACGCCGTTCGCCTCGCCGCCGCCCGCCCGGGTTCCGGCCTCACCGCCGGCACCCGCGCCCTCTACGCGTCCCTCGCCGCAGCCACCGACCGCACCCCGGCCGACCTGGCCCGCGCGGTCGCCGCCTGGAGACAGGGCGGGCTCGAAGGACTCGCGGTCCTCGAAGAACCCTGGGACCCACCGGCCGGCCGCTTCGACCGCGCCCGCCCTCTCCTCCTCGCCGCCGACCTCCCCGCCTTCCGCCCGTGGCGCAACCACCTCACCCACCCCCGCGGCCACCTCCAGCTCCGCCTCGGCCGCGACGGCCTGTGGTACGCCTACGAGTCCGAACCGGGCCACGACGACTGGTGGCCCCGCGGCACCCCCGACCTGGACCCGGTCGGCGCCCTCACCGGCCTGGGCACCCCGACCGACCTCTGACCCGACAGACCCGAACCGATCCCCAGGGCCTGACGCCGACTCGCACCCGCCCCTGATCCCGCAACAAGGACTGCACCCGACAAGTCGCCCCGCCGCGACCCCCTCCGCAAGTGTGGCGGCGGGTCGGCACCTTGGGCGCGGTCCACGTGAAGTTGGGCGGGACGGTCGGCCGGGGGGCAGGGCGGCCCTGGTACGGGGAATCCGCAGCAGCCAGCCACCCTCCGCACCGCTCCCGCACCCCTCAACACCCCCGCCGATCCCGCCCCCGCCCTCGCCCCGAACCCCGTGAAGGCCGTGTGAGAGTTCGCCGGTGATGTTCGGTAGCCGAGTGTGTGGAGCAGGGGCCAAGGGTCCAGGCCGCAAGAAAAGACGGTTAGCGTGGGGGCCGTGAGTGAGACGAAGACCCCCACCCTCCAGTACCGCTTCGACGGCCCGGAAGACGCCCCCGTTCTCATCCTGGGGCCGTCGCTCGGGACCACGTGGCACATGTGGGACCGCCAGGTTCCCGAACTGGTCAAGCAGTGGCGCGTCTTCCGGTTCGACCTGCCGGGGCACGGTGGCGCGCCCGCCTACCCGGCGGGTTCCGTCGCCGACCTCACCGACCGGCTGCTGGCCACGCTCGACCGGTTCGGGGTGCAGCGCTTCGGCTACGCGGGCTGCGCGCTCGGCGGCGCGGTCGGCATGGAGCTGGCGCTGCGCCACCCGGAGCGGCTCGCCTCGCTCGCCCTCATCGCCGCCTCGCCCCGCTTCGGCACGGCCGACGAGTTCCGGCAGCGCGGGGTGATCGTACGGACGAACGGGCTCGATCCCATCGCCCGTACCTCGCCCGACCGCTGGTTCACCTCCGGGTTCGCCGCCGCCCAGCCCGCGATCACCGAGTGGGCCGTGCAGATGGTGCGCACCACCGACCCCGGCTGCTACATCGCGGCCTGCGAGGCGCTCGCCGCGTTCGACGTGCGGGCCGACCTCGCGAGCGTCGGTGTGCCGACTCTGGTCCTGGTCGGATCAGACGACCAGGTCACCGGTCCGGCCGAGGCCCGCACCCTGGTCGCGGGCATCCCGGACGCCCGGCTCGCGGTCGTGCCCGGCGCCTCCCACCTGGTGCCGGTCGAGCAGCCCGCCGCCGTCACCGACCTCCTGGTCAGACACTTCTCCACCGCCTGGCAGCCCGCCTTCGACTCCTCCACCGGACAGACGGCGATCCCCACCGCCCCGGTCACGCCGGTCCTCACGTCCGCGCCGCCGCATCCCGTGCCGATCGCCGAGATCGCCCCGGCCGCCCCGGACCCCCAGGCCGCGGGGCGTGTCGATCCGTACGACACCGGCATCAAGGTGCGCCGCGAGGTGCTCGGCGACGCGCACGTCGACCGGGCACTGGCGCAGGCCGACGACTTCGGGGCCGACTTCCAGGAGCTCCTCACCCGCTACGCCTGGGGGGAGATCTGGGACCGGCCGGGGCTGGACCGCCGTTCCCGCAGCATCGCCACCCTCACCGCGTTGGTCGCCGGCGGGCACCTGGACCAGCTCGCCGCCCACACCCGGGCCGCCCTGCGCAACGGCCTCACCCCCTCCGAGATCAAGGAAGTGCTGCTCCAGGCGGCCGTGTACTGCGGGGTCCCGGCGGCAGGCAGCGCGTTCAAGGTGGCCCAGCAGGTCATCCGCGAGGAGACCACCCCCACCGAGTGATCGTCCGAGGCGGGTGGCGAGAGCACCAGCCTGTGCTGCCCGTCCGTGCGGGACGCGGGGCAGGATGGACCCCATGAAGCTCACGAAGATGTCGCACGCCTGTGTCCGTCTGGAGAAGGACGGACAGACGCTCGTCCTCGACCCCGGGGCCTTCAGCGAGGAGGACGCCGCCCTCGGCGCCGACGCGATCCTCGTCACCCACGAACATCCCGACCACTTCAGCGAGGAACGGCTGCGGGCGGCCCTCGACGCCAACCCGGCCGCCGAGATCTGGACGCTGAAGTCGGTCGCCGACAAGCTCCGGGCGGCCTTCCCGGGCCGCGTGCACACCGTCGGCCACGGCGACACCTTCACGGCCGCCGGTTTCGACGTCCAGGTCCACGGCGAACTGCACGCCGTGATCCACCCGGACATCCCGCGCATCACCAACGTCGGCTACCTGATCGACGGCGGCACGGTCTTCCACCCCGGCGACGCGCTCACCGTCCCCGACCACGCCGTCGAGACGCTGATGCTGCCCGTCATGGCCCCCTGGAGCAAGATCTCGGAGGTCATCGACTACGTCCGTGAGGTCAAGCCCCAGCGCGCCTACGACATCCACGACGCCCTCCTCACGGACCTCGCGCGTCCGATCTACGACAACCAGATCGGCGCCCTCGGCGGCGCGGAGCACCTGCGGCTGAAGCCGGGGGAGAGCACGGCTCTGTGAGTGTCAGTGCCGCCGGGTAGGTTGTCAGGCATGCGCATCGCGACCTGGAACGTCAACTCGATCACCGCTCGTCTCCCGAGGCTGCTGGCCTGGCTGGAGAGCACCGGCACCGATGTGCTGTGCCTCCAGGAGGCCAAGCTCGCCGAGGAGCAGTTCCCGTTCGACCAGCTCCGCGAGGCGGGCTACGAGGCCGCGGTGCACGCCACGGGGCGGTGGAACGGGGTGGCGGTGATCTCCCGGGTGGGCATCGAGGACGTCGTCAAGGGCCTGCCCGGCGACCCCGGCTACGACGGCGCCCCGGAACCCCGCGCCATCTCCGCGACCTGCGGCCCGGTCCGCGTCTGGTCGGTCTACGTGCCCAACGGCCGCGAGGTCGACCACCCGCACTACGCGTACAAGCTCCAGTGGTTCGAGGCCCTCAAGGCAGCCGTCGCCGGTGACGCGGCGGGCAGCCGCCCCTTCGCCGTCCTGGGCGACTACAACGTGGCACCGACGGACGACGACGTCTACGACGTGGCCGCCTTCGAGGGCCTCACCCATGTCACCCCGGCCGAGCGCGCCGCCCTCGCCTCCCTGCGCGAGGCGGGCCTGTCGGACGTGGTCCCGCGGCCCCTCAAGTACGACCACCCGTTCACGTACTGGGACTACCGCCAGCTCTGCTTCCCCAAGAACCGCGGCATGCGCATCGACCTGGTGTACGGCAATGAGCCCTTCTCGAAGGCCGTCACCGACGCCTACGTCGACCGTGAGGAGCGCAAGGGCAAGGGCGCGTCCGACCACGCGCCGGTGGTCGTCGACCTGGAGGTCTAGAGTTCGGCCCGGCTCCCCGGCTGACCCGCCTCGCGCCCGTGAGGGACGAAAGCCGCATCGCGCGGCCAAGGAGACATCGTCGGCGCGTCGAGGCGCGCGGCGCGAAGTCGGCCGGAAACCGAGGCCCGCGCGCCTGTGGTGCACGCGGCCGGGTGAGTGACACGCTGGGCGTATGAAGATCCCTTTTCTGGGCGGCTGGAGTGACAAACCAGGGACCCGCGACCCCGAGGGCATCGCCGAACTCCTGTCCGAGTGCGAGCTCCTGCGCTCGCACGCCTCTCGTTCGGGTGTCCGACTGGACGACACTCCGGCCTCGTTGGAGGCGCTCGACCAGTTGGTGCCGGGCTGGCGGGACGACGAGGAGATCCTGCTCTGGCTGGGCAACGACGCGGGGCTCTACCTGGGCACCGTCATCGTGCGGACCGTCCCCGGGGCGGCCTGGGATCTGCGCTCCGACGGCCAGCCCGTGATCCGGCTGGAGTCCGGCCGCGAGTTCGACGTAGTGGCCTCCGGTCACGAGTGGGCGGCCAGTGGGGTGCCCGAGCTGTCCCAGCTCTACGCGGAGGTGGCCGAGGAGTGAATCCATGGCCGTAAGCGCGGCGTAAATACGGCTAATGACCGAAAAGTGCGTGTCGTTCCTTATGCGCAATCCTGCCTCGATAGGTTGCGGCAACCACGACACAGCTGAGAGTGAGTAGGGCTGGGCATGGCCGTCGTCGATCCGTTGATCGAACTGCGTGACGTCAACAAGTACTACGGGGAGCTGCATGTCCTTCAGGACATCAACCTCACCGTCGGCAAGGGGGAGGTGGTCGTGGTCATCGGCCCTTCGGGGTCGGGCAAGTCCACGCTCTGCAGGGCGATCAACCGTCTGGAGACCATCAAGTCCGGTTCCATCACGCTCGACGGACAGCCGCTGCCCGAGGAGGGCAAGGCCCTCGCACAGCTCCGTGCCGAGGTCGGCATGGTCTTCCAGGCCTTCAACCTGTTCGCCCACAAGACGGTCCTGCAGAACGTCTCGCTGGCCCAGGTCAAGGTCCGTAAGCGCAAGAAGGAGCAGGCCGACAAGCGCTCCCGCGAACTCCTCGACCGGGTGGGCCTCGCCGACCAGGCCGACAAGTACCCGGCCCAGCTCTCCGGGGGTCAGCAGCAGCGCGTGGCCATCGCCCGCGCCCTCGCCATGGAGCCCAAGGCCCTGCTGTTCGACGAGCCCACCTCGGCCCTCGACCCGGAGATGATCAACGAGGTCCTGGAGGTCATGCAGCAACTGGCCCGGGAGGGCATGACCATGGTCGTCGTCACCCACGAGATGGGCTTCGCCCGCTCGGCCGCCAACCGCGTGGTGTTCATGGCCGACGGCCGCATCGTCGAGGACCGCGCCCCCGACGACTTCTTCACCAACCCGGACAGCGAGCGCGCCAGGGACTTCCTCTCCAAGATCCTCAAGCACTGAGAGGGGCGACGGCCATGTCTTCGAGCCTCGACTACGATGGTCCGCTCACCCCCACGGTGACGGCGACCGAGCCAGGGACGCCGCCGCCGGGCGGGGGTCCCCCCACGGCCCGTCAACCGTAGGGGGCAGCAGTCACAGAGCCATACCCGCCCGGCGTCGGCCGGAGATCACTGCTCGCGCAGCGGAATCGACACGTACGACGGGTCGTTCGCCGGTGAGGAGAAGGTCAGCCGCGCGCCGGACGGGTTGTGCTCGATGTAGAGCGGGTCGACCGTGTCCACCACCAGGGCCAGCCGGTGCCCTGCCGGGACGTCGTAGGCCGTGGAGAACAGTTCCAGGTCGACGTCGAACGGCTTCCCGGGTGCCTGCCCGTGGAAGGTGTACGGTGCGTTGGAGACCAGCTTGCCGAGGCCGAGCGGCCCCACGTCGTACAGGTAGGCGACGAGGGTGCCGCTCTCCTTGGTCGGGGTGACCGTGGTGTGCAACTTCGCGGTGCCGCGCACCTGTTGGGCGCTCGGGTACTTCTCCGACTGCCATACGGCGGCCCAGCGGCGGGGGAGCAGGGGGATCGAGGCGACCGGGGGAGCCTGGGCCAACTGGTCGAGGATGCTGGACAGGAAGACGATTCCGCCGTCCGCGCCCGAGTCGACGTTGGTGTGGATCGTGGTGGTGCCCGAGAGGGCGATCTTCTTGCGGGTCGCGCCGACCGACTTCCAGTCCGGGTAGCCCTCGTAACCGCCCGTGGAACGGGACTTGAGCCGGACCGGCTGCTCACGGTCGATCCCGTTGTCCGTGCCCTTGAGGTAGTGGTCGAACCAGCGCTCGGTGTCGGTCCACACGTCGTTGGGCAGGCCGAACAGCCCGGTCAGCTCGGCCGTGGCGTGGTCGCCGGGGCGGAACTCGAGTCTCTTGGGGCCGGTCAGCTTCTCGTAGAAGTCCGCGTACTGGTTGGGCGGGAAGACCGTGTCGCCCCAGGCGTTGGCCATCATGACCGCGGCGCCGTTCTTGTTCAGTTGGTCCACGTATGTGGCGGCCGAACGTTTCTTCCCCCAATCGATCATCTCCTGTTCCTTCGACAGGTTCGACGCGTAGAAGTTGTCGAAGATCCGCCTCAGTTCGGCGCTCTGGCGGCCGGTGACGACGCTCGCGCCGTCCAGCAGGGCCGCTGCCTGGACGTGCTGGGTGCGGCCGGAGTAGATGGAGTCGATCAGGTCGGCCCAGCCGCTGAGGGCCGCGACCGCCTTGACGCGCTTGTCCTTCGCGGCGGTGAGCAGGCTGATGCCGGCGCCGTAGGAGACGCCCGCCATGCCGATGTGCGCGGCGTCCGCGGGGGTGTTGGCGAGCGCCCAGTCGATGACCTTGGACGCGTCGGCGGTGTCGGGGGGACCCGCGACTTCTATCTCCCCGCCCGACTGCCAGAACCCGCGGACGTTGTAACTGACCACGATGTAGCCGGAGTTCGCGAGCTTCTGGGCCTGGGCGAGGTACTCGACCTGGGGCAGGCCCCAGCTGGTGGGCAGGACGAGGAGGGGGTAGCGCTGTGAACCGTCGGCTCCGGCGGGCGTGATGACGTTCGCCTCGAGGACCGTGCCGCCGTCACCGGAGATGTCGACGAAGCGGACGGGGTCCGCGGCCTGGGCGGTGGGGGCGAGTCCGAGGGCGCCACCGGCGATCAGCGTCGCGGAGACGGCGCCCACGGTGGTCGTACGCAGGGCCTTGCGAGGGTGTCCCACGGGTCACTCCCTACTCGTGTCAATGCAAAGTGACCAGACGGTAACCGCGTCGCTTTACCGGAGGTAACCCGTCGGTAAGTTACGTGGGAGTAACGATTGTTGTGGTGTGAATCAATTCAGGAGGCGCGGTGGGAGTTCCGTGGAGCGGTGGCCGTCGGCAGGGGTGTCTTGGCCTCCCGTGTCACGTCCGCGACCAGCTCCACGACATCCGGGCCGTACGCACCGGAGTTGACCACCTTCAGCAGCAGGACGAAGGTGCTGTCGCCGTACTTGCGGGTCAACCGCTCGTGGTTGCGGGCCAGATAGCGGGTCGCGGCCTGGTTGGTGATCGCGGTCTGGCCACAGAAGAGGAAGACGGGCCGGGTGCCGTTGCTCTGCTCGACGGTGAGCCGGGCGAGGAGGGCGTACTCCGACGTGCCGACCTCCACGCGGTAGCGCTCGGTGCCCACCTGGAAGGCGCCGCGGTCCGGGCTGGGTTCGGCGTCCACGTTGACCCGGACGCCGGGCAGCAGGGAGGAGAGGTGCGCCGCCATGCGGCGGTTGGAGGCCGGCCCGCCCACGCAGAACTCGGTGCGCTCGCCGAAACCCTGCCGTGCCGCGTCGTGCGGGAGGACCTGGGCGTGGGCGTTGCAGTCCTTGATGAGCGCGGCGAGTTCGAGGAGCGCGAACACGTCGTAGCGCATCACCGCGAGGTCCGGGCCGCCCGCGCCCCGGTTCACGACCAGCAGTGATTCCGAGTTGTCCGGCAGCCCGAAGAACGCCTGCTTGCGGCGGAGCTTCCGCCTCCACAGGTACGTCCGGGCGAGCCAGCCGAGCGCGGCGCTGATGCCCGCCGCCACCACGCCCAGGACGATGTTGCGCACGTCGTCTGTCATGTGCGCGCATGCTAGCGGGCCGACACGACTCCTACGTACCGGTGTTCGAAGTGTGGCATTCGTATGACACCTGACCCGAAGAGGGCTGTCGGGGCCCCGGCGATGTGGTTACGCTGCGCGGACGGTCCTGGACTGGAGGTACGGATGCGTCGCCCTGTCGCACGGAAACTGTCGGTCCTGGCGGTCTCGGCCGCCGTGGTGTCGGTGGGGGCGGCAGCACCGCCGCAGGCCGCCCCGGCACCCGAGAAAGCACCCGTCGCCGTCGGCTACGGCGGCGCCGTCTCCAGCGTCGACGCGGACGCCTCCGCGGCCGGCATCGAGGTCCTGAGGAAGGGCGGCAACGCGGTCGACGCGGCCGTCGCCACCGCCGCCGCGCTGGGCGTCACCGAGCCGTACTCCTCCGGCATCGGCGGGGGCGGCTACTTCGTCTACTACGACGCCAAGTCCCGTACGGTCCACACGATCGACGGGCGCGAGACGGCACCGCTGACCGCGGGCTCCGACCTGTTCGTGGAGAACGGCAAGCCGCTCGCCTTCGCCGACGCCGTCAGCAGCGGGCTGAGCGTCGGCACCCCGGGCACCCCGGCCACCTGGGCCACGGCCCTGGACGAGTGGGGCAGCAGATCGCTCGGCAGCGTCCTGAAGCCGGCCGAGCGGCTCGCCCGGGACGGGTTCACGGTCGACGACACCTTCCGCTCGCAGACCGCGTCCAACGAGACGCGGTTCCGGTACTTCCCGGACACCGCGAAGCTGTTCCTGCCCGGCGGACGGTTGCCGGTCGTCGGCTCCACCTTCAAGAACCCCGATCTCGCCCGCACCTACCGGGAGTTGGGCCGCGAGGGCGTCGGCGCGATCTACCACGGCGACCTCGGGGACGACATCGTCGACACCGTGAACCACCCGCCGGTGGACCCGGCCTCGGGCTGGAACGCACGGCCGGGCGACCTGTCCGAGAAGGACCTCGCCGCCTACCGCGCCAAGCTCCAGAAACCCACCAAGACCTCCTACCGCGGGCTCGGCGTCTACTCCATCGCCCCCTCCTCCTCCGGCGGCACGACGGTCGCGGAGGCCCTCAACATCCTTGAGCACACCGACCTTTCGAAGGCCAGTGAGGCGCAGTACCTGCACCACTTCATCGAGGCCAGTCGGATCGCGTTCGCGGACCGCGGGCGCTGGGTCGGCGACCCCGCCTTCGAGGACGTACCCACCAAGGGGCTGCTGTCGCAGAAGTTCGCCGACTCGCGGGCCTGCCTGATCAAGGACGACGCGGTGCTCACGAGCCCGGTGGCGCCGGGGGACCCGCGCCGTCCGGGAGCCTGCAACGACCGGGGAACCGCGGCTCCGACGACGTACGAGGGCGAGAACACCACGCATCTGACGGTGGCCGACAAGTGGGGGAACGTCGTCTCCTACACCCTGACCATCGAGCAGACCGGCGGCAGCGGGATCACCGTGCCCGGGCGCGGGTTCATCCTCAACAACGAGCTGACGGACTTCTCCTTCACTCCGGCGAACCCGGCCGTGCACGACCCGAACCTGCCGGGGCCCGGCAAGCGGCCGCGGTCCTCGATCTCGCCGACGATCGTGCTCGACAAGCACAACAGGCCCGTGGTGGCGCTGGGGTCGCCCGGTGGGGCGACCATCATCACCACCGTGCTCCAGGTGCTGACCGAGTTCGTCGACCGCGGGCTGCCGCTGGTGGACGCGATCGCCGCGCCCCGGGCGAGTCAGCGCAACGCCGCCCAGACCGAGCTGGAGCCGGCGCTGTACAGCAGTGGGGAGCGGTCGCAACTGGAGGCGATCGGGCACTCGTTCAAGCTGAACCCGGAGATCGGGGCAGCCACTGGTGTTCAGCGGTTGCCGGGTGGGAAGTGGCTGGCGGCTGCTGAGACTGTTCGGCGGGGTGGGGGGTCTGCGCAGGTGGTCCATCCCGCTCCGTAGTCGGCCTCGGGCGCGTGGGGGCTGGTCGCGCCCCGCGGCGGAGCCGCAAATCGACACAGCCCCGCGCCCCTAGGGAGTCTTCGTGAACGTCAGTTTGCCTGCCGCCGTGTCTACCGTCACCTGGCCGCCATCCTCGATCGTGCCGTCCAGGAGCAGGCGGGACAGCTGGTTGTCCACCTCCCGCTGGATCGTGCGGCGCAGCGGGCGGGCGCCGTACTCCGGCTGGTAGCCGCGTTCCGCGAGCCAGTCCACCGCGCTGTCGGTGAAGTCGACCGTGACGCCCTGGGCGTGGAGCAGGCGGCGGGTGTTCTCCAGCAACTGCTCAGTGATCTTTCGTAGTTGCTCGCCGGTCAGCTGGCGGAAGACGACGATCTCGTCGATGCGGTTCAGGAACTCCGGGCGGAAGTGGTCGCGCAGGGGGCGCAGGATCTGTTCCCGGCGGGCCTCCTCGTCCGTGCCGTCCGGGCCGAAACCGATGCCCGCGCCCCTGCGCGTGATCGCCTCCGAGCCCAGGTTGCTGGTCATGACGATCACCGTGTTGGTGAAGTCGACCGTGCGGCCCTGGGAGTCGGTGAGCCGGCCGTCGTCGAGGACCTGGAGGAGGATGTTGAAGACGTCCGGGTGGGCCTTCTCCACCTCGTCCAGGAGGAGCAGCGAGTAGGGGTGCCTGCGGACCACCTCGGTGAGCTGGCCCGCCTCCTCGTGGCCGACGTATCCGGGCGGGGCGCCGACCAGGCGGCTGACCGTGTGCCGCTCCTGGTACTCGCTCATGTCCAGGCGGACCATGCGCTCCTCGCTCCCGAACAGCGACTCGGCGAGGGCGCGGGCCAGTTCGGTCTTGCCGACGCCGGTCGGGCCGAGGAAGAGGAAGCTGCCGATCGGCCGGTCCGGGCTCGCGAGGCCGGCCCGGGAGCGCAGGACGGCGTCCGAGACGACCCGTACGGCCTCGTCCTGGCCGACCACCCGCTCGTGCAGGTGCTGCTCCAGGCCGAGCAGCCGGTCCTTCTCCTCCTGGGTGAGGCTGCTGACCGGAATGCCGGTCAGCCGTGACACCACCTGGGCGACGGCCTCCGTGGTGACCTCCAGGTGCTGGCCCTCGTCGGCCTCGTCGCCCCCGGCGGCCTCGGCGATGCGCTGCTTCAACTCGGCGATGCGGTCCCGCAGTTGGGTCGCCTGCTCGTACTGTTCGTCGGCGACCGCCTGGTCCTTGTCCCGGGTGAGCTGCTCGACCTGGTGCTCCAGGGCCCGTACGTCGGTGCCCTTGGTCCGCGCGCGCAGGCGTACGCGTGCGCCCGCCTGGTCGATGAGGTCGATCGCCTTGTCCGGCAGGCGGCGGTCGGTGAGATAGCGGTCGGACAGCTCCACGGCGGCCACCAACGCCTCGTCGGTGTAGCGGACCTGGTGGTGGGCCTCGTAGCGGTCGCGCAGCCCGCGCAGGATCTCGATCGCGTCCGCGGGGGTGGGCTCCGGGACCAGGATGGGCTGGAAGCGGCGGGCCAGGGCCGCGTCCTTCTCGATCCGGCGGAACTCCTCCAGCGTGGTCGCGCCCACGATGTGCAGCTCGCCGCGGGCCAGGGCGGGCTTGAGGATGTTGCCGGCGTCCAGGGAGCCGCCCTCGCCGCCCCCGCCCGCGCCGACGACCGTGTGCAGCTCGTCGATGAAGACGATCAGCCGGTCGGAGTTGTCGCGGATCTCGCCCACGATGTTCGTCAGGCGCTCCTCGAAGTCGCCCCGGTAGCGGGTGCCCGCCACCACCCCGGTCAGGTCGAGGGCGAAGACCCGGCGCCCGATCAGCACGTCGGGTGCGTCCCCGTCGGCGATCCGCTGGGCCAGACCCTCCACGACGGCGGTCTTGCCGACACCCGCGTCACCGATGAGCACCGGGTTGTTCTTGCCGCGCCGGGACAGCACCTCGATGGTCTGCTCGATCTCCTCGTCGCGGCCGATCACCGGGTCGATACGGCCCTGGCGGGCCAGGTCGGTGAGATCGCGGCCGTACTTGTCGAGGGTGGGCGTGGCCGTGCCGCGCGGTGCCTCGGCGCCGGGCTGCCCGGCGTCCGGGGCCGTCTCGGGAGGCAGACCGGTGGGCGCGAACCGGGCCGAGTTGAGGATGTGCCCGGCGGCCGAGTCGGGGTTCGCGGCCAGGGCGCTGAGCACGTGCTCCGGGCCGATGTAACCGGCGCCCCGGGCCCGGGCCAGCTCGTGCGCGTCGAGCAGGGCGCGCTTGGCGGCCGGGGTGAGGGACAGCGAGGTGGGCGGCGGGGCTTCCTCCGGCTGGTGCTGGACGGGGCCGGAGCGTTCGTCGATCTCCGAGGCGAGGGTGTCGGGATCGGCACCGGCCCGGCTCAGCAGGGTCCGGGTCGGCTCGGCGGCGAGTGCGGCCCGCAGCAGGTGCTGGGTGTCCAGATCCCGGCTGCCGTGCTCGGCGGCGTACTGCGCGGCGCCCCGTACCAGCTCCCTGGCCGGCTGGCTCAGCAACTGGCCGATGTTGATCTGCCGGGGGCCGGGACGCGGCCCGCCGAAGAAACGGGCGAGGAACTCTCCGAAGGCGTCATAGCCTTCCGGTCCGCTGAATCCGCTGGTCATGGCGTTCCCATCCGGCATCCCCGCGCGGGCCGGGGACACCCCTCGCTGATCGACGTGCCGGGGCCGGGTAACCCGGGTGTCAGCCGGTTACACCTTCGCACGGATGGGGGAGCGGGGCACACGCAGCGCTCGGCGGGCGACGCCGGTTCACCGAGCGCTTGCGGAGAGCCTGCTCAGCGTGCCGTCAGGACGCGTGGTCCCGCGTCCGTGATCGCCACCGTGTGCTCGACGTGCGCCGCGCGCGAGCCGTCGTTCGTCTTCAGCGTCCAGCCGTCCGGCGCGGTGTGGTACTCGTCCGTGCCCCCGGCGATGAGCATCGGCTCGATCGCGAGCACCATGCCGTGCCGCAGTGCGAGGCCCCGCCCCGGGCGCCCCTCGTTCGGCACCGGCGGGTCCTCGTGCATACGGCGACCGATGCCGTGCCCGCCGAAGTCGTCCATGATTCCGTAGCCGCCCTCGCGGCACACCGTGCCGATCGCGTGCGCGATGTCGCCGATGCGGTTGCCCACGACCGCCGCCGCGATCCCGGCCGCCAGCGCCCGCTCCGCCGTCTCGATCAGCCGTACGTCGTCGGGGCGCGGCCTGCCCACGGTGAAACTGACCGCCGAATCACCGGCCCAGCCGCCGAGTTGGGCACCGCAGTCGATCGAGACGAGGTCGCCGTCGCGCAGCCGGTAGCCGGTCGGGATGCCGTGCACGATCGCGTCGTTCACCGAGGCGCAGACGACGGCGGGGAACGGGGTGGTGGCGAAGGTGGGGCGATAGCCGAGGAAGGGCGAGGACGCCCCGGCCTCCCGCAGCACCCCACGCGCCACCTCGTCCAGCTCCAGCAGGGAAACCCCCACGTCAGCGGCCTTTCGTACGGCGGTCAGGGCGCGCCCGACCACCTGTCCCGCCTCGTACATGGCGTCGATCGATGTGTCTGTCTTCAGCTCCACCATGCCAATTACTATACCGGTATTAGAATGGGGGCATGGTGCGCACCCCTCTCACTCCAGAAGAACGCGAACGCGGCGAGCGGCTCGGCCGGTTGCTGCGCGAGGCCCGCGGCGGCCGCAGTATGGCGGAGGTCGCGGCGAGTGCCGGGATCTCCGCGGAGACCCTCCGGAAGATCGAGACCGGGCGGGCCCCGACCCCGGCGTTCTTCACGGTGGCGGCGCTCGCCCGGGCGCTCGGGCTGTCCATGGACGAGTTGGCCGGACTGTGCGAGTTGGCGGGCGTGTGACGGGAGTTCGCTCAGCGGCGTGACGCGCGCCATGAGGCTCCTGCTGCGCCTTTGAAAACTGTCCGTAGCCCGTTCGTAACACTGCTGGTGTTGCCTTACGGACCGGAGTGCTCCGGTCTAACGGGAGTTGAGCGATGGCAGTGGATCAACTCCCGGGTCGGGTGCGGGAGTTCGTGGCCTACCTGGGCGGTGTGCTGGCACGCCTGGACCAGGGCGCCGGCTGGTGCGCGGTGTTCTGGCAGCGCGACCCGGACGGTATGCAGGCCTGCCTCGACGGCCGGGAGGTGCCGCCCTGGGACGTGGTGGAGGCGCTTTTGCAGGATCTCGCCGCGGAGTACGGCTCCGAGGCGGCCCACGCCGAGGCGGAACGGGCCCGCCCCCTGCACGCCGCCGCCCAGGCCGCCCACGACGCCCGCCCCGGCGGCCGGGACGCCCTCGGTGACCGCTTCGACGTCATGCTCCGCGAGCAGCGCTACGCGGCGGAACGGCAGGCCGAACTGGGCCGCCGCCTCGCCACTGTCACCACTCAGGAGGAGGCCGACGCCATCCGCCTCGACCTCGCCTGGGCCCGCGACGACCACGAACGCGCAGTACGGCGCTGCGCCGAACTCCAGTCCCGCATGGCCGAGTTGGACCACCGCATGAGGGACGACCAGGCTCGGGCGATCCGCCGGGAGCGGGACGCGGCCGGCGGGGTGTTCCGGGGGGCGTTCGGCGAGACCGGTGGTTACGGGGGCGGCGGGCATGCCACCGGTGGTGGCGGTCGCTTCGAGGGCGCTGCGGGAGGAGCCGACGGGCAGGCTGCCGAGGGCGGCGGGCGCGAGCCGGGCCGCCATGAGACCGGGGCCGGAGGCGACGAGACCGCGCTGCATAGGCCCGACGCCTACGAGACCGGCGCCCGTGGAACCGACGGCCGAGGCGTGGACTTCCCGGACATGCCCCGGCAGCGGGACGCCCCGTCCGCCACGAACGCCGAAGGGCCCCACCCCGGGCCCGCACCGCAGTGGCCCACCTCCGCCGAAGCGGCCCGCCCGGGACGCGCACCCCACTCGACGGCCCCCGCCTGGGCTGACGTCTCCGGAGAAGTGTCACGCCCTGCCGGCGCCGGCGAGGAAGCCGGTCCGGGACACACCTCGCACCCGATCGTCCCCGCCTGGCTGGACGCCACCCGCACCGCGCCGCACCGTCCTGGCCCGGCGGATACGGCCCGCCCGCGACGCACTCCGCACCCGACGGCCCCCGCCCGGGCTGACGTCTCCGGAGGTCCGGGCCCTGCTGAAGCGGGCCATTCCGGACACGCACCCCACTCGACGGCCCCCGCCTGGGCGGACGTCTCCGGAGGTTCGGGCCCAGTTGAAGCGGGCCACTCCGGACACAGCCCGTACCCCACGGACCCGGACGACCCGACCCGCCCCGGCCCGGACCGACACCGCCGTCCCGAGGCCTCCTCCCCGGCCTACGCCCCGTATCCGCAGGCCCCGGCCCCGGTCGCCCACCCAGATTCCGCGCCCCGGCCCGACAACGACTCCCCGCAGCAGCCGACCCCCACCGCCCCGCCGCCGGAGGGGAAGCGGAGGCGTCGGCGCGGCAGTGCCCGTTTCGCCGGTGCGGCCGAGGAGGGGGGCGCCCCCGTCGTCGTACCCCCGGCCGCCGTGGCCGAGCCGCCCACCGCGCCCGCGGCGAAGGGGCGGACTCCGCGCGGGGCCCGTTTCGCCGGGGCCGCGCAGGTGCCGGAGGCGAGTCCGCGGCAGCGGGAGGAGCCGGTGGACGCGGCGGCGCGGCGGGAGACCGCCGACACGGTCGCGACGCTGGTGCGGCTGCGCTCGGAGGGGCGTACCGGCGAGGCGCACGCCCTGCTCGTCGAGGCCGCCCATTGGCCCGCCGACCGTTTCCCGCTGCTCGCCGCCGAGCTCCAGCACGCCGGGCTCGGCGCCGATTGGGCGACCCTGCTGTGGGAGGCCGCCTCACTGCCCGCCGACCGGCTGGTGGCCGCCGCGGACGCGCTGGTCGCGGCCGGGCGGAGCACGGACGGGGAGCAGATCCTGAGGCAGGGTGTCGCGCGCCCCGCCGAGGAGATCGGCGCGGCCGTGCTCGCCCTGGTCGCCGAGGGCCGCCGCCGTGAGGTCACCGCGCTCCTCGACGCCTACGTCCGCGTCCGCACCCCCGAGGAAGCCGCCCGCAGCGCCGCACCCGGCCCGGAGACCCTCGTACCCCTGCTCCTCACGGCCGCGCGCGGGGTCTCGCAGGAGCGGCACTGGGACCTGGTGCACGCCTTGCGGGTCGCCGGATTCTCCGCCTGACAGGTCCCCCACAACCCTGCTGACCGGGCACGTCGCTCCTCCACTGGAGTGTGAAACGTGATCGACTTCGCGGGTTAACGACGATGGTCTTGGCAAGCCTCTCCAGGAGGCTTACGTTCGTCCCTCTACGTCCCCCTCTACGGGCGTAGAGGCTCTGACGTCCCCGCCGAAGGAGCAGCTCATGGCCAACGTCGTTCGTGCCGCTCTGGTCCAGGCCACCTGGACCGGCGACACCGAGTCCATGGTGGCGAAACACGAGGAGCACGCCCGCGAGGCGGCCCGACAGGGCGCGAAGATCATCGGGTTCCAGGAAGTGTTCAACGCCCCCTACTTCTGCCAGGTCCAGGAGCCCGAGCACTACCGCTGGGCCGAGCCGGTGCCCGACGGCCCCACCACGAGTCGTATGCAGGAACTCGCCCGCGAGACCGGCATGGTGGTCGTGGTGCCGGTGTTCGAGGTCGAGCAGTCCGGCTTCTACTACAACACCGCGGTCGTGATCGACGCCGACGGCAGCATCCTCGGCAAGTACCGCAAGCACCACATCCCCCAGGTCAAGGGCTTCTGGGAGAAGTACTACTTCAAGCCGGGCAACCTCGGCTGGCCGGTGTTCGACACCGCCGTCGGCAAGGTCGGCGTCTACATCTGCTACGACCGCCACTTCCCGGAGGGCTGGCGGCAGTTGGGTCTCAACGGCGCCCAGCTCGTCTACAACCCGTCCGCCACCCACCGTGGCCTGTCCTCCCACCTGTGGCGCCTGGAGCAGCCCGCGGCCGCCGTCGCCAACGAGTACTTCGTCGCCGCCATCAACCGGGTCGGCGTCGAGGAGTACGGCGACAACGACTTCTACGGGACCTCCTACTTCGTCGACCCCCGGGGCCAGTTCGTGGGGGACACGGCGAGCGACAAGGAGGAGGAACTCGTCGTCCGCGACCTGGACTTCGACCTCATCGAGGACGTGCGGCAGCAGTGGGCGTTCTACCGCGACCGCCGCCCCGACGCCTACGAAGGGCTGGTGCAGCCGTGACCAAGGACCTGCTGGGACGCCACCGGGCCGTCCTGCCCGACTGGCTCGCCCTGTACTACGAGGACCCGCTGGAGATCACGCACGGCGAGGGCCGGCACGTCTGGGACTCCGAGGGCAACAGGTACCTCGACTTCTTCGGCGGCATCCTGACGACGATGACCGCCCACGCCCTGCCCGAGATCACCAAGGCGGTGAGCGAGCAGGCCGGGCGGATCATCCACTCCTCGACCCTGTACCTGAACCGGCCGATGGTCGAACTCGCCGAGCGGATCGCCCAGTTGTCCGGCATCCCGGACGCCCGGGTCTTCTTCACCACCTCCGGCACCGAGGCCAACGACACCGCCCTGCTGCTCGCCACGACCTACCGGCGCAGCAACACGATCCTGGCGATGCGCAACAGCTACCACGGCCGCTCCTTCAGCGCGGTCGGCATCACCGGAAACCGCGGCTGGTCGCCGACCTCGCTGTCCCCGCTCCAGACGCTGTACGTCCACGGGGGCGTGCGCACCCGCGGCCCGTACGCCGGCCTCGGCGACGACGACTTCATCGCGGCCTGCGTCGACGATCTGAAGGACCTCCTCGGGCACACCCGCCCGCCCGCCGCCCTGATCGCCGAACCGATCCAGGGCGTCGGCGGCTTCACCTCCCCGCCCGACGGCCTCTACGCCGCCTTCCGCGAGGTGCTCCACGAGCGCGGCATCCTGTGGATCGCCGACGAGGTGCAGACCGGCTGGGGCCGCACCGGCGACCACTTCTGGGGTTGGCAGGCGCACGATCAGAACGGCCCGCCGGACATCCTCACCTTCGCCAAGGGCATCGGCAACGGCATGTCCATCGGCGGGGTCGTCGCCCGCGCCGAGATCATGAACTGCCTGGACTCCAACAGCATTTCGACCTTCGGCGGCACCCAGATCACCATGGCGGCCGGCCTCGCGAACCTCACGTACCTCCTGGAACACGACCTCCAGGGCAACGCCCGGCGCGTCGGCGGACTGCTCATCGAGCGGCTGCGGGGCGTCGCGGCGCAGATTCCGGGCGTACGGGAGGTGCGCGGGCGTGGGCTCATGCTCGGCGTCGAGCTGGTGAAGCCCGGCACCGACGAGGCCGATCCACAGGCCGCGTCCGCCGTGCTGGAAGCCGCCCGCTCCGAGGGGCTGTTGCTCGGCAAGGGCGGCGGACACAACACCAGCGCCCTCAGGATCGCCCCGCCCCTGTCCCTGACCGTCGCGGAGGCCGAAGAGGGCGCCGCGATCCTCGAACACGCTCTGAGGAGCACCATCCAGTAGGTCCACAGCAAGGGAACACCGTCATGAGCACCACCTTGGAGCCTCTGGAGTCCCTGGAGCCGACCCTGTCGGTCCGCCAGGTCCTCATGCTGGAACGGGTCCTCGCCGGGGAGCCCGAGGTGGTGGCCGGTGCCGGCCAGCTCGACCGGGCCGTGCGCTGGGTGCACGTGGCCGAGGCCGCCGACGTCGGCGTGATGCTCAGCGGCGGCGAGATGGTCCTCACCACCGGTGTGCTGCTCGCCGGTGACGACGGCAAGCAGGCCGAGTACATCCAGTCCCTGCACCGCGCGGAGGCCGCGGCCGTGGTCCTCGGACTCGGCCGCGCCTTCCCCGCCCCGCCGGACGTGATGCGCCGGGCCGCCGAGCGGTGCGGGCTGCCGATGGTGGTCCTCCACCGGCCCTTCCCCTTCGCGGAGTTGACCGAGGAGGTCCAAGCGCGGCTCGTGCGACGGAAGTTCGCCGCCGTCAGCATGTCCGAGGCCGTCCGCACCGCCCTCACCGGACTCATCACCGCGGGCGCCCCGCTCCAGCGGATGCTTGACGAGATCGCCCACCACAGCGGCTGCCCCGTCGTCGTCACCAACCTCGCCCACCGGGTCCTCGCCACCGCGGGGGAGCGGTCCGCCGTCGACGACGTGCTGCGCGACTGGGAGCGCATCGCCCGCCAGGCCGGCGGCAGCGAGGGCGACGGCTGGATCCGCGCCGAACTGGCCGGGCGCGGGGAGCGCTGGGGCCAGATCATGCTGTGCGGCTACCGCGGCGACACCGCCACCGGACGCCTCCTCGCCGACCGTGCCGCCGAGTGCCTCGTCCTGCACCGCATGCTCGGCGGCACCTCCGCCCACACCTGGGAGGAGCAGTCCGCGCAGAGCCTGCTCACCGACCTGGTCAGCGGGGTCGTACCGGCCCGGCAGCTGCTGCCCCGGGCGCGGGCGGCCGGACTGCCCGTCAACCGGCGCACCTTCGTGCCGCTCGTCGTGCGGGACGGCGATCCCGCCCAACTCGACCGGGTGCTACGGCTGTTGGGGCTGCCCGGCATCGTCGCCGAACTCGCCGACGGGGCCACCGCCGTCCTGCTGAGCCTGGCCCGCGACCAGGACGCCGCCGTCCTCACGGCCAACTTCGCGGCCCGGCTGACGCGGACGGTCGTGGCCGCCGCGGACCCGAGGACCTCCTGGGACGACGTCCCGGCGGGGCTGCGGGAGGCCCAGCACGTCGCCGACGCCGTCGCGGACTCGGCGCCCGTCCTCGACCTTCCTCCCGTGGTGCGCCTCAGGGACGTCCATCTGCGCGGCCTGATCAGGCTGCTGCGCGACGACCCGCACGTCCAGTCCTTCGCCGAGCGCGAGCTGGACGGACTGCTGTGCGCGGCGGGGGACGATCTGCTGGCCGTGCTGCGCACCTACCTCGCCACCGGCCGCAACAAGTCCCGCACCGCGCAGCTCCACCACGTCTCCCGCCCCGCGCTCTACCGGCGACTGGAAGCCATACAGAGCCGGCTCGGCGTCGACCTCGACGACTTCGAGCAGGCCGCCTCGGTGCACATCGCGCTTCTCGCGCACGACGCGCAACAAAGCTGAAACACGCCACGACCTGGGAAAACGGCGGTGAAACATGGGCTCTCGACAGGGTGACACCGTGGCACGCCCAGGCCCCGCAGACGTGACACGCTGCAACTCAAAGCCCGCTTTCGGACTTCCTAGCCTTCTCGCACACCGAGCGACCGGAGGTCCCGATGAGCAGAGTGATTCGTGCCGCCCTCTTCCAGACCGCGTGGACGGGCGACAAGGAGTCGATGATCCAGGTACACGAGCAGGCGGCCCGGGATGCGGCCGCGCAGGGTGCCCAGGTCCTGTGCTTCCAGGAGCTGTTCTACGGGCCGTACTTCTGCCAGGTCCAGGACAAGGCGTTCTACGAGTACGCCGAGCAGATCCCGGACGGCCCGATCGTCAAGCGCTTCCAGACGCTGGCCAAGGAACTGGGCATCGTCCTGATCCTGCCGATGTACGAGGAGGAGCAGCCCGGCGTCCTCTACAACACCGCGGCCGTGATCGACGCGGACGGCTCGTACCTCGGCAAGTACCGCAAGCACCACATTCCTCAAGTCCCGGGTTTCTGGGAGAAGTTCTACTTCCGCCCCGGCAACCTGGGGTGGCCGGTCTTCGACACCAAGGTCGGGAGGATCGGCGTGTACATCTGCTACGACCGCCACTTCCCGGAGGGCTGGCGGGCGTTGGGTCTCGCGGGCGCCGAGATCGTCTTCAACCCGTCGGCCACCTCGCGCGGCCTGTCCGCCTACCTCTGGCAGCTGGAGCAGCCCGCGGCGGCCGTCGCCAACGAGTACTTCGTCGGCGCGATCAACCGGGTGGGCGTCGAGGAGCTGGGCGACAACGACTTCTACGGGACGACGTACTTCGTCGACCCGGAGGCCCAGTTCGTCGGCGAGGTGGCGAGCGACAAGGAGACCGAACTGGTCGTCCGCGACCTGGACATGGCCAAGCTGCGCGAGGTCCGCGACCGCTGGCAGTTCTACCGCGACCGCCGTCCGGACGCGTACCCGCCGCTGACCGCTCCGTAATCACGACCCGCACACCCGTGCCCCTCAGGGGCGCGGGGAACTGCGCGACCAGCCACATACGACCGGATCTTTTCCGATCACCGTTCGCAGGAGAGGGAGTATGAGCAGCCGCAGCCGTACCGTCATCAGCGGTGGTCTCGTCATCACCGCGTCCGACGAGATCCACGCAGACGTGCTGATCGAGGACGGCCGCATCGCCGCCCTCGCCGTGCCCGGTACCCAGAGCTGGACCGCGGACCGCACGATCGACGCCACCGGGAAGTACGTCATCCCCGGTGGCGTCGACGCCCACACCCACATGGAGCTGCCGTTCGGCGGCACCTTCGCCTCCGACACCTTCGAGACCGGCACCCGGGCCGCCGCCTGGGGCGGTACGACGACCATCGTCGACTTCGCGGTGCAGAGCGTCGGCCACACCCTGCGCGAGGGCCTGGACGCGTGGCACGCCAAGGCCGAGGGCAACTGCGCCATCGACTACGGCTTCCACATGATCGTCTCCGATGTGAACCAGGAGACCCTCAAGGAGATGGACCTGCTGGTGGAGGAGGGGGTCACCTCCTTCAAGCAGTTCATGGCCTACCCAGGTGTCTTCTACTCCGACGACGGCCAGATCCTGCGCGCCATGCAGCGCTCCGCCGAGAACGGCGGCCTGATCATGATGCACGCCGAGAACGGCATCGCGATCGACGTCCTTGTCGAGCAGGCGCTGGCCCGGGGAGAGACCGACCCGCGCTACCACGGCGAGGTGCGCAAGGCACTGCTGGAGGCCGAGGCCACCCACCGTGCCATCAAGCTCGCGCAGGTCGCCGGCGCCCCCCTGTACGTCGTGCACGTCTCGGCCATGGAGGCAGTGGCCGAGCTGGCACGCGCACGCGACGAGGGGCTCAACGTCTTCGGCGAGACCTGCCCGCAGTACCTGTTCCTGTCGACGGACAACCTCGCGGAGCCGGACTTCGAGGGCGCGAAGTACGTGTGCAGCACGCCTTTGAGGCCGCGCGAACACCAGGCCAAGCTGTGGCAGGGGCTCAGGACCAACGACCTCCAGGTCGTCTCCACCGACCACTGCCCCTTCTGCTTCGTGGGCCAGAAGGAGCTCGGCCGCGGCGACTTCTCGAAGATCCCCAACGGCCTTCCCGGCGTCGAGAACCGCATGGACCTGCTCCACCAGGGCGTGGTCGAGGGGCGTATCTCGCGCCGCCGATGGATCGAGATCGCCTGCGCCACCCCGGCCCGGATGTTCGGCATGTACCCGAAGAAGGGCACCATCGCCCCGGGCGCCGACGCCGACGTCGTCATCTACGACCCGCACGCCGAGCAGATCGTCTCCGCCGAGACCCACCACATGAACGTCGACTACTCGGCCTACGAGGGCAAGCGCCTCACCGGCCGGGTCGAGACGGTCCTCTCGCGCGGCGAACTCGTCATCACCGAGCGGGAGTACACCGGACGCGCCGGGCACGGCACGTACACCCCCCGCTCCACCTGTCAGTACCTCAACTAGGAGTGGCGCCCATGGACTTCGGACTCGTCCTGCAGACGGATCCGCCCGCCTCGAAGGTGATCAGCCTGATGAAGCGGGCCGAACGCAACGGCTTCACCTACGGGTGGACGTTCGACTCCGCCGTTCTCTGGCAGGAGCCGTTCGTGATCTACAGCCAGATCCTCGCGAACACCTCGACGTTGACGGTCGGCCCGATGGTCACCAACCCGGGCACCCGCACCTGGGAGGTCACCGCCTCCACTTTCGCCACCCTCAACGACATGTTCGGCAACCGCACGGTCTGCGGCATCGGCCGCGGCGACTCCGCGATGCGCGTCGCGGGCCGTACGCCCAACACACTGGCCCGGATCAGCGAGGCCATGAAGGTCATCAGGGCCCTCGGCTCGGGCCAGGAGGCCGACCTCGGCGGCACGGTCGTCAGGTTCCCGTGGATCAAGGAGGGCGCCGAACTCCCCGTATGGATGGCGGCGTACGGGCCGAAGGCGCTGAAGATGACCGGCGAGGAGGCCGACGGGTTCATCCTCCAGCTGTCGGACCTGTACCTCACCGAGTACATGGTGAAGGCGGTCAAGGACGCGGCCGTCGCAGCTGGTCGGGACCCCTCAGAGGTCAAGATCTGTGTCGCCGCCCCCGCCTACGTCACCGAGGACGACTCGCCGGAGGCACTCGCCCACGCGCGTGAGCAGTGCCGCTGGTTCGGCGGGATGGTCGGCAACCACGTGGCCGACCTGGTGTCGAAGTACGGCTCGGGCGGTGGCCTGGTCCCGCAGGAGCTCACCGACTACATCAAGGCGCGTGAGGGGTACGACTACTCGCACCACGGCCGCGCCGACAACCCCGACACCGCCTTCGTGCCCGACGAGATCGTCGACCGGTTCTGCGTCATCGGACCGGTCGAGAAACACATCGAGAAGCTGCACGCGCTGCGCGAGCTGGGCGTCGACCAGTTCGCCGTCTACGACATGCACGACGCCCAGGAAGCCACCATCGACGCCTACGGCTCCGAGATCATCCCCGCCGTCAACTCCTGACGCGGCTCCGAGAACCGCTCGACCGACCCCCCACTCCTTGTCCCCCCTTCCCGCCGTCCCGGGAAGGGGTGGCGGGGCCGGGAATGGCCTCCCCGCCCGTCCCGGTCCCGCCCGAGGCCCCCGCACGGCCTATCCCGTTCCGTCCTGATCGATTGGCCTGCCCATGACCGAAACAGTCCCCACGGGGTCGCCGATACCGCAGAACGCCGGCACCGGTGGCCGCGTCGAGCTCGCCCCCGAGGCCTTCCCCGCCGACAGCCCCTTCGCCAACGAGGACCTGCGTCCCGTACCGGTCTCCGAGCGCAAGTGGACGACGTACAACTTCGCGGCCCTGTGGATCTCCATGGCGCACTGCATCCCGAGCTGGACCCTGGCCTCCGGCCTGGTCGCGCTCGGCATGGACTGGAAGCAGGCCGTCTTCACCATCGCCCTGGCCAACGTCATCGTGCTGCTGCCGATGCTGGCCACCGGGCACGCCGGACCCAAGTACGGCATCCCCTTCCCGGTCCTCGCCCGTGCCTCCTTCGGGCTGCGCGGCGCCAACATCCCGGCACTCATCAGGGCGGCCGTGGCCTGCGGCTGGTTCGGCATCCAGACCTGGATCGGCGGCAGCGGCATCTTCGCGCTGGGCTCCAAGCTCACCGGCGGCCACTGGGAGAACGCGGCCAGGATCGCGGGCAACCCATGGCCCCTGTGGCTCTGCTTCCTGCTGTTCTGGGCGCTCCAGATCGCGATCATCTACCGCGGCATGGACTTCCTGCGGCACTTCGAGAACTGGGCCGCGCCCTTCGTGATCGCCGGCGCCCTCGTCCTGCTCATCTGGATCGCGGTCAAGGCGGACGGCTTCGGCGCGCTGCTCGACCAGCCCTCCAAACTCGGCTGGGGCGCCGACTTCTGGCCGGTGTTCTTCCCGTCCCTCATGGGCATGATCGGTTTCTGGGCCACTTTGTCCCTGAACATCCCGGACTTCACCCGTTTCGGCGCCAGTCAGAAGGCGCAGACGTGGGGGCAGTCCCTGGGGCTTCCCACGACGATGACCTTGTTCGCGGTCCTCGCCGTGCTGGTCACCTCCGGATCCGAGGCGGTCTACGGCGAGGCCATCTGGGACCCGGTCGCGCTCGCCGCCAAGACCGACAACGCGTTCGGACTGCTCTTCGCGCTGGTCGTCGTCCTCGTCGCCACGGTCTCCGTGAACATCGCGGCGAACGTGGTCTCACCGGCGTACGACCTGTCCAACCTGGCTCCGAAGTTCGTCAACTTCCGCACCGGCGCGCTGATCACGGGTGTCGTCGGCATCCTGATCTTCCCGTGGAAGCTGATCTCCACGCCGGAGTTCTACATCTTCACCTGGCTCGGAGTCGTCGGCGGTCTGCTCGGCACGGTCGCGGGCATCCTCATCGCCGACTACTGGATCGTCCGGCGCACGGTCCTGCACCTCGCGGACCTCTACACGCCCGGCGGCCGCTACTGGTACGCCAACGGCTGGAACTGGCGGGCGATCGTCGCCTTCGTGGTCGGTGGACTGCTCGCCGTCGGCGGCTCGTACTCGGCGGTGGGCGCGGACGGCAAGAAGACCGGGCCGTTCCCGACCGACGGACTGATCCCGTTCCTCAAGCCACTGGCCGACTACGGCTGGGCGGTGGGTCTCGGCGCGTCGCTGCTCCTCTACATCGCGCTGATGCTGCCGAAGGGCAGGGAGCAGGAGGGCATCGCCGCCTGACGGGTGACGTCACGCGCGCGTGGAGGGCGGTCAGACGGGTCCGGGCCTTTTCGGCTCAGGCCTTCTGACCGCTCTGCAGCGCCGCCACCGCCTCCTTGGCGGCCTTGATGGCACCCTTGTTGATCTCGTCCGTGCTGGGCGCCTTCTTCGACTCGAAGTCGCTGCCGTTGTACGTCACGGTCACCAGCGCGTTGGACGCCTGGATCATGACCACGCCCTCACGGGTCTGCTGCTTGTTCTCGGTCGTCAGGTTCACCACCGAGTACCCCGCGTCACCGACCCCGGGCACGCTCCCGCCGCCGCTCTTGTCGGCGATGTTCTCCTTGTACGACTTGGCGGCCGCCTCGTCGGACTCCGTGATCTCGAAGGACACGTCGAGCCAGCGGTAGTCGTACCCCTTGAGCGCGTTCCAGGAGCAGGTGCGGCGCAGGGCCGTGTCCGTCGAGGGGATCTCCTTGCCGGCCGTCTTGGCGCCCGGCACCAGCGACTTGATCGTCGCCGCGCTGATGCTGCCGCAGGGCGCGGGTGCGGCGGCGTACTGCTTCGAGGCGGCGGCCGTGGACGCGCCCGAAGGGGTCTCGCCGGCGGCGGCGGACTGCGGCGCCGACTCCTTCTCGGCGGCCGGCGTCGTGGCCGGACCCGACGTCAGTGCCCAGCCCGCCGCGGCGAGCACGACGACGGGGGAGATGCGCGCGGTGAGCGCGAGCGGCAGGGAAAGAGTTCGCACGGCGCACTTTTCGTGGGGGACGGACGGTGCGGAGGGGTCCGCACTGCGGACGGGACGCCAGTTTCACATGTCTCCTTGTGCGGTGGAAGTGCGAACTCGCTCCGTACCTGTGCCGTCACTGCGCCCCGCCGTCGATGCGTCATGTGTCCGCTTATGTCCGGGCGATGGGCCGGTACAGGGCCGATTCGATGCGGTCCACGGCGAGGAACGCCCCATAGGCCACGAGGTGCACCAGACAGTGGTCGGTGTGCTCCGGCCGCCGCCAGGCCGCCACGTCCTCGTCGGTGATCCGGTACGGCGCGAGCGCGGCCAGCAGCACCAGACGGGCACCGGGACGCTCCCGCCGGTCCGGGAAACCGCTCAGGTCCAGCGGCGGGTGCGACCCGTCCCAGTCCAGCAGGGTCTCCTCCACCAGGTCCTGGTCGTCGGTGCCGAGGAGGCCGGCGCCCGCCATGGCCGCCCGGAGCAGCGCCGCGTACGCGAGTCCGACGGGCGTACCGTCCGCCCACGCGGGGGCCTCGCCGGGATCGGGCAGGTCGAGCAGCGCGAGGGACGCGCCGGGCCGGGCGGATCGGCGCACGGTCCGGGAGAGGGTGCGGCCCGCGAGACTGCGGACGGCCCGGAAGCGCTGGGCGTTGCCCGGCAGCAGGTTCTCGGTGAGCAGCGCGGACACGATCCGGTTGATGAAGTGGAAGGCGAACGCGGTGCCGAGGTAGCCCGGGGCGTGCTCGCGCGGGAACGGGTACGGTTCCGCGCCGAGACCGCCCGGCACGCGCGTGTGCCTGCCCCAGTCCAGCACACGCGCGTGCCCTTCGTCGCCCGGGCGCTCTCCGCGGGCGACGCGTTCGGCGAGCGCGTGGTCGCCGGTGGCGTGCAGCAGCGTGGTGTGCGCGTCCACGCAGAACGGGCAGCGGTTGGCCAGCGAGACCCCGAGCGCCGCGAGCTCCTTGCCGGTGCGGCTGCCGGGGCCGGCGATCAGCGACTCGCGCATCAGCGCCCACGCGGGAGCGAGGAGCTCCGGCGCGGAGGACAGCACCACGAAGGTCACGGGTTCGGCGATGCCGAAGTCGCGGGACAACTGCTCGTAGACCTCGGCGACACGGCCGGTGGCGGCCTTGGGCGGCAGGGGCTCGGTGTAACGGAAGGGTGTGGACATGCACAGCAGCGTGCGCCCCGGCCCCGGCCGAGGTCGTCGTACGGCCGAAGGGAGTTGGGCTTACGTCCGTGAGCGCGGACCGGGACACGGACTACTACGGGGGGAGTAGCGCGGGAGTTGTCCACAGGGCGGACGCCGGTGTCGGTGCGGCGGTCTAGCGTGTGGGTATGAGTGGGCACCCGGTCGGTTCGGCCATCTCCCAGCGGCTCGCCGATCTGGCCCTCGCGGTCGTGGTCGGCGCCCTTGTCGTGGTCGCGGCGGCTCAGGACCCGGACACGACCGCCCTCGACCACGGACTCCTCGTGGTCAGTGCGGCCGCTCTCGCGTTCTATCGCGCGGTCCCGCGGGCGGTGCTGGCCGTGGCCACGGTGAGCGGGGCCGCGTACGTCCTGCACGCCCACCCGGGGCCCCTCGGCGCGCTCTCCGTCTTCGCCGCCGTGCACCTGGCCTCCCAACTGGGGCACCGGGGCTGGGCGGCGGGCGCGAGCGGGATCTTCCTCGGGGCGTACGCGGCGACGGGACCGACGGCCCAGGAGGCGGTCGAGAAGACCCTGCTGCTCGCGGGCTGGTTCGTGTGCGCGGTGGTGACGGGCCTCGCCGGCCGCAACTGGCAGGCCTATCTGCGCCAGACGGAACAGCGTGCCCTGGAGGCCGAGCGCACCCGGGAAGAGGCCGCGCTGCGCCGCGCCGGTGAGGAACGCCTGCGCATAGCGAGGGAGTTGCACGACTCCCTCACCCACAGCATCTCCATCGTCAAGCTCCAGGCGGGCGTGGCCGTCCATCTGGCGCGCAAGCGGGGCGAGGAGGTGCCGCCCGCTCTGCTCGCCATCCAGGAGGCGGGCGGTGAGGCCATGCGCGAGCTGCGCGCCACGCTGGAGGTCCTGCGCACCGACGAGCCGACCGGCACCCCGGCGCTCCTCGTGGAGCGGGCCCGGGCGGCGGGCCTCGCCGTCGAACTGAGCGTGACGGGCGAGGAGCGCGCCCTGCCCGCTCCCCTCGACCGGGCCGTGTACCGGATCGTCCAGGAGTCCCTGACGAACGCGGCCCGCCACGCGGGACCGGCGAAGGTACGGGTCGAACTGGCCTACGGCGAGGCCGACTTGACGATACGGGTGGAGGACGACGGAGCCGCCCGTCCGGACCGCCCGCCTCGACCCGGCCACGGCCTCACCGGCATGCGCGAACGCGTCACGGCACTGGGCGGGACGCTGCACACCGGGCCGCGGGAGGAGGGCGGATTCTCGGTGCGGGCGGAACTGCCTTTGAGAGCGGGGGAGTCGCTGTGAGCGAGGTCGGAGGTCGGTGTCGTCGGTGTGCGCGGAAGGGACTTGAGGCGGGCGGCGACTCTCGGGGATGCGGGATCGGCTGCCGGAGCGGGAGGCGGTTGCTCGCTGTGCGCGGGACCTGTCGTGAGGGCGGGGGCGGCTCTCCGGTGCAGGGCGGGTTCGGTCGCCGGGGTGTGGGCACGGGCGCTCAGGCGTGGGGCGGGTCTTCGGCGGGGCCGATGTCGGTCACGCGGGGAGTCGGTGTGATCGGGGCGAAGAGGTGCTTCGTTTCGCGTGGGGAGGTGAGGGCGTGATCAGGGTGGCGCTCGTCGACGATCAGGCGTTGATGCGGGCCGGGTTCCGGGCCCTGCTGGACGCCGAGGACGGCATCGAGGTGGTCGGGGAGGCGGCCGACGGGGAGCGGGGAGTGGAGCTGGTGCGGGCGCAGATGCCCGACATCGCGCTCATCGACGTCCAGATGCCCGTGATGACGGGCATCGAGGCGACCCGGCTGATCGCCGCGGACCCGGAGCTGGCGGGGGTCCGCGTGGTGATCCTCACCAACTACGGCGTCGACGAGTACGTCTTCGAGGCACTGCGGGCGGGCGCGAGCGGTTTCCTGTTGAAGGACACCGAACCGGCCGACCTCCTCCAGGCCATCGAGGTGGTGGCCCGGGGCGAGGCGCTGCTGTCGCCCGCGGTCACCCGCACCCTGATCGGCGAGTTCGTCTCCCGCCCCCCGGACCGGTCCACCGCACCCGGCCTGGAATGCCTCACCCGCCGCGAACGCGAGGTCACGGCCCTGGCCGCCCGGGGCCTGTCCAACGAGGAGATCGCCGAGCACATGGTGATCAGCCCCCTCACCGCCAAGACGCACATCAGCCGCGCGATGACGAAACTGGGCGCCCGCGACCGGGCCCAACTGGTCGTGTTCGCCTACGAGTCGGGGCTGGTGACGGCACGCTGCCCCTGATATCGCGTTGCCGACCCGGCCGTGGATCAGCACGCTGAGGCGATGACCGAGACACCACCGCGGATGCACGAGGAGATCCTCGCCTACTACGCCCGGGGCAAGGAGGACGCCCGGCTCAGAGAGGGCGGAGCGCCCGCCGGGCGGCTGGAGTTCTGGCGCACCCAGGACGTCCTGCGCAGACTGCTGCCCGCCGCGCCCGCGCGCGTGCTGGACGTCGGCGGCGGCAGCGGGGTGCACGCGGAATGGCTCGTACGGGACGGACACGCCGTCGAACTCGTCGACCCCGTACCGCTCCACGTCGCACAGGCCTCACGGCTGCCCGGGGTGACCGCCCGCCAAGGCGACGCGCGCGAACTGGCCGCCCCCGACGCGTCGTTCGACGTGGTGCTCCTGCTCGGCCCGCTGTACCACCTGCCCGAACGGGCCGACCGGTTGCGGGCGTTGGCCGAGGCGCGACGGGTCCTGCGGCCCGGCGGACTCGTGGTCGCGGCCACCATCAACCGGTACGCGCAACTGCACGACCTGCTGCGCGAGGAGCGCTACTTCGTCCCGGAACACCGCGAACGCACCGACACCGTCCTTGTGGACGGCCGGCATCCGCACCACGACGAGGGCTTCTTCACCGTCGCCCACTTCGCGGCGCCGGACGAGGTGACCGCGGAGTTCACCGCCGCGCGGCTGGCCGTGGAGGGCCGGTACGGCGTCGAGGGCGTCGCCTGGCTGATGGGCGGTGTCGAGGACTGGCTGGACGATCCGGAGCGGCGCGAGACGGTACTGGCCGCGTGCCGGCACATCGAGTCGGAACCGACACTGCTGGGGGCGAGCGGGCATCTGCTCACGGTGGGCAGACGGCCCTCGGCGTGACACGGCGACCGGCCGCTCGGAGGTGACCGGGCGGACGAACACCGCATCTTGGGCCGGTCGGTGCGGAATGAAAGGATCCGTGGACGCGACCGCCTCGGACCGGCCTGGGCGCGCGCCCGACCAGTGAGGTGAGAGATGTCGTTCACCACCCGGCCGACCCTCCAGGGCACCTTCGGCATGGTGTCCTCCACCCATTGGCTGGCCTCGCAGTCGGCGATGGCGGTGCTGGAGGACGGCGGCAACGCGTACGACGCGGCGGTGGCCGGCGCCTTCGTGCTGCACGTCGTCGAGCCGCACCTCAACGGGCCCGCCGGCGAGGTGCCGATCCTGCTCGCGCCCGCCGGAGGAGAGGTGCGGGTGCTGTGCGGCCAGGGCGTCGCACCGGCCGGGGCGACGGTGGCCCACTACAAGGGGCTGGGGCTGGAACTCGTCCCCGGCACCGGACCCCTCGCCGCCGCCGTCCCCGGCGCCTTCGACGCCTGGATGCTGCTGCTCCGCGACCACGGCACCAAGTCCCTCGCCGACGTCCTCAAGTACGCCGTCGGGTACGCCGAGGACGGGCACGCGCCCGTGGAGAACGTCGGCGCGACCGTCGAGAGCGTACGGGAGCTGTTCGAGACGGAGTGGACCTCTTCGGCGGAGGTCTATCTGCCCGGAGGACGGGCTCCCCGGCCCGGTTCGCTGTTCCGTAACCCCGCCCTCGCCGCCACCTGGAAGCGCCTGATCGCCGAGGTGGCGGGCGCCGGCGACCGGGTCGCGCAGATCGAGGCGGCGCGCGAGGTATGGCGTACCGGATTCATCGCCGAGGCCCTCGTACGGCAGGCGCGGCGACCCACCATGGACACCAGCGGCTCGCGGCACACCGGTACGCTCACGGCCGCCGACCTCGCCGGGTGGTCCGCGACCTACGAGGCGCCGGCGACGTACGACTGGAACGGCTGGACCCTGTGCAAGGCCGGCCCCTGGAGCCAGGGCCCGGTCCTGCTCCAGCAACTCGCGCTGCTGCCGCCCGAGCTGCCCCGGTACGGGTCCGCCGAGTACGTCCATCTGCTGGTCGAGGGCTGCAAGCTGGCCATGGCCGACCGGGAGGCCTGGTACGGGGACGCGGCCGAGGTGCCGCTCGGTGAGCTGCTGTCGGAGCGGTACAACGCGGGGCGGCGTGAACTCGTCGGCGACAAGGCCTCGCACGAGCTGCGACCGGGCAGCCCCGGCGGGCGGGGGCCTCGGCTCAGCGCACACGCGCGCGTGGTCGTCACCGACGAACCCGGGTTCAGCCCGATGGGGGTCGGGGAGCCGACGGTCGCGAAGAACCCCACGTCCCCGGTACCGGGCGAGCCCGAGACCGGTCCCGACGGCGCCACCCGGGGCGACACCTGCCACCTCGACGTCGTCGACCGCTGGGGCAACATGGTCGCCGCCACGCCCAGCGGCGGGTGGCTCCAGTCCAACCCGGTCGTGCCTGAACTGGGCTTCCCGCTCGGCACCCGGCTCCAGATGACCTGGCTGGAGGAGGGCCTGCCGAACTCCCTCACCCCCGGCCGCCGGCCCCGCACCACCCTCACGCCCTCGATCGCGCTGCGTGCCGGAGTGCCCGTCCTGGCCTTCGGCACCCCCGGCGGGGACCAGCAGGACCAGTGGCAGCTCCACTTCTTCCTGGCCGTCGCCCTGCGCTCCCCGGTCCGCGGCGGCCTCGACCTCCAGGGCGCGATCGACGCCCCGAACTGGCACAACGACAGCTTCCCCGGGTCGTTCTACCCGCGAGGGATGCGGCCGGGCAGCCTCACGGTGGAGGCGCGGACGGATCCCGGGGTGGTCGAGGAGCTACGGCGACGGGGGCACGACGTGACGGTGGGGGAGCCGTGGTCGGAGGGACGGCTGTGCGCGGTGGCACGCGATCCGGAGACGGGCGTGTTGTCGGCGGCGGCCAACCCGCGGGGGATGCAGGGGTATGCGGTGGGACGGTGACGGAGGGCGACGGGGGCGGCGGCGGGTGAGGCGGCGGGTGAGGCGCCGCGACGGCTCGACGGATCGAGCGATATGCCCTTTATCTACCGATCTGCCCTGAATCGGGCGTGCGTCGCCTCCGCGTCCCGGTGTTCACGGCGATTCCGGCCGCGCTTCACCGGGCGGGTGGGGATTGTCAGTCCCGCGTGCTCTCATGGAGTCATGATCGAAGACACGGAAACCATCGACGAGTTTCTCGACCGGCACGCGGGCGACGTGGAAGAGGCGGTGCGCAAGGCCGCCGCGGCCGAGGTCATGCCGCGCTTCCGGCGGCTCGCCGCGCACGAGGTCGACCAGAAGGCCGGCCCGCACGACCTGGTCACCGACGCCGACCGGCTGGCCGAGCAGTACCTCACCGAGGTGCTGGGCGCCCTCCTGCCCGGCTCCGTCGTGGTCGGCGAGGAGGCGGTCCACGCCAACCCGGTGTCGTACGAGGCTTTGCAGGGCGACACGCCGGTCTGGATCGTCGATCCCGTCGACGGCACCCGCCAGTTCGTGCACGGCGAGCCCGGCTTCTGCATGCTGGTCGCCCTCGCGAGGAGCGGTGTCCTGCTGGCCTCCTGGACCTACGCACCGGCCCGTGACCAACTGGCCACGGCGATCCGCGGCCGGGGAGCGTTCCTCGACGGCGAGCGGCTGCACGCGGGCACTCCCGACCCGGGACGCGACCTCCAAGTGGCCACCTCCCACCCGGACTACACCACGGAGGACCAGAAGCGCGGCCTGCTGGGGCTGTGGACGGACGGCGTCGCGCCGCGCCCGTGCGGCTCGGCCGGCCTGGAGTATCTCGCCGTGGCCCGGGGCGAGTCGGACGCGGTGGCGTTCTCCTGGGAGGCGGCCTGGGACCACGCGGCGGGCCTGCTGCTGGTCGAGGAGGCGGGCGGCGCCCATCTGACCCTCACCGGCGAACCGTTCCGCATCAAGGGCGGCAACACCCTCCCGTTCACCGCTGCCCGCGACGCGGCGACGGCCCGGAGGGTGAGGGGGCTGCTCGCGGGCGAGGCCTGACGCGACGGCCGGCCCGGGCGGAGGCCGGAGTCGTGCACCGGGTCCAGGACATGGTGAGGGGGCAGAGGCCGGGGCCGCCGTGGACCCGCCGTCGTCTTCCCGAGGGCCGCCTCCTCCCCGAGGCCCGCCGTCTCCCCCCCCAGGCCCGCCTCCTCCCCGAGGCCCGCCCAGGCCCCTGCCCCGAGTCCCGTCCGCCCGACTTACCCCCACGCCCCGAGACTGTCGGTCCCCCGGCATATCCTGATCCTCTGGCCATCGGCTGACGAAGGAGTCCGAAGGTGCCGTCGATGCTCGATGCGGTCGTGGTGGGTGCGGGGCCGAACGGACTGACGGCTGCCGTGGAGCTGGCCCGCCGCGGCTTCTCCGTGGCCGTCTTCGAGGCGCGCGGCACCGTGGGCGGGGGCGCCCGCACCGAGGAGCTCACCCTCCCCGGCTTCCGGCACGATCCGTGTGCCGCGGCCCACCCCCTCGGCATCAACTCGCCGGCGTTCCGCGCCCTGCCCCTGGAGCGCTACGGCCTGGAGTGGCTGCACGCCGAGCTGCCCATGGCGCACCCCTTCACCGACGGCACCGCCGCCGTGCTGTCGAGGTCGGTCGCCGAGACGGCAGCCTCGTTCGGACCGCGCGACGCGGGCACGTACCGGAGGCTCGTCGAGCCGTTCCTGCCCAAGTGGGACACCCTGGCCCGCGACTTCATGTCGCTGCCCGCGACCGCGCTGCCCCGCGACCCCGTCACCCTGGCCCGCTTCGGTCTCGTCGGCCTCCCTCCCTCGACGTGGCTGATGCGCCGCTTCCGCGACGAGCGCGCGAAGACCCTGTTCGCCGGACTCGTCGCGCATGTCATGGCCCCGCTCGGCGGCTTCGCCACCGGCGCCATCGGTCTGGTCTTCGCCCTCGCGGCGCACGCGCGGGGCTGGCCCGTCGCCCGCGGCGGCTCCCAGTCCATCTCCGACGCGCTCGCCGCGTACCTCAAGGACCTCGGCGGCACCGTCCACACCGACTACGAGGTCAAGCGGCTCGACGACCTGCCGCCCGCCCGCGCGTACGTCTTCGACACCTCGCCCACCGCCCTGGCCCGCATCGCCGGCTTCGGCACCTACTACGAGGGCTACCGTTACGGCCCGGGTGTCTTCAAGGTCGACTACGCCCTCGACGGCCCCGTGCCGTGGACCGCGAAGGAGGCGCGCGGCGCGGGCACCGTGCAGATCGGCGCCGACAGCGCGGAGATCGGCACCGCCCTGCGCGCCGCCTCCAGGGAGGGCCGGGCACCCGACAGGCCGTTCATGATCACCGTGCAGCCGAGTGTCGTCGACCCGGGCCGGGCCCCGGCCGGAAAGCACGTCTTCTGGGCCTACGGCCACGTCCCCAGCGGCTGGACCGGCGACCTCACCGACGCCATCGAGCGCCAACTGGAGCGCTTCGCCCCGGGTTTCCGCGACCGCGTCCTCGCCCGCGCCACGGCCGGCCCGCCCGAACTGGCCGCCCGCAACGCCAACTACGTCGGCGGCGACATCGCCTCCGGCGCGGTCAGCGGACTCCAGATCATGCTGCGCCCCAAGCTGTCCCTGTCCCCGTACGGCACTCCGCACCCGGCCGTCTTCATCTGCTCGTCGGCGACCCCGCCGGGACCGGGTGTGCACGGCATGTCGGGACACAACGCCGCGAAGGCCGTCTGGCGCAGGCTGCGACAGCAGACCTGAAGGTCCGCGAGCCGGCCGCAGGCGGTGCGAGAGTGGTGGTCATGACCACCATCAGGCTCGTCCAGGGCGACATCACCCGAGAGAGCGCCGACGCCATCGTCAACGCCGCGAACTCCTCCCTCCTCGGCGGAGGAGGAGTCGACGGCGCCATCCACCGCCGGGGCGGCCCCGCGATCCTGGCGGACTGCCGGAAGCTGCGCGCCTCTCACTACGGCAAGGGCCTGCCGACCGGGAAGGCCGTGGCCACCACCGCGGGCGACCTGGACGCGCGCTGGGTGATCCACACCGTCGGCCCCCGCCACAGCGGCGAGGAGGACCGCTCCGAACTGCTCGCCTCCTGCTACCGCGAGTCCCTGCGCGTCGCCGACGAACTGGGCGCCCGTACCGTCGCCTTCCCGGCCGTCTCCGCCGGGATCTACGGCTGGCCGATCGACGACGCCGCCCGGATCGCGGTGGAGACCGTACGGGCGGCGGAGACGGCGGTCGAGGAGGTCCGGTTCGTGCTGTTCGACGAGAAGGCGTACCAGGCGTTCGCGGCGCGGGTCGCCTGAAGCCGGAAGGCCCGTACCCTGACGGCCGAACGCCCCAGGAGTGCTGCAAACGGGGGAGCTCGCCGGAAAAGTACCTGGTCAGGGATGTCCTGAGGCGGTGACCGGCCGGTCGTGGCCCTCGCGATCGGTTGCGGGAGGCCCGGCCGGTTCTCACGGTGGGCCCTACCAAGCACTTCGAAAGGACCCCGCATGCGCCCCCTCGTCTCCCGCGGCCTTCTCCTGCCGTCCCTGGTCTGCGCCGCGCTGATCATCGGCCCGGTCGGCACCGCGGCCGCCGCCGTCGACGCAGGCCACGGCGCCGCGGATCACGGTGTGGCTCGGACGGCCACTGCCCAGGCCACCACCCACAACACCGCCCACACCACCACCGACGACGCGGACACCCTGCCGGACCGCCTCGAAGCGCTGGACCACCTCGACGCGCTGGACCGCCTCCAGGCACTGGACCGCCTCGACACGCTGAACCGGCCGGAGCACGGCGGCCTCCTCCAGCCCCTCCAGCCCCTCCTGGGCACCGTCACCGACCTCCTCTCCCTGAACGCCCGGCACCTCGACGCGAGCGAGGCGGCCGCCCACGCGAAGGCCGTGGAAGCGGCCAACACCGAGGCCCAGGAGAAGCTGGGGCAGCTCAACGGCACGGACCGGTCCGCGGCGGCGGCCGACCCGGTCTCCGACCTGCTGGACTCGCTCCAGTCCACCATCGAGGACCTGCTCAAGTCGCTGACCTCGCTGGATGTCGGCGGTGTGCTGGGCGCGGTGACCGGCCTCCTCGGCTCCGTGATCGGGACCGTCACCGGGCTCCTCGGCGGCGGGCTGCCCACCCTGCCGGCCACCAGCTGACAAGACACGGCGCCCGGGCACCGGGCACCTCGCCCCACGGCACCCCCGGCACCCCCGCGTGAGCGCACGCGGGGGTGCCGTGTGTCGTCATGTCGTGATGTCACCAGGACCCCACAAAGTCCGACAGAGTCATTGCCTAGCACGTCTTCGGGATCTAGGTTGAGTCGCATCCTGTGCCCCAAAGTCCCCAAGAGCACACAGGAATTGACGCTCCCTCAGTACGTACACCGCACTGTCGTCCCGAGGAAGGTTCCACCGATGTCCCACCCGTACCTGCCTGCCCCCATCAGCCGCAGGCGTCTGCTGGAGTCGGGGGCCGCCGTCCTCGGTGCCCTCGCCCTCTCCTCCGGACCGCTCGCCGGCCGCGGCCACGCCGTGGAGGGAGCCCCGGAGTGGAACGGCGCCATCGACCTCTTCCGGGTGGGCACCCAGCCCCCGCACACCACCCTCATGCCGTACGCCAACGTCGGCCAGGCGCTCGCCGCCGACCGCACCCGCTCGCCGTACCGCGTGAGCCTGGACGGCAAGTGGAAGTTCGCCTACGCCGACCGCCCCGACGAGCGCGACACCGACTTCTACCGCACCGACGTGGACGACAGGGAGTGGGACACCATTCCCGTTCCCTCAGTGTGGCAGGTACATGGCTACGACTTCCCGATCTACATCAACATCACCTACCCCTGGTGGGGTCCCAACGGCCTGGGCGAGGAGGCACAGCCGCCCGCCGCCCCGACCCGCTACAACCCCGTCGGCCAGTACCGGCGCACCTTCACCGTGCCGAAGGACTGGTCGGGGCGGCGGACCTTCCTGCACTTCGAGGGCGTCAAGTCGGCCCACTACGTGTGGATCAACGGTGAACTCGTCGGCTACCACGAGGACTCCTACACGCCCGCCGAGTACGACATCACCCCGCACCTCAAACCGGGCACCAACCAGATCGCGGTCGAGGTCTACCGCTACTCCGACGGCGACTGGCTGGAAGACCAGGACATGATCCGGCTGAGCGGCATCTTCCGCTCCGTCTACCTCTACTCCACCCCGGCCGTCCACCTGCGCGACTTCAAGCTGGACACCCCGCTCGGCGACGACTACACCTCCGCCGAGCTCTCGGTCACCGCGAGCGTGCGCGACTACGGCGGCGACAACCAGGGCCGCTACACGGTCGAGACACAGCTCTACGACGCGGGCGGCCACGCGGTCTGGTCACGCCCGCTCCAGCAGGCCGTAGCCCTCGCCGCCGGCGACGAGACGACCGTACAGGCGGCGAAGGCCGTGCCCGCGCCCAAGCTGTGGTCGGCCGAGCACCCGAACCTCTACACCGCCGTCCTGCGGCTGCGCGACCCCGCCGGCAAGGTGATCGAGACGCTCTCGCACCGCGTCGGCCTGCGGGAGTTCGCCCTGAAGGACGGGCTGATGCGCATCAACGGCAAGCCGGTCTCCTTCCGCGGCACCAACCGCCACGAGATGCACCCCGACCGCGGCACCGCGCTCACCCGCGCGGACCTCGTGAAGGACATCACGATCATCAAGCGGCTGAACATCAACTCGGTCCGCACCTCTCACTACCCCAACAACCCGCTGTGGCTCGAACTCGCCGACGAGTACGGCCTGTACCTCGTCGACGAGACCAACCTGGAGACCCACGGCATCCGTGACGAGTACCCCGGCAACCACCCCGACTGGAGCGCGGCCTGCGTGGCCCGCGCCCAGAACATGGTCCACCGCGACAAGAACCACGCCTCGGTGGTGATCTGGTCGCTGGGCAACGAGGCGGGCGGCGGCAGCACCTTCGTCAACATGCGCGACTGGATCAAGTCGTACGACACCACCCGCGTCGTCCAGTACGAGGGGGACGACCGGCCCACCATCAGCGACATCCGCTCGGAGATGTACGACAGCCCCGCGCGCGTGGAACAGCATGCGAAGAACACCGCCGACACCCGGCCGTACGTGATGATCGAGTACTGCCACGCGATGGGGAACTCCAACGGCAACTTCAAGAAGTACTGGGACATCATCCGCCGTTATCCGGTCCTCCAGGGCGGCTGGATCTGGGACTTCGTCGACCAGTCCCTCACCGAGCCCGTCCCGGTGCGCCAGTTGCTCACCGAGAGCGGCCCCGGCGCGCTGAAGGGCGAAGTCCTGCCCGCGAGCGCCAGGTTCGACCGCGACAAGGGCGTCTCCGGTGCCACGGTCTTCGCCCGCGACGCCCGCCTCGACCTCACCGGCTCGCTGACCCTGGAGGCCTGGGTCACCCCGAAGGTGACGGGCTATCACCAGCCGATCATCGCCAAGGGCGACACCCAGTACGCCCTCAAGCAGTCCGGGAGGACACTGGAGTTCTTCATCTACGGCGGCGGCCAGTGGATCACGGCCAGTTGGGCGCTCCCGGACGACTGGACGGGCCGGGAACACCATGTCGCCGGTGTCTTCGACGCGGCCGCGGGCACGCTGACCCTCCACGTGGACGGCCAGGTCAGGGCCACCAAGGCCACCACCCAGAAGCCCAGCAGCAACACCGCGCCGCTCGCGCTGGCCGTCGACGTCGACAACCCCACACGGGAGTTCAGCGGCACGATCAGGAAGGCGCGCGTGTACGCCCGTCCCCTGAGCGCCGCCGAACTGGCCTCCGAGAGCCGGGGCCCCGGCGACGAGGGTGTGCGGTTCTGGTTCGACGCGGCGACCGTGGGGCTCGCGGAGAAGCGGCCCGCCCAGAAGACCTTCTTCGCGTTCGGCGGCGACTGGGGCGACAACCCCAACGACGGCGCCTTCGTCGCGGACGGCATCGTCACCGCCGACCGCGGCCACACGGGCAAGGCCGCCGAGGTCAAGCAGATCTACCAGGCGGTCAACGCGTCCTGGACCGCGGACGGGTCGGTGACCCTCACCAACGAGTACCTGTTCACCAACCTCCGCGAATTCGATGGCAGTTGGACCCTCACCGCCGACGGGAAGGTGGTGCAGCGCGGTCGGCTGACACGGGACCAGCTGAACGTGGCACCGCTGTCGAGCAAAACCATCACCGTCCCGTACAAGCTCCCCGGCACCCCCGCCCCCGGCGCCGAGTACTTCCTCCGACTCTCCTTCACCACCAAGGAGTCCACACCCTGGGCGAAGGCGGGCTTCGAGGTGGCCAAGCAGCAGCTCGCCGTCGACGCGCACAGCCCGGCGGTGACCCCGGTACCGCTCGCGAAGGTCCCGGCCCTGACCCACCGGGACGCCTCCGGCCACGTCACCGTCGACGGCAAGGACTTCTCCGTCACCGTCGACAAGGACAGCGGGACCATCACGTCGTATCGGGCCCACGGCACCCGACTGCTCACCTCGGGCCCCGTCCCGAACTTCTGGCGGGCGCCCACCGACAACGACCACGGCAACGGTCAGCACACCCGCAACCAGACCTGGCGGGACGCCGGTGCGAACCGCAAGGTCACCGACGTCGGCGTGCGGGCGCTGGGGGACCGGGCCGTCGAGATCAAGGTGAGCGGCACCCTGCCGACGACGACCGAGTCGACGTACACCACGACCTACACGGTCTTCGGCAACGGCGAGATCAAGGTGGACAACACGCTGCACCCGGGGGCGAGTTCACTGCCGTACATACCGGAGGTCGGCACGATGTTGTTCCTGCCGCGCCGCCTGGACCGGCTGCACTACTACGGCCGCGGACCCGAGGAGAACCACTGGGACCGCAACAACGGTACGGACGTGGGGCTTTGGTCCGGAACCGTCGCCGAGCAGTGGACCCCCTACATCCGCCCGCAGGAGAACGGCAACAAGACCGACGTCCGCTGGGCGGCCCTGACCGACCGCGACGGCGTGGGACTGCTGGTCTCCGGCGAGCCCCTCCTGGAGGTCAACGCCTCGCACTTCACCCCGGAGGACCTGTCGAACGGAGTGCGCCACGACTACCAGCTCACCCCGCGCGACGCGGTCGTCCTCAGGGTGAACCACCGGCAGATGGGCGTCGGCGGTGACAACAGCTGGGGCGCGCACACCCACGACGAGTACAAGCTGTTCGCCAACCGGGACTACGCGTACACCTACCGGCTGCGGCCCCTGAGGGACGTGACCCGGGCGACGGCGGCCTCGCGGCGGCCGACGGCCACTTCCTAGCGCACGCGTGGGTGGGGCGTCCCCGGTCCCCCCGGTCCGCCGGGAACGCCTCACCCACGCCCGCGCAGCAGACCCACCGCCACCACCGGACCGCACGCGAGCAGCACCGCCAGCACCCCGTACCCGTACGTCAGAGTCGCCGCCGCGGCCACCCCGGCGACCAGCAACGGCCCGCCGGCGTCTCCCAGTTCGCGTCCCAGCTCGGCCGCCCCCATCGTCTGCCCCAGCCGTTCCGGCGGGGTCGAGGCCGCGAGTGCCGCGAAGGCCAGGGGGGTGATCAGCCCGGTACCGACGCCGATCAGCGCGGCAGCCGACAGCACACCCGCGAGCCCCGGCAGCATCGCGCAGCCCAGACCGGCCGCCGCCAGCAGCAACCCGGCGGTCAGCCCAGCGCGCACCGTGAGCCGCCCCGCGTCCAACGCCCGCCCGGCGCGCGGCTGCACGACCGCCGCGCAGGCCGCGAGCACCGACACCGCGGCACCGGTCGCCACCGTGCCGAGTCCCGCCACCGCGCCCGACACGGGCAGGAAGCCCACGCCCACGGAGAGCGCGGCGGTCGCCCCGGCGAGCGCGGCCGTCGGGACCAGGAACGCCCGGTCGGCCAGCCGCCGCGCCAGGTCAAGGACGGTCTGCCGGGCCCGGGGGAGCGGCGGTACGACGGGTACGACGATCAGCGCCCACACCGCCACGGCCGCGCCCAGCACCGCCAGCACCGTGAACAGCAGCCGCAACCCGCCCGCCCACACCAGCACCCCGCCGAGCAGCGGGCCCAGGGTGTAGCCGACCGACTTGTGGAAGCCGTAGCTCCCGAAGGCCCGCCCGTGCTTGGCGGCAGGATTCAGCCGGGCCACCAGCGCGGACGCGGCGGGGGAGAAGGCGGAGGCCGCCGCACCCTGCCCGAGCCGCACGGCCCACAGCCAGCCGGGGCTGTCGGCGAGGGCGTAGAGCGCGGACGCGACGGCGAACGCCACCAGCCCGCCGAGGAGCACCGGGCGGGCCCCGATCCGGTCGGCGATAGTCCCGAACAGCGGCTTGAGCACGACCTCGGCACCGTCGTACAGGGCGAGCAGACCGCCCAGCACGAGCAGCGAGGTGACCGCGTCCCCGGAGTCCGCGCCGAGGTTCGCGGCGATGCCGTGGGCGCCGAAGGCGGTGGTGAAACCGGCCGCGTACAGCGGCCACATCACCTGCCGGGGCGGCTCACTCGGTGGCGTCACTGAGCCCCAGTCGCAGGTGCTCCACGTGATAGACGGCCTGGTCGAGCAGTTCGGCGACATGGTGGTCGTGCAGCGCGTACACCACCGAGCGGCCCCGGCGCTCGCCCACGACCAGGCCCAGGTTGCGCAGCAGCCGCAACTGGTGCGAGCACGCCGACTGCTCCATGCCCACCTCGGCGGCCAACTCGGTCGCCGGGAGCGGCCCTTCGCGCAGCCGCGCGAGGATCAGCAGGCGGGAGGGGGTGGAGAGGGCCTGGAGGGTGGTGGCCACCTTGGCCACGTTCGCCGCGTCCAGACGTACCCGCTCGGCGGTTTCCTGCGCGGTGGTGACGGCTCCATGACCCATGGGCGGTATCTTACCCATCGCACATGAACAGATGAATGAGTCTTCATGTGTTCCTGTATGGTTGCTCGGGTGTCCACGACTCTCACCCCCGTTCGTGTCCCCTCGCCCGCGCACCCGGCACCCCGCCGCACCCGGGTCCTCGCCCTGCCCGAGGCCCGCTGGGCGCTGGCGTCGACCGCCGCGTTCCTGCTCGCGCTCCCGCTGGACCTGGGCGGCCTGCCGTGGTGGGCGTACGGCCCGCTGTACGCGCTCGCCTACGCCGCCGGCGGCTGGGAACCGGCCCTCGAAGGGCTCAGGGCGCTGCGCGAGAAGACCCTGGACGTCGACCTGCTGATGATCGTCGCGGCGCTCGGCGCGGCCGCGATCGGCCAGGTCCTGGACGGCGCCCTGCTGATCGTCATCTTCGCCACGTCCGGCGCCCTGGAGGCCCTGGCCACCGCCCGCACCGCCGACTCCGTACGCGGCCTTCTCGACCTCGCGCCCACGGCGGCGACCCGGGTCACGGAGCACGGCGAGGAGACGGTCCCGACAAGTGAACTCGCCGTAGGAGACGTGCTGTTGATCCGTCCCGGCGAGCGCATCGGCGCCGACGGCCGGGTCGTGGACGGCGCGAGCGAGGCCGACCAGGCCACCATCACCGGCGAACCCCTCCCGGTCCCCAAGGGCCCCGGGGACGAGGTCTTCGCCGGCACCCTCAACGGCACCGGCGCGCTGCGCGTCCGCGTCGAGCGCGACCCCGCCGACTCCGTGATCGCCCGCATCGTGACCCTGGTCGAGGAGGCCTCCCGGACCAAGGCACCGACGCAGCTGTTCATCGAGAAGATCGAGCAGCGGTACGCGGTGGGCATCGTGGTCGCCACGCTCGCCGTGTTCGGCGTGCCGCTGGCCTTCGGCGCCGACCTCACGGACGCGCTGCTGCGCGCGATGACGTTCATGATCGTCGCCTCGCCGTGCGCGGTCGTCCTCGCGACCATGCCGCCCCTGCTGTCCGCCATCGCCAACGCCGGGCGGCACGGCGTCCTGGTCAAGTCGGCGGTCGCGATGGAGCGGCTCGGCGAGGTGGACGCCGTGGCCCTCGACAAGACGGGGACGCTGACGGAAGGCGCCCCGGAGGTCTCGGCCGTACGGCCGCTGCCGGGCTCCGGACTGACCGAGGACGCTCTGCTCGCGCTGGCCGCCGCGGCCGAGCACCCGAGCGAGCATCCGCTCGGGCGGGCCGTGGTGCGGGCGGCCAGGGAGCGGGGGCTGCGGGTCGCGGCCGCCCAGGATTTCGCCGCCGTGCCCGGTAGCGGCGTGACCGCGGTGGTCGAAGGACGGCTGATCGAGGTCGGGCGGCCCGGTGACCCCTCGGACCTCGTCCTTCCGGACACCGGCGCGGACCGCCCCGAGGCCGGCGCCACCGTTGTCCTCGTGACCGGCGACGGCGTCCCCCTCGGGACCCTCGCCCTCACCGACCGTCTCCGCCCCCACGCCCCCGCCGCCACCGCCGCGCTCACCGCCCTGACCGGCACCGCCCCCGTCCTGCTCACCGGCGACAACGCCCGGGCCGCCGCGCGGGTCGCCGAGGCCACCGGCCTGGTGGACGTCCGCGCCGACCTGCTGCCCGAGGCCAAGGTGGACGCCGTACGGGAGCTCCAGGACGCCGGCCGCAAGGTGCTGTTCGTCGGGGACGGCGTCAACGACGCACCGGCGCTCGCCGCCGCCCATTCCGGCATCGCGATGGGCCGGGCGGGCTCCGACCTCGCGCTGGAGACCGCGGACGCGGTCGTCGTACGGGACGAGCTGGCGACCGTGCCGGCGGTCGTACGGCTGTCCCGGACCGCCCGCCGGCTGGTCCTCCAGAACCTGGTGATCGCGGGCACCTTCATCACCGGACTCGTCCTGTGGGACCTCCTCGGCCACCTCCCGCTGCCGCTCGGCGTCGCCGGGCACGAGGGCTCGACGGTCCTCGTCGGCCTCAACGGGCTGCGGCTCCTGCGCGAGTCCGCGTGGCGACCGGGCCAGGTCCCGTCCCAGGGCACGCGAGGTTGATGTCGGATTCTCGCCAGCCGAGCTCTGTCGGGTGGTCGATGCTGGACGCATGCAGACGGGGATGTACACCGAGACCGAGCGCTGTGTGCGCGCCGTGCAGTCCAAGGACGCGCGGTTCGACGGATGGTTCTTCACGGCCGTACTGACGACCCGCATCTACTGCCGGCCGAGCTGCCCGGTCGTCCCGCCCAAGCCCGAGAACATGACCTTCTACCCGAGCGCGGCGGCCTGCCAGCAGGCGGGCTTCCGCGCCTGCAAGCGGTGCCGGCCCGACACCACCCCGGGCTCGCCGGAGTGGAACCAGCGTGCCGACCTCGTGGCCCGCGCGATGCGGCTGATCGCCGACGGCGTGGTCGACCGCGAAGGCGTACCCGGCCTCGCCGCCCGCCTCGGCTACAGCACCCGGCAGGTCGAACGCCAGCTCCTCGCCGAACTGGGCGCCGGCCCGCTCGCCCTCGCCCGCGCCCAGCGCGCCCAGACGGCGAGGATCCTCATCGAGACGACCGCGCTCCCGATGGCGGACATCGCCTTCGCGGCCGGCTTCTCCGCGATCCGCACCTTCAACGACACCGTGCGCGAGGTCTTCGCGCTGGCACCGGGCGACCTGCGCGCCCGCGCCGCGAGGAAGACCGCGCCGGACACCCCCGGCTTCCTGTCCCTGCGCCTGCCGTTCCGCGCCCCCCTCAACCCCGACAACCTCTTCGGGCACCTCGCGGCCACCGCCGTCCCGGGCGTGGAGGAGTGGCGGGACGGCGCGTACCGGCGCACGCTGCGACTGCCGTACGGGCACGGTGTCGTGGCCCTCACGCCCCGCCCCGACCACATCGCCTGCCGGTTGACGCTGAGCGACCTGCGCGACCTGACCGTCGCCATCAGCCGCTGCCGCCGGATGCTCGACCTGGACGCCGACCCGGTCGCGATCGACGACCAGTTGCGCACGGACCCGCTGCTCGCCCCCCTGGTGGACAAGGCACCCGGCCGACGCGTCCCGCGCACGGTCGACGAGGCGGAGTTCGCCGTACGGGCCGTGCTGGGCCAGCAGGTCTCCACCGCGGCGGCCCGCACCCACGCGGCCCGCCTGGTCACGGCCCACGGCGACCCCGTCGACGACCCCGAGGGCGGCCTGACGCACCTGTTCCCGACCCCCGAGGCACTGGCCGCGCTCGACCCCGCCTCGCTCGCGATGCCCCGCACCCGCCGTACGACCTTCACCACCCTGGTGGACCGACTGGCCGACGGCAGCCTGCACCTGGGTGTCGAGAGCGACTGGTCCGAGACCCGCGCCCGCCTCCTCGACCTCCCCGGCTTCGGCCCCTGGACCGTCGACGTCATCGCCATGCGCGCCCTCGGCGACCCGGACGCCTTCCTCCCGACCGACCTCGGAATCCGGCGCGCCGCCCAGGAGTTGGGCCTGCCCTCCACCCCGGCAGCGCTGACGGCCCGCGCGGCGGCCTGGCGGCCCTGGCGGGCCTACGCCGTCCAGTACCTGTGGGCGACCGACAGCCACCCGATCAACTTCCTTCCCGTGTGAGGACGTCCAGTGAAGCAGCACACCGTGATCGACAGTCCCTACGGCCCGCTGACACTCGTCGCCGACGACGGAGTCCTGTGCGGCCTCTACATGACCGACCAGCGCCACCGCCCCTCGCAGGAGACCTTCGGCACCCCGAACGACGGGTGGTCCAAGGAGGCGGAGTACCAGTTGCAGGCCTACTTCGAGGGCGAGTTGAAGGAGTTCACCCTCGAACTGCGCCTGCACGGAACCCCGTTCCAGCGCACGGTCTGGGAACAGCTCCGGCGTATCCCGCACGGCGAGACCCGCACCTACGGTGAACTCGCCGACGCCCTCGGCAATCCCAAGGCCTCCCGCGCGGTCGGCCTCGCCAACGGCAGGAACCCGATCGGCATCATCGTCCCCTGCCACCGCGTGGTCGGCGCCGACGGCAGCCTCACGGGATACGGCGGCGGACTGGAGCGCAAGCAGCGCCTGCTGGACTTCGAACGGGGGGCGTCGCTGTTCTGAACGGTGCCTCGCCGGGCGTCTCTGCGGGTCGCCCGGCACCCCACGCGTCACTCGTCCACCTCGGCACTTCCCTGCCTCGCGGTGTATTCTGGTGCCGAATGGCAGGTTCTGCGCGAGGTTGCTATCGACCTGCCACGGATAAAGATGATTCCTCCGTCCACTCTCACGGGGGTGGGATCATGGCGACTCATACAGATCGCTCCGGTCCCCAGCTCACATTCATTCAGCCATCGCATTTGTATGGATCCCCTCTCCGCCTGTCCGCTGCGAGGTCGGTCATCGGCAGAGATCCCGGCTGTGACATTCGGATAGACGATCCGTATGTGAGCGGCCGGCACGCACTCCTGAGCCGCTCGGGAGCGGACATGGTCCTCGAAGACCTGGGTTCCGCCAACGGCACTTCGGTGAACAACCGCCCCGTGGCCGCCCCGCAGACGCTGCACGACGGTGATGTGCTCACCCTGGGAAGCGTGAGCATGCGCTACGAATGGCCCGGCAGCGCCACGAGATTCGATGTGGGTCAACAGCAAGCTGCCCACATCAACAATGTGGGCAGGGATCAGTACATCGATCAAAGGCAGGAGAGCTTCCTACGGCAGATCGCGGCAGCTCGCACGAGAGCCCGGAGAATCATCCTGTTCGGATTCGTGATCTTCTTGTGCGGCTTCGCTGTTTTCGCCTACGGAATTCTGAGGTTCATGGGCAGTATCGGGGACCCGGTGTCCGACGATCCCAATGAATGGCCCGACCCGGGAGAAATGTTCGGAGCGGAGATCGGTGGCTTTCCGGTGTTCCTTCTCGGCTGGGCAGCCGCCGGCGTCGGCACGGTCATGATGATCACCGGGCTGGTGATGCACGTCATCGCCGCATCCAGGCAACGCTCGTTCGACGCGGCCGTGGGCCGCCGGTGACGCAACGAGGGGACATGCAGTGAGCTTCAACATCGGCAGCCAACAGGGCAACATCAACAACGTCGCTGGTGACCAGACCATCCACGGTGGCCAGCACGGTCAGTTCACGACGGCCACGGATCCGCGTGCCATGCTCGGTCTGCTGCGTGCGGAACTCGACCGCCTGGCTCTCCCGCCCGAGGTCGCGCGCCAGGTGGACACCGAAGTCGCGTCCCTCGACGCCGAACTCGCTTCCCCTTCTCCGGACCGCACCACCATGGCCCAGCGTCTGGTGCAGATCACCCGGCTGGTGACCGCCGCGGGTGCGGCCGTCACTGCCGGCGGGACCCTCGCGGGAGCCCTGTCCTCCCTCGCGGCCTGGCTGGGGCCCATCGGCGACTCCGTCCTCCACGCCATCGGGTAGTTCCCTCGGCACGGGCGCGAGATCTGCCCGGAAGCCTGCCGCCGGTTCGGCGGCATCGATCATGGATTCCCCAACGACCTGATCCTGCGCATGAGTTCGGGCAGCGCCGTGCCGATCGGCTCCCGGATCACCTCGTCGGCGCGGTCGTCGTACGGGGTCGGCTCGGCGTTGACGATGACGAGACGGGCGCCGTGGTCGGCGGCGACGCCCGCGAGGCCCGCCGCCGGCTGGACCTGGAGGGTGGTGCCGACGGCGATGAAGACCTGGCACGCCTTGGTGACGGCGACCGCCTCACCGAGCACGACAGGGTCCAGACGCTCGCCGAACATCACGGTCGCCGACTTGAGGATCCCGCCGCAGTCCAGGCACGGCGGGTCCGCCTCCCCGGCGTCGACCCGGGCGAGCGCCTCCTCCATCGGCCCGCGGGTGTGGCACTTCGTGCACACCACCTGCCGTGCTGTGCCGTGCAGTTCGAGGACCTTGCGGGCGGGCATCCCGGCGAGCTGGTGCAGCCCGTCCACGTTCTGTGTGATCACCCGCACCGGCACCCCGGACCTCTCCAGCTCGGCCACCGCCACGTGCGCCGCGTTGGGCTCGGCGTTCAGCGACTGGTTCGCGCGCCGCATCTGCCACGAGCGGCGCCGGATCTCCGGGTCGCCCATGTAGTAGTCGTACGTCACGAGCTTCTCGGCCTCGGGGTCCTTGCGCCAGAGCCCGTTCGGGCCGCGGTAGTCGGGGATCCCGGAGTCGGTGGAGATACCGGCGCCGCTGAGGAGGGCGACGAGGGGCTTGGTCATGGCATCGAGGGTAGGGCGGGTGATCCGGATCGGGCGAACAGATATACGACCGCCCACCACCGGCCGCTGACCCCGCCCGCGTCAGCCCACCCGGTGGCCGTTCTCCAGCTCCACCGTGCCCGAGCCGTCCGCCAGCGCGTCCAGTGCGGCCACGACCCGGCGGCCGAGGGCTCCCAGCAGGTACTCGGGGAGGTCCTCGCGGGCAACGAGGCGCCAGGACAGGAGTTCCTCCTCCTGGAGGCGGATCGCCTTGAAGTCGTCCTCGGTGAGCACACCGCCGTCGTAGAGGTAGGCGACCAGCGGCGGGCGGCCCGTCCCGCGCACCCAGTCCACCGCCAGCAGCCGCCCGAGTTCGCGATCCAGGCCGATCTCCTCCGCGGTCTCGCGGCGCGCGCCCTGCCGTGGGGTCTCGCCGTCGTCGGACTCGATCGTGCCGCCCGGAAGCGCCCAGCCCTCACGGTAGTTGGGCTCGACCAGGAGGATCCGGCCGTCCGCGTCCCGGAAGAGCGCGGCGGCTCCGGCGATGACACGGGGCAGACCGGCGATGTACGTGGCGAAGTCCTGGGTGGTGGTCATCCTCGAAGGGTAACCAGCTCCCGCGGCCACCCAGGCGTCTCTCAGCAGGCCGGTTGGGGCACGTCAGTGGTCCGTGGCTGGTCGGCGCCCGGGTCGGGGGACGGACGTACCGGTAGCACCGGACGGCTCGCGAGGTGTCACGCCCGAGCACGTCGACGGTGACCGTGCGCCCCTCGCGCACCAGGCCCCGGACGGCGTACGCCCGCCTCGGGAGCGCGAGAGAGTGCGGTCGCCGACTGATCCATTCCCCGAGCGTGGATCGCGCCCCGTGCTCAGATCTCCGTCTCCGCCAACCTGACCGTACGCTCGGCCAGTTCGGTGATGTGGACCCCGTCGAAGCCGAACACCGCGCTGCGCACCCGGTCCTCCAGCGGCTCCTTCCACTGGTCCGGGATCGCGTCCGCCCCGGTGAGCACCCCGGCCACCGAGCCCGCGGTCGCCCCGTTGGAGTCGGTGTCCAGACCGCCCCGCACGGTCAGCGTGATGGTGCGGGTGAAGTCGCCGTCGCCGTACAGCAGCCCGGCGGTCAGGACGGCCGCGTTCGGGACGGTGTGGATCCAGCCGAGCCCGGCGGTCTCCTCCGCGACCGTGGTCAGCGTGTCCTCCCAGGTCATCCGGGTGTCGTGCAGGGACGCCACCCGGCGTACCGTGCGGGCGAGACGACTGCTCGCGGGGATCACCGCGAGCGCCTGGTCCACCGCCTGGCGCACGGTGCCGGCGGTGAACGCGGCCGAGATCAGCGCCGCCGCCCACATCGCCCCGTACACGCCGTTCCCGGTGTGCGAGAGCACCGCGTCCCGGCGGGCCAGGGAGGCGGCCCGGCGCGGGACACCGGGGCAGGTCCAGCCGTAGATGTCGGCGCGGATGAGCGCCCCGATCCACTCCTGGCAGGGGTTGTCGTACGTGGCCGTCAGCGGCGGTTTCAGCCCGTTGGCGAGGTTGCGGTAGGCGGCCCGCTCCGCGGTGAACGTCTGCAGGTACGGCAGCCTCAGCAACCACAGGTCACCCACCTGCTCGGTGCTGAAGCCGAAGCCGTGGGTCTCCAGCAGGTCGAGGCCGAGGATGGCGTAGTCGACGTCGTCGTCCCGGCAACTGCCGTGAATGCGGCCGCGTACGCACTCGCGCCACTCCGGCCGCAGCTCGACGTCGCTCTCGCCGACGGGCTCGGGAAGGTAGTCGGTCAGGGGCAGCGAGGCCGCCTGCCGCAGATAGCGGTCGATCCGGTCCCGCGTCCACAGGTCGCCCTGCTCGACCGGCTTGCCGAGCATGTTGCCCGCGATCCGGCCGAGCCAGCCCCCGTGGATGCGGTCGGCGAGCTCTGGCTCAGTGCCCACAAGGGTCATAGCTCCGGTTTACCCCATTCCGGAGCACCGCACAGAGGGTTCGCGGGGCCTTCTCAGCCTCTGGGCGGTGCATGACGGCGGGGGGCGTCTCCGGTTAAGGTCGCAGCGGCGCGACTGGCCTTGACGTGCGCGAGGCCCGGAGGCAAGGGGAAGACGTGACACAGCGCGTGCTCATCGCCGCGGACAAGTTCAAGGGCTCGCTCACGGCCGTACAGGTCGCCGAGCGGGTGACGGCCGGGCTGCGCCGGGTCGTGCCGGACCTGGAGGTCGAGGCGCTGCCCGTCGCCGACGGCGGCGACGGCACCGTCGCCGCCGCGGTCGCGGCCGGTTTCGAGCGCCGGGAAGTGGCGGTCGCCGGGCCCCTCGGGCAGGAGGTCACCGCCGCGTTCGCGGTCCGCGGGGACACCGCCGTCGTCGAGATGGCCGAGGCCAGCGGCCTCCAGCGGCTGCCCGCGGGGGTCTTCGCCGCGCTCACGGCGTCGACGTACGGCTCCGGGGAGCTCCTGCGCGCCGCGCTCGACGCGGGCGCCCGCACGATCGTCTTCGGTGTCGGCGGCTCCGCCACCACCGACGGCGGCGCCGGCATGCTCTCCGCGCTCGGCGCCCGCTTCCTGGACGCCGACGGCGAGCCCGTGGCCCCCGGCGGAGGAGGCCTCGCCGCCCTGGCCTCGGCCGACCTGTCGGGCCTGGACCCGCGCTTCGCGTCCGTCGAGTTCATCCTGGCCAGCGACGTCGACAACCCGCTGACCGGCCCCAAGGGCGCCCCCGCGGTCTACGGCCCGCAGAAGGGTGCCTCCCCGGACGACGTGCGGGCCCTGGACAGCGCCCTCGCCCACTACGCGAAGGTGCTGGAGGAGGCCCTGGGCGCGAAGGCCGCCGAGTACGCCGCCGCACCGGGCGCGGGCGCGGCCGGCGGAATCGGCTACGGCGCCCTCCTGCTCGGCGCCCGCTTCCGCCCCGGCATCGACGTCATGCTCGACGTCCTCGGCTTCGCGCCCGCGCTGGAATGGGCGGACCTGGTGATCACCGGCGAGGGCTCCCTCGACGAGCAGACCCTGCACGGCAAGGCCCCGGCGGGCGTCGCCGCGGCCGCCCGCGCGAAGGACAAGGAGGTCGTCGCGGTCTGCGGCCGCCTCGCCCTCCCCCCGGAGGCCATCGGCAGGGCCGGCATCCGCCGCGCCTACCCGCTCACCGACGCCGAGCCCGACATCCAGAAGTGCATCGCCGAGGCGGGCCCCATCCTGGAGGACGTGGCGGAACGGATCGGCCGGGACTTCCTGGTCTGAACGGGGTGATGAGGGGCGTCGGCCCCGCTCCTCACCCCCGCACCCCCGACAACCGGTACGCGTCCAGCGCCAGCGTCATCTCGATCAGGTCCCGGGGCCGGGCCAGTGACCGGGACGTGAGCTGTTCCAGCCGCCGCAGCCGGTTGAAGACCGTGTTGCGGTGGCAGTACAGGCGTCCGGCGGCGCGCCCCGCCGAGCCCTCGCACACCAGCCACACGTCGAGGGTCTCCAGGAGGACCGCCCGGTCGGCGGGCTCCAGTTCCAGGAGCGCGCCGAAGACGTCCTGCACCAGCCGGTCGGCCAGCTCCGGCTGGCTCACCACCAGCGCGGTCGGTATCCGCTGGTCGAGGCGTACGACCGCGGTGGCGTCCGGCGGACACGTGCGCAGCGCCAGCTCGGCCAGGCGCCGGGCCCGCCCCAGCTCGGCGAGCCCCGGCACCACCGGACTGATCCCGCCCGGCCCCGAACAGCGCCCCTCCAGCGCCCGCGCCACACCGTCCAGCCCCTGCCCGGGCGCGAGGGCCACGACCGCCACCTCGCCGTCGGCCCGCATCCGCCAGATGAACCGGAACCCGGCACCCCGCACCGGCCGCTCGGCCGCCTCCCGCCGCTCGGCCCGCAGCACCACCACCGCGTACGGCCCGTGCTCCGGCAGATCGAGCCCCGCCGCCGCCCGTGCCGCGAGCCCGGGAGTCGCCTGCCCCTCGAGGAGCGCGTCCAGCAGCGCCTGGAGCTGTTCGTCCGTACGCCGTCTGAGCTCCGCCTCGGTGGCCCGGTACGCCTCCGACGCCGCCTGCGCCTGCGCGTCCACCGCCGACCACACCATCGTCGTCGACCGCATCAGCGCCGCCAGCCGCTCCGGCTCCCGCCCGGCCGCCCCCTCCACGAGCGCGTCCCACACCAGATAGCCGGCGTTGCGGTAGGCGTGCACCAGGAGGTCCAGCGGCAGCCCCTGGTGGGCCCGGCGCCGGCCCGCGTCCTCGGCGTACTCCAGATCGCGGCGCGGCGAGTCCCGCGGCGCGGAGATCGTCTCGATGCCGATCCGTATCGCCTCCTCCGCCTCCCGCCACTGCTGGTCGTGCGCCAGCACCTGCCCGTAGACGGGGGAGTGGTCGGTGAGTTGCCTCAGGTGCTCGTCGACCAGTTCCGGCACCCGTTCCAGCAGAGCCGTGCAGGACTCCGCGAGCAGCTTCCAGTCATGACCGGTCCGCGGCCGTCGCCCTCCCATGGCCGGAGGATGCCACCCCGACCCGCCCGCGCACAGGCCCCTGACACGCGGTGTTGTGCGCACGCACAACGGTGGCACCGGCGCGCTGGGCACCCGCAGCGTTTGTGCCGCGGGCCGTGGACGCACGCCCCGGCCGGTGCTGGGGTGAGCGCCACACCGAGTCGGACAAGGGGGGAGTCCATGACCGGAGCCGGACTGGTCGTCCGAGACCTGTCGGTCGGATACGGCCCCGTGCGCGCCCTGCGCCGGGTGTCCCTGGAGGTGCCCGAGGGCGCCGTGGTGACGGTCCTCGGCGGCAACGGCGCGGGCAAGTCCACCCTGCTGCGCGCGATCAGCCGGACCCTGGCCTTCCACGGCGGGACGGTCACCGAAGGCACGGTCACCCTGGACGGCCGCCGCCTCGACGGCCTCGCACCCGACCGGGTGGTCGCCGCCGGAGTCTGCCAAGTACCCGAGGGAAGAAGGGTGTTCGCACGTATGACGGTCGCCGACAACCTCCGCGCGGGCGCCCTCGGCGGCACCCGCGCGGGACGCACCGCGGCCCTCGACCGCGTCCATGAACTGTTCCCCGTACTCGCCGAACGAGCGGGCCAGCGCGCCGGGCTCCTGTCCGGCGGCGAACAGCAGATGCTCGCCGTCGCCCGCGCCCTGATGGCCGCCCCGCGCGTCCTGCTGCTCGACGAACCCTCCCTCGGGCTCGCCCCGCTCATGGCCCGGCGGATCGCCGACACCGTCCGCGAGATCAACACCCAGGGCACCTCCGTCCTCCTCGTCGAACAGAACGCGGCCCTCGCCCTGCGCCTCGCCACGCACGCGTACGTCCTCGAGGTCGGCGAGGTCACCCTGTCCGGCCCGGCCGCCGAACTGTCCGCCTCCGACGAGGTCCGCCGCCGCTACCTCGGCGTGGTCGACGAGGACGCGGCGGCCGACGCGGACCGGGCGACGGACCGGACCCTCACGAGATGGAAGGGGTGAGCGCCTTGGACTCCCTGGAGGTACGCGGGCTGACCGTCCGCTTCGCCGGACTCACCGCCCTCGACGACGTCGACCTCACCGTGCGCCCCGGCACCGTCCACGCCCTCATCGGGCCCAACGGCGCCGGAAAGTCCACCTGCTTCAACGTCCTCTCCGGTGTCTACCGGGCCACCGCAGGCAGCGTCCGCTTCGGCGCGCACGAGTTGACCGGCATGCCCGCGCACCGCATCGCCGCCCTCGGCGTCGCCCGCATCTTCCAGAACCTCGCGCTGCCGCCCCGGGCCTCCGTCGAGGACTGCCTGCTCCTCGGCAGGCACCGGCTCACCCGCACCGGCTTCCTCGCCGCCGGACTCCGGCTGCCGTCGGCGGCCCGCGAGGACCGGCTCCATCGCGAACGCGTCCGGGAGATCGCCGAGTTCGTCGGCATCGCGGACTGCCTGGACCGACCCGCGGGCTCCCTGCCGTACGGGCAGCAGAAGCTCGCCGAACTCGCCCGCGCGCTGTGCATGGAACCCCGGCTGCTGCTCCTCGACGAGCCGGTCGCGGGCATGACCGCCGACGAACGACGCCGGACAGCCGCCGTGATCGCGGGTGTCCGCGACTCCCTCGGCATCTCGATCGTGCTGGTGGAACACGACATGGGGGTGGTGATGCGGCTCGCGGACGCGGTGACCGTACTGGACTTCGGGCGCCGGATCGCCGACGGCGCCCCCGCCGACGTACAGAACGATCCGGCCGTCGTAGAGGCGTACCTGGGGGCCGCGTCATGAGCACCTTCGCCGAGATCCTGCTGAACGGCCTCTCGCTGGGGTCGGTGTACGCGCTCATCGCACTCGGCTTCGTGGTGATCTTCCGGGCCACCGAGGTCGTCAACTTCGCTCACGCCTCCCTGCTGCTTGCGGGCGGATACGTCACCGCCGTCCTCCACGACGACCTCGGGTTCTGGCCCGCGCTGCTCGTCGGGATCGCGGGTGCCGCCCTCGTCGGGGCCGCCGTGGAGTTCCTGGTGATGCGGCGCTACCGGGGCAGCGACCACAGCGTCCTCGCCATCGTCACCATCGGCGTGGACATCCTGCTCACGACCGAACTGACCCGCCGTATCGGCACGGACGTCCTCGCGCTCGGTGACCCGTGGGGGGACGCCGTGCTGAAGGTCGGGCCGATCTCCCTCGCCCACACCCGGATCGCCGCGTTCGTCGCCGCCGCGCTGCTCATCACCGCGTTCCTGCTGGCGTTCCGGTACACGTCGTGGGGCGTCGCGATGAGGGCGGCGGCCGAGAGCCCGGAGACGGCCGCGCTGATGGGCGTACGGCTGGGACGGGTGTCGCTGGGCGCCTGGGCGGTGGCGGGCGCACTCGCCGCCGTGGCCGCCCTCTTCCTCACCGTCTTCCCGACGCCGGGGTTGGAACGGGCCACCTCCCTGGCCGCGCTCAAAGCCTTCCCGGCCGCCATCCTCGGCGGCCTCGACTCGACGACGGGCGCCCTGGTGGGCGGTCTGCTGGTCGGCGTCACGGAATCCCTCGCGACGGGCTACCAGAGCGATCTGACCTTCCTGGGCCGGGGCCTGGGAGACCTCGCCCCCTACCTCGTGATGGTCACGATCCTGCTCATCCGGCCGGCCGGGCTGTTCGGCACGAAGGAGCTCGCCCGTGTCTGAGGTGCTGGTGAAGCCGTTGCGGATCATCCGCACGCGCGCGTGGCTGTGGGGCGCCGGGGCCGTCGTCCTGCTGGCCCTGCCCTTCTACCTGGACCGCTTCTGGCTCCAGGCGGGCCTGTTCGCCATGGCCGCCGCCATCGGCGCGATCGGCATCAACCTCCTCACCGGAGCGACCGGCCAGCTCTCCATGGGGCACGCCTTCTTCCTCGCCGTCGGCGCCTACGGCTACTGCGTGTTCGCGGCGGACGGCGGCGACGGGCTGACCGGCCTCGGGCTGCCCACCTGGCTCGCCGCCGTGCTCGCGGTGCTCGTCGCGGGCGCCGCGGGCGGCCTGTTCAGCCCGATCTCCGGCCGGCTCAGCGGCGCCTACCTGGGCATCGCCACGCTCGCGCTCGTCTTCATCGGCCAGCACGTGATGTTCAACGCCCACGACCTGACGGGCGGCGCCAACGGCCGTGACGTGCCGCCGCTGAGCCTGTTCGGCCTCACCTTCGACGACCGGGAACTCCTCGTCGCCGCCGTGCCGTTCGGATCGGCGGAGAAGCTCTGGTACGCCGGTCTCGTCCTGCTGGCCGCCGGTGCCCTCTTCGCGCGCGGTGTCCTGCGCGGCCGTCCGGGCCGGGCCATGAACGCGATCCGCGACCACCGCATCGCCGCCGGAGTGCTCGGCGTGCCGGTCGCCCGCCACCGGGCCGCCGTCTTCGTGCTGTCGTCGATGTACGCGGGCCTCGCCGGCGTCCTGCTCGCGCTGGTCTTCCAGCGGACGGTCCCCGACTACTTCGGCATCACGCTCTCGCTCGAGTACCTCGCGATGATCGTCATCGGTGGGCTCGGCTCGGTCTCCGGGGCGGTGGCCGGGGCCGTGTTCGTGTCCCTGCTGCCGCAGCTGCTGACCCGCTACAGCGACGCGCTGCCGCTGGTCTCCGCCCCCGGCACGGGCGGGATCGCACCGGGCGAGGCATCCCGGTACCTCTACGGCGCCGCCGTCGTGCTGGTGGTGCTGTTCCTGCCCGGCGGCCTGGTCGGCACGGCCGTACGGCGTCGAGTCACAACCCACCCAGGGGAGGAACGATGATCAGGACATACGGCGCCAGGGCCGCCGCGGGCGCGCTCGCCGCGCTGCTGGTGCTGGCCGGATGCAGCTCCAAGGCCAAGGACTCCGACGAAGGGGACGGCGACAAGGCGTCCGCGGGCGGCGTGAGGACCGGGGAGGGCGTCTCCGGGAAGACGATCACGCTCGGCGCGCTCACCGACATGACCGGCGTCTACGCCACCCTCGGCAAGAGCGTCACCCAGGCCCAGCAGCTGTACGTGAAGCAGCTCAACGCGGCCGGAGGCGTCTGCGGCTACCAGGTGGACCTCGCGGTCCGCGACCACGGCTACGACCCGCAGAAGGCCGTCTCCGGGTACACCGAGCTGGAGCCGAAGGTGCTGGGCTTCACGCAGTTCATCGGCTCGCCGTTCGTCGCCGCGGTCAAGCAGCGCATCGACGGCCAGGACAAGGCGCTGGTGCTCCCGCAGGCCTGGTCGTCCGCGCTGCTCGGCAGCCCCTACATCCGGGTCATCGGGTCCACCTACGACATCGAGACGATGAACGCGGTCGACTTCCTGATGAAGGAGAAGGGGGTGAAGAAGGGCGACAAGGTCGGTCACGTCTACTTCGAGGGCGACTACGGCGAGAGCGCGCTGGTCGGCTCGAAGCACATCGCGAAGGAGGCCGGGCTGACCGTGGTCGAGCAGAAGATCAAGCCCACCGACAACGACATGACCGCCCAGGTCACCGCCCTCAAGCAGGCCGGGGTCAAGGCGATCGTGATCAGCGCGGGCCCGCGGCAGGCGGCCTCGCTGGTCGGGGTGGCGGCGGCGAGCGGTTTCGCCGTACCGGTCATCGGCAACAACTCGGCCTTCGCCCCGCAGCTCCTGGCCACCCAGGCGGGCCCGGCCCTGATGAAGAACTACTACGTGGCCTCGCCCTCGCTGCCCATCGGCGCGGACACTCCGCAGGCGAAGAAGCTGGTCGCCGACTACCGGGCCGCCTACCCGAAGGACGCCCTGGACAACGGCATCGTCGCCGGCTGGACCGCCGCGTCGGCCTTCGGCGAGGCCCTGAAGAAGGCCTGCTCGGACAAGGACCTCACCCGGGAGGGCGTGGACAAGGCCCTGCTGTCGCTCGACTCCTACGACATCGGCTTCGGCGTCACCCAGGACTTCACCGACCCCAAGTCCCCGTCCTCCCACGAGAGCGTGATCCTCCAGCCGGACAAGAACGTCACGGGCGGCATGAAGGTCGTCCGCGAGGCAGGGGCATCAGAGGTGGCTGAGGCGTACACGCCGGGGGCCTGAGACGCCGAAGGGCCCCGAGCCGAGTGGCTCGGGGCCCTTCACCGTCGTACGAGAACCGCTACGGCAGCTGCGCCGCCCGCGCCTCGCGCCGGTTGCCGCGGAAGTTGTTCACCCGACGGGCCGTGGCGAACAGCGGGATCACCGCGCCCATGACGAGCTGCAGGGCGCAGCCGGTCTGGAGGAGGAGCTGCCCGCTGGGGGCGCCGAAGGCCCAGGCCGCGAGCAGACCCATCGCCAGGACGATCCAGGCGAGCATCGCCCCCGCGAGCCGCCCCCGCGGCTTCGGGTACTCCACCCGGCTCACCATCAGCCACGCGGTGCCCAGGATCGCCAGGAGCGTCGCCACGAAGGGCAGCTCAAGGAGCACGATCGCGACCACCGTCAGCGCGCCGAACGGGGACGGCATGCCCTGGAACATGCCGTTCGCGGGCGTGACACAGGAGAATCTCGCCAGCCTCAGCACCACGGCCAGCAGCACCACCACGGCCCCCACCGCCGCCACCCGCTGCGAGGCGTCGTCGGCGACCATGCCGTAGACGAGCACGAAGTACGCCGGCGCGAGGCCGAAGCTGATCAGGTCGGAGAGGTTGTCCAGCTCGGCGCCCATCGGCGAGGAGCGCAGCTTGCGTGCCACCAGGCCGTCGAACAGGTCGAAGACCGCCGCGCACAGCATCAGGATGACCGCCGTGGCCGCGCTGTTGCGCGCCATGCCGGACTCCTGGCTGTCGGTCAGGTGCGGGATCAGGATGCCGGTGGTGGTGAAGTACACCGCCATGAAGCCGCACGTGGCGTTGCCGAGGGTGAGGGTGTCCGCTATCGAGAGGCGGAGAGAAAGAGGCATCTCCTCCTCGTCGTCGACCTCGTCGGCCTCGGGCACCCAGCCCGCCTGGGTCTCAGGATCAATCACGGTCAATGCGAGTCACCCCAGCCACCGTCTTCTGCCCGACCTCGACCGCGACCTCCACGCCCTCCGGCAGGTAGATGTCGACGCGCGAGCCGAACCGGATCAGTCCGATGCGCTCGCCTTGCTCGACCTTCGTGCCCTGCGGGAGGTAGGGGACGATACGGCGGGCCACCGCGCCGGCGATCTGGATCATCTCGATGTCACCGAGCTCGGTGTCGAAGTGCCAGACGACGCGCTCGTTGTTCTCGCTCTCCTTGTTGAACGCCGGAACGAACCCGCCGGGGATGTGCTCGACCGAGGTCACCGTGCCGGAGAGCGGCGCGCGGTTGACGTGGACGTTGAGCGGGCTCATGAAGATCGCGACGCGGGTGCGACCGTCCTTCCACGGCATGATGCTCTGCACCACACCGTCGGCGGGCGAGATGACCCGGCCCGGGGCGATCTCGCGCTCGGGGTCGCGGAAGAACCACAGCATGCCCGCCGCCAGCGCGGTGGCGGGCACGGCGACGGCCTTGGCGGCGCCCGACTTGCGCGCGCGTACCAGGCTCAGTGCTGCGGTGGCGACGGTCGGGAGGAGCCACGGCGATGCTCCGCGCGCGAGGCGTACGCCTGCCAGGCTGTCGCGAGGTGCAGAGGTTTGGCTGTGGGGCATGGATGACCTTCGTAGCGGATGATGCCGCGCACTAGACGGGGGACGGCGGCTTTCCGGGATCGTACCGGTCGCGGGCCACAACTGGGCAAGCCAGGAAGCCGAGTCGGCGTCTGAACCGACTTGACGGGGTGTGATCTTCTTCTCCAAGAAAACACCCCGTATCCGGACATCTAGCCCTGGAACCGATACTCTTCGAGCAGCCTGCGACCGATGATCATTTTCTGGATCTCGGCGGTACCTTCACCGATCAGCAGCATCGGAGCCTCACGGTAGAGGCGCTCGATCTCGTACTCCTTGGAGAAGCCGTAGCCGCCGTGGATCCGGAAGGCGTCTTCCACGACCTCTTTGCAGTATTCGGAGGCGAGGTACTTCGCCATCCCTGCCTCAAGGTCGTTTCGCTCCCCGGAGTCCTTTTTGCGTGCCGCGTTGACCATCATCGCATGCGCGGCCTCGACCTTGGTAGCCATCTCGGCCAGCTTGAACTGAATCGCCTGGTGCTGGGCGATCGGCTTGCCGAAAGTGTGGCGCTGCTGGGCGTACCGGACGCCCAGTTCGAAGGCACGCTGAGCGACGCCGCAGCCACGCGCCGCCACATTCACGCGGCCCACTTCCACGCCGTCCATCATTTGGTAAAAACCTCGGCCGGTGACCCCGCCGAGCACCCGATCGGCCGGAAGTCGCAGGCCATCCATGATCAGCTCGGTGGTGTCGACACCCTTGTAGCCCATCTTGTCGATCTTCCCGGGGATGGTGAGGCCGGGCCGGACCTCCCCGAAGCCGGGCTCCTTCTCGATCAGGAAGGTCGTCATCGACTTGTGGGGCGCGGTGCCCTCAGGGTGTCCTTCGTCACTTCGGACGAGAACGGCGACCAGAGTTGACGTTCCGCCGTTCGTCAGCCACATCTTCTGGCCGTTCAGGACGTACTCGTCACCGTCCTTGACCGCCTTCGACGTGATGGCGGACACGTCCGAACCCAGGCCCGGCTCCGACATCGAGAAGGCGCCCCGGACGTCGCCGGCCGCCATCCTCGGCAGGAAGTGCTCCTTCTGCTCCTGCGTGCCGTGCTGCTTGAGCATGTACGCCACGATGAAGTGGGTGTTGATGATGCCGGACACCGACATCCAGCCGCGGGCGATCTCCTCCACGCACAGCGCGTACGTCAGGAGGGACTCGCCCAGACCGCCGTACTCCTCGGGGATCATCAGGCCGAACAGGCCCAACTCCTTGAGCCCGTCGACGATCTGCTGCGGGTACTCGTCGCGGTGCTCCAGCTCGGTCGCGACCGGGATGATCTCCTTGTCCACGAAGTCGCGGACGGTGGAGAGGATCTCCTGCTGGATGTCGGTCAGACCGGCGGTCTGGGCGAGGCGTGCCATCGGGCTCAGCCCTCCTGAAGTTCCGGGCGGCCGGGCTGCTCGCCGCCGCGCTCCTTGATGTAGGTCTCGGTGGGCACCATGACCTTGCGGCGGAACACGCAGACCAGCGTGCCGTCCTGCTTGTAGCCCTTGGTCTCGACGTGGACGATCCCGCGGTCGTTCTTCGACTTGGACGGCCACTTGTCGAGCACGGTCGTCTGGCCGTAGATCGTGTCGCCGTGGAAGGTCGGCGCCACGTGCTTCAGCGACTCGATCTCCAGGTTGGCGATCGCCTTGCCGGAGACGTCCGGCACCGACATGCCGAGCAGCAGGGAGTAGATGTAGTTCCCGACCACCACGTTCTTGCCGAAGTCCGTCGTCTTCTCGGCGTAGTTGACGTCCATGTGGAGCGGGTGGTGGTTCATGGTGAGGAGACAGAAGAGGTGGTCGTCGTACTCCGTGACCGTCTTCCCGGGCCAGTGCTTGTAGACCGCCCCGACTTCGAACTCCTCGTAGGTGCGTCCGAACTGCATGCTCAGGCCTCCGGGATCTCGAACTTGGAGGTGCGCTGCATGCCGGCCGCGCGGCCCTTGCCGGAGATGACCAGCGCCATCTTGCGGCTGGCCTCGTCGATCATCTCGTCGCCGAGCATCGCCGAGCCCTTCTTGCCGCCCGCCTCGGACGTGTAGTAGTCGTACGCGTCCAGGATCAGCTCGGCGTGGTCGTAGTCCTCCTGGGAGGGCGAGAAGATCTCGTTGGACGCCTCGACCTGGCCCGGGTGCAGCACCCACTTGCCGTCGAAACCGAGGGCCGCGGCGCGCTGGGCGACCTCGCGGTAGCCGTCGATGTTGCGGATCTGGAGGTAGGGGCCGTCGATCGCCTGGAGGTTGTTGGCGCGGGCGGCCATCAGGATCTTCATCAGGATGTAGTGGTAGGCGTCCGCCGGGTAGCCGGGCGGCTGCTCGCCCACGACCAGCGACTTCATGTTGATCGACGCCATGAAGTCGGCCGGGCCGAAGATGATCGTCTCCACGCGCTGGGACGCGGTCGCGATCTCGTTGACGTTGTTGAGGCCCTGCGCGTTCTCGATCTGCGCCTCGATGCCGATCTTGCCGACCTCGAGGCCCATCGTCTTCTCGATCTGCGTCAGCAGCAGGTCCAGGGCGACGATCTGTTCGGCCGTCTGCACCTTCGGCAGCATGATGCAGTCGAGGTTCTGGCCGGCCCCCTCGACGACCGTGACGACATCGCGGTACGTCCACTCGGTCGTCCAGTCGTTGACGCGCACGACCCTCGTCTTGCCGGTCCAGTCACCCTCGTTGAGGAACTTGACGATGGTGTGCCGCGCCTCGGGCTTGGCGAGCGGGGCGCACGCGTCCTCCAGGTCGAGGAACACCTGGTCCGCCGGGAGGCCCTGCGCCTTCTCCAGGAAGCGGGGGTTGCTTCCCGGTACCGCGAGACACGAGCGGCGGGGACGCAGACGGTTGACGGTCATGCGGGGACCTCCAGGGGGTCGAGCTTGTTCGCTGTGCGGATCTCGTCGACGATCCGGCCGATGATTCCGGTGATGTCGAAGTCCTTCGGGGTGAAGACTGCGGCCACTCCCGCTGCCCGCAGCTGTTCGGCGTCACCATTCGGGATGATGCCACCGGCGATCACCGGTATATCTGTGGCACCGGCCACACGGAGCCGATCCAGGACGTCCGGCACGAGCTGGGCGTGCGAGCCGGACAGGATGGACAGGCCGACCGCGTGCACGTCCTCGGCGAGGGCCGCGTCCACGATCTGCTCCGGGGTGAGCCGGATGCCCTGGTAGACCACCTCGAAGCCCGCGTCACGCGCGCGTACGGCGATCTGCTCGGCCCCGTTGGAGTGCCCGTCCAGACCCGGCTTGCCGACCAGGAAGCGCAGCTTGCCGACGCCGAGGTCCTTGGCGGTCACCTCGACCCGGCGGCGGACGTCGGCCATGGCCGAGCCCTCCTCCGCGGGGACCGCCACCGGCGCCGAGGAGACGCCCGTGGGCGCCCGGAACTCGCCGAACACCTCCCGCAGGGCTCCCGCCCACTCACCGGTCGTCACGCCCGCGCGGGCGCACTCCAGGGTGGCCTCCATGAGGTTGTCCGTGCCCTTGGCGGCCTCCTTCAGCCTCTCCAGCGCCTTGCAGGGGCGCGGGTGGTTGAAGGGCGGCTGGTAGCGGGTGTCGCGCCAGTGCTGGAGCCCCGCGATCACCCGGGCCTCGACGGCCGGGTCCACCGTCTGGATCGCGGTGTCCAGGTCGGCCGTCAGCGGGTTCGGCTCGGTCGTCTCGAAGATGTTGACACCGATGATCTTCTCCTGCCCGGACTCGATCCGGGCCCGGCGCTCGGCGTGCGAGGAGACCAGCTGCGACTTCAGGTAGCCCGACTCGACGGCGGCCATCGCGCCGCCCATCTCCTGGATCCGCTCGATCTCCGCGAAGGACTCCTCGACCAGCTTCGCGACCTTCGCCTCGACGACGTGCGAGCCCTCGAAGATGTCCTCGTACTCCAGCAGGTCGCTCTCGTACGCCAGCACCTGCTGCATGCGCAGCGACCACTGCTGGTCCCAGGGGCGGGGGAGGCCCAGGGCCTCGTTCCAGGCCGGCAGCTGGACGGCACGCGCGCGTGCGTCCTTCGACAGGGTCACGGCCAGCATCTCGAGCACGATCCGCTGGACGTTGTTCTCCGGCTGCGCCTCGGTCAGCCCGAGGGAGTTGACCTGGACGCCGTACCGGAAGCGGCGGTGCTTGGGGTTCTCGATGCCGTAGCGCTCACGCGTGACCTGGTCCCAGATGCGGCCGAAGGCGCGCATCTTGCACATCTCCTCGATGAACCGGACGCCCGCGTTCACGAAGAAGGAGATACGGCCGACGACATCGCCCATGCGCTCCTGCGGCACCTGGCCGGAGTCCCGGACGGCGTCCAGGACCGCGATGGCCGTCGACATCGCGTACGCGATCTCCTGGACCGGCGTGGCGCCCGCCTCCTGCAGGTGGTAGCTGCAGATGTTGATCGGGTTCCACTTCGGGATGTGGGAGACCGTGTACGCGATCATGTCGGTCGTCAGACGGAGGCTCGGCCCCGGCGGGAAGACGTGCGTCCCGCGGGACAGGTACTCCTTGACGATGTCGTTCTGGGTCGTGCCCTGGAGCTGGGTGACGTCCGCACCCTGCTCCTCGGCGACGACCTGGTAGAGCGCCAGCAGCCACATGGCGGTGGCGTTGATCGTCATCGAGGTGTTCATCTGCTCCAGGGGGATGTCCTGGAACAGCCGACGCATGTCACCGAGGTGCGCGATCGGCACGCCGACCCGGCCGACCTCGCCGCGGGCGAGGATGTGGTCGGAGTCGTAGCCGGTCTGCGTCGGCAGGTCGAACGCCACCGACAGACCGGTCTGGCCCTTGGCGAGGTTGCGCCGGTACAGCTCGTTGGACGCCTCGGCCGTGGAGTGACCGGCGTACGTGCGCATGAGCCACGGCCGGTCCTTCTGACGCTCAGTCATCTGTGCTCCCGGACGTCTCAGATGTTGCGGAAGCGGTTGATGGCGTCGATGTGCTGGGCGCGCTTCTCCTCGTCGTGCACGCCCAGGCCCTCCTCGGGGGACAGGCACAGCACGCCGACCTTGCCCTGGTGGAGGTTGCGGTGCACGTCGTAGGCGGCCTGGCCGGTCTCCTCCAGGGAGTAGACCTTCGACAGGGTCGGGTGGATCTTGCCCTTCGCGATGAGCCGGTTGGCCTCCCAGGCCTCGCGGTAGTTGGCGAAGTGCGAGCCGATGATCCGCTTCAGGGACATCCACAGGTAGCGGTTGTCGTACTCGTGCATGTAGCCCGAGGTCGAGGCGCAGGTGGTGATGGTGCCGCCCTTGCGGGTGACGAACACGGAGGCGCCGAAGGTCTCGCGGCCGGGGTGCTCGAAGACGATGTCGATGTCCTCGCCGCCGGTCAGCTCGCGGATGCGCTTGCCGAAGCGCTTCCACTCCTTGGGGTCCTGGGTCTGCTCGTCCTTCCAGAACCTGTAGCCCTCGGCGTTGCGGTCGATGATCGCCTCGGCGCCCATCGAACGGCAGATCTCCGCCTTCTGAGGACTGCTCACGACACAGATCGGGTTGGCGCCACCGGCCAGCGCGAACTGCGTGGCGTACGAGCCGAGTCCGCCGCTCGCGCCCCAGATCAGGACGTTGTCGCCCTGCTTCATGCCGGCGCCGTTGCGGGAGACCAACTGGCGGTAGGCGGTGGAGTTGACCAGCCCGGGGGCGGCCGCCTCCTCCCACGACAGGTGGTCGGGCTTGGGCATGAGCTGGTTGGACTTGACGAGCGCGATCTCGGCGAGACCGCCGAAGTTCGTCTCGAAGCCCCAGATCCGCTGCTCGGGGTCGAGCATCGTGTCGTTGTGGCCGTCCGAGGACTCCATCTCGACGGACAGGCAGTGCGCGACGACCTCGTCGCCGGGCTTCCAGGCGTTGACGCCGGGGCCGGTGCGCAGGACGACACCCGCGAGGTCGGAGCCGATGATGTGGTACGGCAGGTCGTGGCGCTTGGCGAGCTCGTTGGTGCGGCCGTAGCGCTCCAGGAAGCCGAAGGTCGACAGCGGCTCGAAGATCGAGGTCCACACCGAGTTGTAGTTGACACTCGATGCCATGACGGCGACCAGGGCCTCGCCCGGTCCGAGTTCGGGCAGCGGCACGTCGTCGAGGTGGATCGACTTGCGCGGGTCCTTGTCGCGGGTCTCCAGACCCGCGAACATCTCCGTCTCGTCCTTGTGCACGGTGATCGCGCGGTACGACTCGGGGAGCGGCATGGCGGCGAAGTCGGCCGGCGTCGAGTCCGGCGACTGGATCGCGTCCAGGATGTCCTTCACGGTCACGGTGTTGCCTCCGGCGAATGGCGTCTTGAGGGGAGACGCTGAGGGTTACGTCGGTGCCGTCGGTTCGGCGGTCATGCTGTTCGGCAGCGCTTTGTGGCGCGGGAGGTTGCCTGTGACGCAGGCGTCCGGGCGGGCAAATCGATGACTTGCTGGGACAGCCGGCGTACGCATGGTCTCTGCACGCCGGCCGCCCGGACTTCCCTCAACGTAAGACACCGCGTGCCACCGTGCAAGGCACTGAGTGCCAGAGATTGCTCTCAGATGAAATCTTTACGTAACAAATGAGCGATGATCGATCAAAGCTACCGGCGAGTAAGGTGTTCGTCCCGTTTGTGTCATTCCGGCTGTGCCGTGAAGTCACGGAACATGAACTCCGTGTTGTCGCCCCGGATGCCGACACCGCCGGGCTCGTACAGACCTCCCGGTGAGGCGTCGGTCACGTCCAGCACCCGGCGGCCCGCGAGCTCCAGCGTGAGACGCACCCGGCGGTCCGGAAGATCGGTCACCGTGGCGGTGGCAGGGGTCCAGACGTCCGGCGGGATCGTGGCCGACGCCGAGGCGAGGGTCACATAGGTGCCCCCGTTGGCCGGGCCGCCCGGTGTCTTGCGCTTCACCACGACCTGCCCGTCCCGCCGGACCACGCTGACCGCGTAGCACTCCTGCTCGCTGTGGAACCGCAGCCACAGATGGACCCCGTCGTACGGCTGCGCCGGGGTGCGCGGTGTCGTCACCAGCTCCGTCAGCCGCAGCCGCAGGGAAAGGCGGGTGTCACCGAAGTCGCGGCGCCGCGAGGCCAGCCGGAAGACCGCCGAGTCCGTGGCCCGGGCGGACTCGGCGTCGGGGCGCTCACCGTCGGGGCGCCCCGACCAGCCCGCGCCGTCGAGCCCGAACAGCGAGCCGCTGGTCATGGTCCAGTCGGGGGAGTGGTGTGCGCCGGGGGCGTCGGGGTGCCAGTACGCGAACTCGTTGGTGACCAGGCCCCGTTCGGGAAACTCGGGGCGGAACTCCGACGCCGGGCCGGCCCGGCCGGCGGCGCGCAGTGTCAGGCCGCCCGCGAACGCCGACACCAGCAGCACGGCGAGCAGGACCCCGGTGAGGAGCCCTGCCCGCCGACGCCGTACGAGCCGCCGGATCATCCCGTACGTCCTCCGGTGACCGCGCAGCCCTCGAACCCGGGCCACGGCTGGGCCGGCGTCCGCCGGTAGACACCGAGCGCGATGCCCCCGGTGCCGCCCGTGGCGGGGACGGACGCGCGCACCAGTCCGCCACCGACGGTGACCTCCGTCGCCCGTGCCCCGACCGCCACCCGCACGTCCCTCTCCGCGGCTTCCGGCAGCTTGCGGGAGAGCACGGTGCGAGGGTGGCCGCCGGGGCCCGACAGGAGCGTGATCCAGCCGCGGGAGAGCCGGACCGTGAGCTGGTCCGGGGCGCCGCGGCGCACCACGACCGAGCTGTGCAGCCCCTCCTCCGACAGGCCCGTCAGCCGGGTGCCCAGCGTGTAGCCGGACCAGTGCGCGGTGCTGCCCGGCCGGTAGGCGGCGTAGGTCCAGCCGCGCGGGCCGATCGGCTGCACGCCACCGGCACCGATCACCGCCCGCGCGCGGCCGCCGTCCCCGTCGGTCCAGCCGGCGGGGCCGTCGAAGGGCCGGGCGGGGGCCGCAGCGCCGGGCAGCGGTGCGGTCTCCACGTGGCCGAACGCGGGCCAGGACGGACCGGTGTCCCCCCGCGACAGGGCCAGGGCGATCCCGCCGGTGCCGCGCACCCCGCTGCTGTTCGGCACGGTGAACCGATGGCGGCCGTCCACGACCGCCACCGTGCGGGAGCCGTCCACCGTCACCCGGACCTCGTGCGAGGGCCCGGGAGTCAGCGCGTGCTCGGCCAGCACCTGGTTCTGCGCCCGGCCGCCGACCATCTGGGCGGTGCCCCGGGAGACACGCACCCCGACCGTGGAGTCCCCGCCGACCCGCACGAACACCGTGGCGCTGCCGCCTCGCGCGGGCAGGGCGGTCACGCCGGCGGTGACCGAGTAGTGGTCCCAGTCGGCGGCGCCGTGCGGGGCGTAGGCGCCGTACACGTAACGGCCGGCGCCCGGACGGACGCCCTCGCCGGTCAGGGCGCCGGTGCCGCCGAGCGGCTTCCAGCTGATGCCCGTCCAGCGTTCCGGGAAGCGCAGCGGATCGCCCGACGGGGGCACCGGCGTACGGGCCGCCACCTGCGCGAGCAGGGCATCGGCGGTGGTGTCCGCGAAAACCTCCAGCCGCTGGTACTCCTGGTGCACCGCCGATCTGCGGGCCGCCGGCTCGGGACTGAACGTCTTGTCCGTCATGGCCGCGACGAAGGTCCGCTCGATCAGGTCGCGCACGTACGAGGTCTTGTTCGGGTTCGCCGACTCGGAGAAGGGATAGGCGAAGAGGCTGGGCCGGGGCAGGCCGTGTTGTTCGAAGGCGGCCAGCGAACTGGTGAAGTCCGCCCTGACCCTGCGCTGGTAGTGGTCCGTGCTCTCCAGACGGCCGGTGGAGGCGAGGTACCTGCGGTGGGCGAGCAGGGAACCCAGCTCGCCCCGCGGACCGATCCGGGTGCGGCTGTGCAGGTCGTGGGTGTGGTCCTCGAAGTCCCAGCGGCCCGAGCGGGCCATCCGGGCGATCTCCTGCCAGGACAGGTAGTAGGGCCGGTGCAGACCCACCCTGCCGGTGATGAGGAACGACACGGCGTTCATGCGGTGCCGCGCGAGGATGCGGTCCCCGTAGGTCCACAGGCCGTGGGTGCCGTCGTCGAAGGTCAGCATCACCGAGCGCGGCGGCACCGGACCGCCGAGCAGGTAGTCGACGAACTCGTCGGTGCTGAGGGTGTGGTAGCCCGCCGCCCGCAGGGCACTGAGCTGCCGTTCGAACACGGCGGGGTCCACGATGTAGCGGCTGCGGCTGTGCGGCTTGAGGTCGTGGTAGGTGAGGATCACCGGCGCCGCACGCTCCGGAAGACCGGCTCCGACGGCCTTCCAGCGGGCGGCGGTCGCCGCGTCGACCCGCGCGGCGGGCACGCTCACCTGGCGGGTGACGTTGCGCTGGTCGACGTAGACCCGCCAGGCGACCACGAAGGGCACGGTGAGCACCAGCGCGGTCAGGGCGGCCAGGGTGGCGCGCACGGTGCCGCGGCGCAGACGGGCGGTGAGGCGGGACCGCCCCCCGGTCACAGGGCGGTCCACGGCTGCCAGCTCCCCCGGGTCAGCACCAGCAGATACAGGGCGATGACGACGCCCGCGGCCAGCAGCGCGGCCAGCCCCCGTCCGACGGCTCGCAGGGCCTTCATGACAGCCTCCTCGACCAGACGCCGCGCCGGATGGTCAGCAGCGAGTACGGCAGCAGCCAGGACAGCACCACCGACGACAACAGGCTCATCAGCGGCCGGTACCGCCAGCGCGTGGAGCGGGGGTTGTCCGCCTTGAAGGCCAGACCCCACACCACGCCCTTGAGGAGGACGCCCCCCAAGTACAGCCCGGTCAGGAACCACAGCCCGTGGTACGGCGCCCACACCAGGTGGCGTACGGCCATCAGCGGAGCGCACAGCACCCACAGGACGTGCCCGTAGAAGAGCACCGCCGGGCCGAGTCCGCGCCGCCACATGAAGGTGCCGGTGAAGAACAGGTTGCGGATGAAGCTCTTCTTCCAGCGCACCTGTTGACGCATGAAAGGCCTGAACCTGGCCGGCACGGTCGTCCATACCTTCGCGGACTGCACATAGCCGATGCGCCACGGCAGTTCCGGGTGGTCCCGTTCGGTGACGAAAGGAGAATCGGCGTACTGCGCCTTCAGTTTCCGCCCCTTCCATTTCTGGCCCAGGACGTATCCGGTGAGCTGCCGGTCGGTGGCGAACCGGAATTCACCGCCGAGGAAACGGTCGCCGGCCCAGGCGGGCAGGTAGTTGAGAATGGCGTCCCGGCGGAACACGGCGAGCGGCCCGGACACGCACGAGACGGACCCGAAGGTCGCCTCCGCGGCCTTGGCGACCCGGAACTGCCCCTCGTACCAGACGTCCTGCGCCTTGGACAGCACGCTCTCGTCGGCGTTCAGCGCCCGCGCGTGGCCGCTGACCGCGCCCAGCTCCCGGTGCGCCGTCAGCGCGGTCACGCACCGCCGGAGCGCGTCGGGGGCGAGCACGCAGTCGGAGTCGGTGAAGGCGATGACGTCCCCGTCCGCGAGCGCGGCGGCCCGGACCAGGGCGTGCTTCTTGCCCACGTTGCGGTCCAGGTACAGCACCCGCACGGACAGTTCGCGCGCCAGGCGCCGCAGCACCGCCCGGGTGCCGTCGGTGGAGGCGTCGTCGACCACCACGATCTGCAGGTCCGGGTAGTCGCTCCCGGCCATCGACCGCACGCACGCCTCGATGCCGTCCTCCTCGTCCTTCACCGCCACCAGGAAGCTCACCCGGGGCCGGGCGGGCAGCTCGGGGAAGCGGTCCAGGTGACGCGGGCGCCCGCGCAGGGTCCGCCGGGACGGGTCGTCGTAGCGGCTGTAGGCGATGAACAGCATGGAGACCGTCACCGTCAGCACCAGGAAGCCGTACCCGAGGACCAGAGGGGCCTGCACCAGCCGGGGCGCCTCGTGGGCCAGGATCAGCAGCAGCGGCAGCAGCAGGATCACCACGAGCAGGCGGCGCGCGGAGTGCCGTACCCCCGGGTCCATGCGGTCGGTCAGCGCGGTGAGGCGGGCCCGGCCGGGCCGCGGCGCGCCGCGCTGGCCGGGCACGAACGGGGAGGGCTCGGGCCCGCCGGGAGGGGCGGGCCGCTCGGCCTGGACGCTCATACCACCGCCCGGTGCTTGAAGTCCTGAAGCCGGTACGTGGTGTCCAGGACCGGCAGGTCGTCCCCGATCCACGACAGGTCCTGGCGCGGGTGCACGCAGTGGACCAGCACCAGGTCCCAGTCCCGCTCGCCGGGCTCGGGCTCGGACAGCAGCAGCCGCCCGCCCACGGACACCGACGGGATGAGCGGATCGGTGTACGCCACCTCGGCGCCGGCCTCGCCGAGCGCGGCCATGATCTCCAGGGACGGCGACTCCCGCAGATCGGCCACCCCCGACTTGTACGCCACCCCGACCACCAGTACCCGGGCCGCGCGCAGCGGTACGCCCCCGTCGGCGAGGACGTCCCGGGCGCGCTGCACGACCGCGTGCGGCCGGGTGGCGATCGCGGTCATCGCCGTGTCGATCAGCGGCGAGGCGACCCGCTTCTCGCGCAGTTGCCACAGCAGGTAGTGCGGATCGCAGGGGATGCAGTGCCCGCCCACTCCGGGGCCGGGGAAGAACGGCATGAACCCGTACGGCTTGGTGGCCGCCGCCTGGATGACCTCCAGGGCCTCCAGGCCCAGCTCCCCGCAGATGGTGGCGAACTCGTTGGCCAGGGCGATGTTGACCGCGCGGAAGGTGTTCTCCAGCAGCTTGGTCATCTCGGCGGCCTCGGGCGAGAGCACCTCGTGCACCTCGGCGCCGGTGCGCCGCAGCACGTCGGCGGCGCGCCGGGTGCACTCCGGACTCACCCCTCCGACCACCCGCGGGGTCGTGCTCTGGGTGTGCTCGGTGCTGCCCGGGTCGATGCGCTCCGGGGCGTAGGCCACGCTCACGTCCTCGGGCACCCGCAGCCCGCGCTCGGCCAGCGGGCCGAGGAGCAGGTCCCGGGTGGTGCCGACGTAGCTGGTCGAGGTCAGCACGATGGTCTGCCCGGGAACCGCCTGGGCCGCGGCGGTGGCGCAGGCGCCGGACAGGGCCCGCAGGTCGGGCACCAGATGGTCGTCGACCGGAGTCGGGACGCAGATCAGGACCGTCTCGGCGGCGCGCAGGGCCGCGGGGTCCGTGGTCAGGACGAACCGGTCGGCACCCGGGCCGTCACCGGTGTGCAGGCGCAGCCTGCGGTGGTCCTCGGGGACCAGGTCGACGTGGTGGGCGCGGACGGCGTCCAGCCGGGCGGCGTCCACGTCGAGGCCTATGACCGTGAGACCAGACTCCAGCAGGGCGAGAGCCGTGGGCAGCCCGACATAGCCCAGTCCGATGATGCCGACGACGGGCGGAGTGGAAAAGGACAAGGAAATCCCCCCTGAAAATGCCGCGCGCGGGCGGCAGAAAAGGATTGCGCGAGGGCGCGCACCGAGCCTCATTCCCCTGTTTCCCCGAGGCTTTTTCCGGTGTTCACGCCAAGACCGCCGGCCTCCCCAGGCCCGCGGATTTCGTTTCCGACGATCCGAGAGCCTGCCATGCCGTCGGACCGCGGGAGAGATTTTCGGTGAAGATCACGGAGGAGCTGGGTCATCCTTGGCGAAGAGTTCGAAAAGAAACCTTTCCTCGAACGCGAAAAAGGGGCCGGTACCGGGTTTTCCGGTACCGGCCCCTTGACGCGTACGTCAGGAGTGCTCCTTGAGCGCCTGCTCGATGGTGCGCATGACCTCGTCCAGCGGGGCGTCGGTGCGGGCGACCGCGACCAGGACCTCGCCGTGGGTGGAGACCGTCGCGTCGGCCGGCGGCTGAGCGGTCGTGGTGCGGCCCGCGCCGATCCCCGTCCCGAAGGTCTTCCGCACGATCGCGAAGGCGTGGTCCAACTGCGCCTCGACGTCCCCCTGCCCGCCGGCCCGCAGCCACCGCCGCAGCACGTGGTTGTGCGCGGTGACCACGGCCGACGCGGCGACCTCCGCCAGCAGGGGGTCGTCGTTGGCGTCGTCGTCATGTGCGTGCTCGTCGAAGTGTCCGAGCAGATACCGGGTGAACAGCCGCTCGTAGCGGGCCACCGAGGCGATCTCCGCCTCCCGCAGCGTCGGCACCTCGCGCGTCAGCTTGTAGCGGGCGACCGAGATCTCCGGCCGGGCCGCGTACATCCTCATGACTTCCTTGATGCCGCGGCACACCGTGTCGAGCGGGTGCTCGTGCGCGGGGGCCGCGTTCAGCACGGCCTCCGCCCGGATCAGGGTGTCGTCGTGGTCGGGGAAGATCGCCTCTTCCTTGGAGCGGAAGTGGCGGAAGAAGGTGCGGCGGGCGACGCCGGCCGCGGCCGCGATCTCGTCGACGGTCGTCGCCTCGTACCCCTTGGTGGAGAACAACTCCATCGCGGCGGCGGCCAGTTCTCGACGCATCTTGAGCCGCTGGGCGGCCGCGCGACTGCCCGCGGCACTCTCCGGCGCGTCGGACGTGGCTGGTGTACGGGACGACTTGGCGGGCTGGGACATGACCCGAACGTACTGCATGTGCGCAGGTTGGTGCGCGTGTCCGGGTTTTGTCCCGTCCGGGACCCGCGGGGCGCCGCCGGGTCCCGGGGGCGGGTGAGGACCGCCCGGACCGAGCAGTCCGCCCCAGTCCTCACCGCCCGTGAACCAGTCGCCGGCGTGCTCAGCGGCGGGCATGTTCGCGGAAGCCTCGGCCGGTCTTGCGGCCGAGGCAGCCCGCGGCCACCAGGTGCTCCAGGAGCGGGGCCGGAGCCAGACCCGGGTCGCGGAACTCGCGGTGCAGGACCTTCTCGATCGCCAGCGAGACGTCCAGGCCGACGACGTCAAGGAGCTCGAAGGGGCCCATCGGGTAGCCGCCGCCCAGCTTCATCGCCGCGTCGATGTCGTCGAGGGACGCGTAGTGCTCCTGCACCATCTTGATCGCGTTGTTGAGGTACGGGAACAGCAGGGCGTTCACGATGAAGCCCGCGCGGTCACCGCAGTCGACCGCGTGCTTCTTGATCCGGACGCAGACCTCGCGGACCGTCGCGTGGACGTCCTCGCCCGTCAGGACCGTGCGGACGACCTCGACCAGCTTCATCGCCGGCGCCGGGTTGAAGAAGTGCATGCCGATCACGTCCTGCGGGCGCGAGGTGGCGCGGGCGCAGGCGACGACGGGCAGTGAGGAGGTCGTGGTGGCCAGGACCGCGCCCGGCTTGCAGACCTTGTCCAGCGCCTGGAAGAGCTGCTGCTTGATCTCCAGGTCCTCGGCGACGGCCTCGACGGCCAGGTCGACGTCCGCGAACGCCTCGTAGGAGCCCGCCGCGGTGATCCGGTCCAGGGCCTGCGCGGCCGCCTCGGCGGTCATCCGGCCCTTGTCGACAGAGCGTGAAAGGGACTTGCCGATACGGGCCTTCGCGGTCTGCGCCTTCTCCTCGCTGCGGGCGGCGAGCACGACCTCGTACCCGGCCTTTGCGAAGACCTCCGCGATACCGGACGCCATGGTGCCGGAGCCCGCGACACCGACGGAGCGGACCTCGCGGCCGGGGACCTGGGTGGCGCTCTGCGCGGGAGTCAGCGCGTCCCGCACGACCGTCGCGCTGCCGGCGGCCTCGTAGGTGTAGAAGCCGCGGCCCGACTTACGGCCGGTCAGACCCGCCTCGCTGAGCTGCTTGAGGATCGGGGCGGGGGCGTGCAGCCGGTCGTGGGACTCGGCGTACATGGCCTCCAGGACCGTGCGCGCGGTGTCGACGCCGATCAGGTCGAGCAGGGCGAGGGGGCCCATCGGCAGGCCGCAGCCGAGCCGCATCGCCGCGTCGATGTCCTCACGGGAGGCGTACTTCGCCTCGTACATCGCGGCCGCCTGGTTGAGGTAGCCGAACAGCAGTCCGTCGGCGACGAAACCGGGCCGGTCGCCGACCGCGACGGGCTCCTTGCCGAGGTCGAGGGCGAGGTCGGTGACCGCCGCGACGGCCGCCGGGGCGGTGAGCACCGAGGAGACGACCTCGACCAGCTTCATCGCCGGCGCCGGGTTGAAGAAGTGCAGGCCCAGCACCCGCTCCGGGCGGGCCGAGTCGGCGGCCAGACGGGTCACGGACAGGGCGTTGGTACCGGTCGCGAGGATCGTCTCGGGCCGCACGATCCCGTCCAGCTCGCGGAAGATCTGGTGCTTGATCTCGTACGACTCCGGAGCCACCTCGATGACGAGGTCGGCGTCGGCCGCCGCGCGCAGGTCGGTGGAGGTGCGGACGCGGGCGAGGACGTCCGCGCGCTCCTGCTCGGTGAGCCGGCCGCGCTCCACGGCACGGGCGCTCGTGGTCTCCAGGACGGCGACGGCCTGGGCGGCCTGCGCCTCGCTGATGTCGATGCCGACGACCTCGCGGCCGGCCCTGGCGAGGACCTCGGCGATGCCGGTGCCCATCGTGCCGAGGCCGACGACGGCGATCGTCTTGAGCGGGGACAGAGAGGGGTGGGGCAGGGGAGTGGCCATCGCGGAACTCCAGGAATGAGGGTGACGACTGGGAGCGCGACCCGGTACGCCGAGGGGCGCACCGGGTGCGAGAAGAACTGCTGAGTGCGGGTGTTGCCGGGCTGCGAGCGCACACGCCCGGACCGTCGTCGCGGGCATCGCACATGCCCGGAGAACGGCGGAAACCGACCGGCCCTGTCCCAGGCCGGGTCGTACTGGTGGTACGCGAGGTACCGAACCGACTGCTCTCGCGGTAGCTGCGTCACCAGGCCACCGCAAGGAGTTCCGCGAGTGGGTAACTCGCTCGTCTGAGCTTAACCGGTGGGTAACGAGCGCGCCAGCCCCCGGATTTGTGATGTACGTCCCGCGCCCCGGGCGGGCCGCCTAACCTCGGGTTCATGGACGAAGAGTTGCGATCGCTCACGGAGCGCTTACGGCAGGAGTCGGGGGCGTCGGCCGCCTTCGACCGTCTGGTGGCGACCGAGGACCCGGACGAGCTGGCCTCTGTACTCACCGAGCCCGGACAGCCTTTGTGGGCCCGGGAACTGGCCGCCTTCCGGCTCGGCCTCGCCGGCGACCGCCGGGCCTTCGAGTCGCTCGTCCTGCTGCTCAACCACCGCGATCCGCCGCGCTGCGCCGCCGCCGCGTACGCCCTCGCCCGGCTCGACGACCCGCGCACGGCCCGCGCGGCCGCCGCCCTCGCCACCAACGAACTGCGGGTCGCCTACGCCCTGCACCCGGTCCGGCTGCTGGCCCAACTGCGCGCCCCCGAGTCCGTACCCGCCCTCATCACCACGCTGGAGCGCCGACTGCGCCCGCACGACCCCTACCGCCGCGTGGCACTGGCCTGCGTGGAGGGCCTCGGCACCCTGGCCGACGCCCGCGCCAGACCCGTACTGAACGAAGCCCTCGCCCATCCGTCGCTGGCCGAGGCGGCGGTGCACGCGCTGGCGCGGATTCCGAGGCAGCGGTGAGGGGGCGGCCGGGGGGTGCTGAGGGCCGGGTGTGGAGGGGGCGGTGTCGGATGGCGCGCCGCCGGGTGGACCGGGGCTTGGAGCTGGGCGGTGCGCGGAGGGTGCTGGTGGCGGTCGTGGCTTGCAGGTCCGGAGAGGTGAGAGCGCGGTCGGCGGGTGGGCGCCGGTCGGGAAGTCGATGCAGGGCGTGAAGCCGGTGCTCTTGCACACCTCGACCAACTGGCCGCGGCAGCGGCGGACGACGAGCGGGCGGGCCCCGACCCACGGCCCGTCCCCACGGCGCCGGCGGACGGCCTTCAGGCGTTGAGTGCCCGCACGTACCGCACCTCCGGGACCGGGACGCCGTCCACCTCGTAGGGATCCTCGGCACCGTCGGGCCGGAAGCCATGGCGTTCGTAGAAGCGTCGGGCGCGGGTGTTGCCCTTGACGACCCAGAGGAGCATGCGGGGGTGGCCGGCGGTCGTGCAGCGGCGTACGGACTCCTGGAGCAGGGCGTGTCCGAGACCGCTGCCGTACCGCCGCGCGTCCACGTAGATCGCGTACAACTCGGCGTCCTGGGTGCGGATCTCGCCGTCGCGGTAGGGGCCGTGGCAGGCCCAGCCGAGGATCTCGCCGTCCCGCTCGGCGACCAGGTCCACCACGCTGCCGCCCTGTCCGAACCGGGCTCGGCGGCGCTCGGCGTCCTCCGTCACGCTGAGCGCGTCGAGGAACGGCTGGGGCATGAGGCCCCGGTACGCGCTCTGCCAGCCCCGGATCCGGATCTCGGAGACGCGGTCGCAGTCGGCGAGGGTCATCTCGCGGATGAGGAGAGGGTCGTTCATGGCGGCACCCTAGACAGCCGCCGCCCGCGCCGGCCTCCGATTTACTCGCGCAGCACAGCGAGCGCCTCGATCTCCATCAGGAACTCCGGCCGCACCAGCGCCGCCACCTGTACGGCCGAGGCCGCCGGCAGTCGGTCGTCGGGTATGTGCTCGGCGCGTGCCGCGCGGATCGCCGGCATATGGGCCATGTCCGTGACGAAGTAGGTGAGCTTGACGACCTCGTCGAAGGTCGCCCCGGCGGCGGCCAGGCAGCGGCGGAGGTTCTCGAAGACCTGGCGGGCCTGGGCGGCGGGATCGCCGTCGCCGATGAGCCTGCCGTCCTCGTCGAGGGGGACCTGGCCCGAGACCGCCACGAAACGGCCGCGGCCCAGCACCACATGGGAGTACTGGGCCGCGGGGGCGACCCCGGCGGGGGCGGGAATCCTGGTCAGCTCACTCATGCGTCCATGGTGGACCACGGCACTGACAACGCCCGTCCCCGACGGAGTGTCAGGCGCTCAGCCGCGGGCGCCGAGCAGCCCGTGCAGGGCCGCGCCGCGCGAGGACGTCGACGCCGCCTTGGAGGCCAGGGGCTTCGGATCGGGCAGTGCCGCGCACACCGCGTCGGCCTCGCCACCGCCGCGCGGCACCTTGCCGTCGGTCAGATACGCGGTCAGGTACTTGTCCAGGCACGTGTTCCCGCTCAGCGTGATGCCGTGGTTCCCGCCGCCCCGCTCGACGACGAGACTGGAGTCCGCCAGCAGCCGGTGGACCGTGACACCGCCCTGGTACGGGGTCGCCGCGTCGTTGGTCGCCTGGAAGAGCAGCGCCGGCGGCAGCTTGCCGTTGGCGACGTTCACCGGGCTCAGCGACCGCGTGGGCCAGAACGCGCACGGCGCGTTGTACCAGGCGTTGTTCCAGGTCATGAACGGGGCCTGCTCGTACACGTCCCAGTTGTCCTTCTGCCACTGGCGCCAGTCGCGCGGCCAGGAGGCGTCACGGCACTGCACCGAGGTGTAGACGCTGTAGCCGTTGTCCCCGGACGCGTCGACGGCGCCGAAGTTCTCGTACGCCTCGACCAGCGGATCGGCGTTCTTCTTGTTCACGTACGCCGCGAACGCCTCGGCCAGGTAGGGCCAGTAGCCGTTGTAGTAGCCGCCCGGGATGAAGGTGTCCTCCAGTTCGGAGGCGCCGACCTTGCCGTCCGCGGGCTTCTTGGCGAGGGCCGCCCGCATCGCGTACCACTTGGCCTCGATCCTCTCCGGATCGGTGCCGAGCCTGTACGTCGCGTCGTACTTGGCGATCCAGGCCATCAGCGCCCGGTGCCGGTCGTTGAAGGCGTGGTCCTGGGCGAGGTTGTCGTCGTACCAGACGCCGGTCGGGTCCACGATCGAGTCCAGGACCAGGCGGCGTACCTGGTGCGGGAAGAGCTTGGCGTAGACCGCGCCCAGATAGGTGCCGTAGGAGTAACCGAAGTAGTTGATCCGCTGGGCGCCGAGGGCCCGGCGGATCGCGTCCATGTCCCGCACGGCGCTGATGGTGTCGATGTGCGGCAGCACGCTCGCGTACTTGCGGCCGCAGGCGGCGGCGAAGGACTTGGCGCGTTCGAGGTTCGCCTTCTCGATCGCGGGGCTGCTCGGCACGGAGTCCGGGCGTACCGGGTCGAAGTGGCCCGGCTTGCAGTTGAGGGCGGGCGTGCTCCTGCCCACCCCGCGCGGGTCGAAGCCGATGACGTCGTACTGGGCCGCGACGGCCTTGGGCAGGCCGGAGGCGATGAACCCGGCGAAGGTCAGACCGCTGCCACCGGGGCCGCCGGGGTTGACCAGCAGCGGGCCCTGGAACGTCTTGGCGGTGTGCGGGACACGGGACAGTGCGAGGGTGATCTGCCGCCCGCGCGGGTTCGCGTGGTCGAGCGGCACCTTGAGGGACGCGCACTGAAGCGTCGGGTAGTCGGCGGTGCCGCACTTCTTCCAGGTGAGTCGGGCGGCGGATGCGGTGGGTACGGACTGCGGGGCGCTGGCGTCGGCGGGGACGGCGGTGAAGGTCCCGGCCACGACGACCGCGGCACCGCACAGCACGGCTGCGCGCTTTCTCATGGGGTCCTCCCAGGACGGAGGTGGCGGACCGCGAGGGCCACGGTCCACGCGGCATCGTCCCGGAAAGCACGCCCGGAAGAACGTGTTCTGACAATACTTGACCCGATTGGTCAGTCCGATGCGCTCGAACGCTCTCAGATCAACGTGAGTTGTACCGGTTCGGACACCGGCTCGACCTCGGGCTCCGGCTCCCGGATCCGCCGACGCGTCCCCGCGCCCGCGGGACCGATGCCGTACTCCTGGGCCAGTTCATGGACCTGACGGGTGATCCGGCGCTGGTACCACTTGGGAGCGTAGGCGCCGTCCGCGTAGAGCCGCTCGTAACGGCGTACCAGATACGGGTGCTCGCGGTGCAGCCAGGCCATGAACCACTCGCGGGCGCCCGGCCGCAGATGCAGCACCAGCGGGGTGACCGAGGTGGCCCCGGCGGCGGCGATCGCGCGCACGGTCGCCCGCAACTGCGCGGGGCTGTCGCTCAGGAACGGGATCACCGGCGCCATCAGCACCCCGCACCCGATGCCGTGCTCGCCCAGCGTCCGTACGACGTCCAGACGCCGCTCCGGAGCGGGCGTGCCCGGCTCCACGGTGCGCCACAGGTCGGGGTCGGTGAAGCCGACCGAGACCGAGACGCCGATGTCCGTCACCGAGGCGGCCTGCCGGAGCAGGTCGAGGTCGCGCAGGATCAGCGTGCCCTTGGTCAGGATCGAGAAGGGGTTCGCGTGGTCGCGCAGGGCGGCGAGGATGCCCGGCATCAGCTTGTAGCGGCCCTCCGCGCGCTGGTAGCAGTCGACGTTGGTGCCCATCGCTATGTGGTCGCCGCCCCAGCGGTGCGAACCGAGCTGGCGGCGCAGCAGCTCGGGGGCGTTCACCTTGACGACGATCTGGGAGTCGAAGCCGAGACCGGTGTCCAGGTCGAGATAACTGTGGGTCTTGCGGGCGAAGCAGTACACGCACGCGTGGGAGCAACCTCGGTAGGGGTTCACCGTCCACTCGAAGGGCATGCGGGAGGCGCCCGGCACCCGGTTGATGATCGAGCGGGCCCGGATCTCGTGGAACGTGATCCCGGCGAACTCGGGCGTGTCGAAGGTACGGCTGACCACCGCGTCGGCGCCGAAGAGAGCGGCGTCGGCCCGCCCGTGTTCCGCGGACTCGGTGAGGTTCTCCCAGCGCATGAGGCCTCCTCGGTAGCACTGCCCTTCGAGTGAAACACTTGTTCGATTTTCTGCGCAACCCCGATTTGGGCGGCCACGGGCGGGGGTGGTTGGCTTGCCCCAAGCCCGAGAACTTGAAGTCCTGGAGGAAGTCGATGGCGCAGGTCGAGGCCACTACGGAGCGGATCGTCGCGGCGGACGCGGATGAGGTGTTCGACGCCGTCGCCGACTACACCGGCACGCGCGGCAAGGTGCTCCCGGAGCAGTTCAGCGAGTACGAGGTGCGCGAGGGCGGCGACGGCGAGGGCACCCTCGTCCACTGGAAGCTCCAGGCCACCAGCAAGCGGATCCGTGACTGCCTCCTGGAGGTCACCGAGCCCACCGACGGCGAGCTCGTCGAGAAGGACCGCAACTCCTCCATGGTCACCACCTGGCGGGTCACCCCGGCCGGCGAGGGCAAGTCCCGTGTCGTCGTGACCACCGTCTGGCAGGGTGCCGGCGGCATCGGCGGCTTCTTCGAGAAGACCTTCGCCCCCAAGGGCCTCGGCCGGATCTACGACTCCCTCCTGGACCGGCTCGCCGCCGAGGTCGAGAAGTAAGTCCCCGGCACCCGGCGGACGTTGCCGCCGGTCACCGGATCGAGTGGATCTCCGTACGGCCCACCGGGGTGCCGTAACTCGTCGCGCTTGCTCGTAGTTGTCGCCTTATGCGTGGAAATGCGGGGCAGGCGCGGCGAGGGGAGCGGGACGTGGGCGTGACGACGGCGACGGCGACTGCGGCGCACGAGGAACCGGTCGAAGCGCCACCGGAGGCCCCCGCCCCGACCGTCGAACTCGGCCCGCGCCGGGTGCGGTTGATCTTCTTCGGGCTGATGCTCGCACTGCTCCTCGCCGCGCTGGAGCAGATGATCGTCGCCACCGCGCTCCCGAAGATCGTCGGTGAGCTGCACGGCCTGGACCGGATGTCCTGGGCGATCACCGCCTACCTGCTCACCGCCACGATCGGACTGCCGGTCTACGGCAAGCTCGGCGACCTGCTCGGCCGCAAGGGCGTCTTCCAGTTCGCGATCGTCGTCTTCGTGGCCGGCTCCGCGCTCGCCGGACGGGCCGCGACCATGGATCAGTTGATCGCCTTCCGCGCGGTCCAGGGCGTCGGCGCGGGCGGCCTCATGACCGGTGTGCAGGCGATCATCGCCGACATCGTGCCGCCCCGGCGGCGCGGCCGCTTCATGGGCCTGATCGGCGCCGCCTTCGGGCTCGCCTCCGTCGCCGGCCCGCTGCTCGGCGGCTGGTTCACCGACCACCTCTCCTGGCGGTGGTGCTTCTATGTCAACGTGCCCTTCGGGCTGCTGACCCTGGCCGTCGTCACCGCGGTGCTCAAGCTTCCGAAGCCGCGGGTCAGGCCCCGGTTCGACGTCCTCGGTGCCCTGCTGCTCGCCGCGGCCTCCACCTGCCTGGTGCTGCTGACCAGTTGGGGCGGCACCGAGTACGCCTGGGACTCGCGGACGATCCTCGGCCTCGCGGTCGGAGCGGCGGTCTCCACCGTCCTCTTCCTGGTCGCCGAGCACGTCGCCGCCGAACCCCTCATCCCGCTGCGGCTGTTCAGGGACTCCGTCTTCAACGTCACCGGCCTGGTGGGCCTGGTGATCGGAGTCGCGCTCTTCGGGGCGGCGAGCTATCTGCCGACCTTCCTCCAGATGGTTGACGGCGCGAGCGCCACCGAGTCGGGGCTGCTGATGCTGCCCATGATGGCCGGGATCGTCGGCGCCTCCGTCGTCTCCGGACAACTCGTCAGCCACACCGGCCGCTACCGGATCTGGCCCCTTCTCGGCACCGCCCTCTCCGTCGTCGGCATGTGGCTGCTGTCCCGGCTCGAAGCCGACACCCCTCGGCTGCACTACAGCATCTGGATGGCTGTGCTCGGCGCCGGGATCGGCATGGTGATGCCGGTGCTGATCCTCGCCGTGCAGAACTCCGTCCGCCCCGCGGACCTCGGCACCGCCACCAGCGCCAACAACTACTTCCGGCAGATCGGCGGCAGCGTCGGAGCGGCGATCTTCGGCACCCTGTTCGCCGACCGGCTCGCGGACTCGCTGGAACGGCGGCTCCCCGGCGGGCAAGGGCTGCCCGACCCGGAGTCCCTCACCCCGCAGCTCGTCCACGCTCTGCCCCCGGCGCTCCGCGACGGCTACGTCCGGGCCTACGCCGACGCCATGCCGAGGATCTTCCTCTACCTCGTGCCGGTGCTCGTCCTCGGTCTGCTCATCGCCTTCTTCCTCAAGGAGAAACCGCTGGTGTCCCACCACACCGCCGACCCGGAGACCGCCCCCGTCCCGCAGGTCCCCATCCCACCGCGCCCGCCGCACGCCACCGCGATCCCCGTGCGCGGCACCGTGCAGCACTCCGACGGGACCGCGGTGCCGCGGGCCGCCCTCACCCTCATCGACATGGCCGGAGCGCAGGTCGGGCGCGCTTTCGGCGGCGAGGACGGGCGGTACGCGCTGTCGACGCCGGGAGCCGGGTCGTACGTCCTCATCGCCGCCGCGAGCGGCCACCAGCCGCAGGCCGTGTCCGTGACGGTCGGCGAGCACCCCGTCACGCTGGACCTCGTCCTCGGCGGCCCCGGACGGCTCGCGGGCCGGGTGCGGACCGCCGACGGCACACCGGTACCGGACGCCGCCGTCACCCTCACCGACGCGCACGGCGAGGTCGTGGCCACCACCCGCAGCGGGCAGGACGGCACCTACGTCGTCACCGAACTGGTCGCGGGGGAGTACACCCTCGCGGCCGGGGCGCCCGCGTTCCGTCCCGCCGCCCTGCCGGTCACCGTCCGGGCCTCCCGGGAATCGCGTCAGGACGTCGAACTGACGGGCGGCGCGATGCTGCGCGGTACCGTGCGGGCCGGTGGCGGTCGATCCGTGCAGGACGCGCGCGTGACGCTCCTGGACGGCGCCGGAAACGTGGTGGACAGCCTCACGACCGGCCCCGACGGCACCTTCCGATTCGGCGACCTGTCCGGCGGCGAGTACACCGTCATCGCCACCGGCTACCCGCCGGTCGCCGCCGTGCTCCAGGTGGCCGGAGGCGGCCGCACGGAGCGGGATCTCCAGCTGGGGCACGACGACTGACGGAGCGTCAGCGCCGGGCGCACGCCGGGGTGGTCCGGTCCGGGCCAATTCCCGCATTGCCGCACACTGTGACCGACCGGCGCCGTACGGTGGAGCAGGCGGCACAGATCTTGCGGAGAGAGGGCCTGGGCCATGGACCGTGGCACCGAGAGGGGCACACCTCCCAGCCGCGGAGCTGGGAACGGCGCGGCGGACGGACCCGCCGCGGCCGGACGGGTCCCGCTGGCCGTGGTGGTCGTGGACCGCGACGGCCTGGTCTCCCACTGGAGCCGCGGCGCGAGCCGGCTGTTCGGCGCCGGAAAGGAAGACGCCATCGGGCGCTCGGCGGCCGATCTGCTGCCCGTCTCCGGAGCCCTTCCCGACGAGGTGAACGCCCCGCCCCACGGCGGGTACGCGGCCTACGACGGGCTCGGACCCGACCTGGAGTCCTCCCTCGACAGCGGTCTGTCCTACCCGGCCGCCGGCCGCGCCCGCCTCACCGTGCCCGGCGCGGACCGGGTCGACGTCCTGTGGTGGGCCTACCCACTGGTGGGCCCAGGCAGCGAGCGTCTGCTGGTGCTGGCCGCCGACGCCGGTGCACTCCACCGGGATCTCGACCTGGACGGGGGCGGTGCGGCCGTCGAGCGGATCGCGCCCGCCTTCGCCCTGCACACCGACTTCCCCGGAGCCGACGAACTCGCCCGCCGGCTCCCCGAGATCCTGCCCAGCATGAGCGTCGGCGAAAGCGCCCGCATCGTCGCGCAGATCCTCGAACTGGGCTATCCCATCCTGGAGTTCAGCCAGAACGACCGGGTGCCCGTCACCCCCGACTGGGGCGTGCCCCGGCGCGCCGAGCGCAAGGCCCGCCGCGAGCGGGCGGCCCGGGCGGCCGCCGAGGGCCTGCCACTGCCGCAGGACGAGCCGGACGAGGGCGAGGACCTCGAGTACGTCGCCGTGCGCGAGCGGCTGGAGTTCCTCAACGAGGTCAGTGGGAAGATCGGCACCTCCCTCGACCTGTCCCGGACCATCGTCGAGGTCAGCAGGGCCGTCGTGCCCCGCTTCACCGACGTCGCCGGCACCTATCTGCGCGAACAGGTCGTCGCCGGCGAGGGGTTCCCCGACGGCGTGCCGGACACCACCACCATGTGGCACCGGGTGGCCCTGGAACACACCGACGAACCGGGCCGCTGGGACGACGTGGTGCCGGTCGGCGAGGCCATGCCGTTCCCCGCGCACACCCCGTTCTTCCAGTGCATGACCACGGGCGAGCCCGTCCTCGTGCCCCGCATCAGCGAACAGATGGGGCACGCGATCGCCTCGCAGTTCGAGAAGCGGGACATCAGGCCGCTGATCACCGGCCGCTCCATGCTCGTCGTACCGCTGAAGGCCCGCAACGTCGTCCTCGGGTTCATGATCCTGCTCCGGCACCCCGAGCGCGTCGAGTTCAACGACATGGACCGGGTCACCGGCGCCGAACTCGCCGCCCGCGCGGGCCTCGTGCTGGACAACGCGCGCATGTACACCTTCCAGGAGTCCGTCGCCGAGACCCTCCAGGACAGCATGCTCCCGCACATCCCGCCGCGCATGGCGGGCTGCGACATCGCCACCCGCTATCTGCCGGGCACGCTCCTCGGACGCGTGGGCGGCGACTGGTTCGACTCCGTGAAGCTGCCCGGCGCACGCACCGCCCTGGTCGTCGGGGACGTCATGGGGCACGGGCTCAACTCGGCCGCCATGATGGGCCAGTTGCGGACGGCCGTACAGACCATGGCCGCGCTCGACCTGCCGCCGGCCCAACTGCTGCGCAACCTCGACGACCTCGCCCAACGGCTCGGCGACACCTACCTCGCGACCTGCCTCTACGCCGTCTACGACCCGATCGCGGGCGAACTCCACCTCGCCAACGCGGGACACATCCCGCCGGTGATCGTGCGGGCCGAGGACGGCCGCAGTGAGCTGCTCGACCTGCCCACGGGCGCGCCCATCGGCGTCGGCGGGGTGCCGTTCGAGGCGGTACGCGTGCGGGTGGAGCCCGGAGACAGGCTGCTGATGTGCACCGACGGCCTCGTGGAGGTGCGGGGCGAGGACATCGGGGTGGGGCTCGCGACGCTCACCGAGTCCGCCGCGCACCCGGCCGCGTCCATGGACGACGCCTGCGACGCGATCATCCGCGCGCTCAACCCGCGGGGCGGACGCAAGGACGACGTGGCGCTGCTCATGGCGCGGCTCAACGGCATCGAGCCGGACGACGTGGCCGAGTGGCGCATCTCCCTCGACCCGGCCGAGGTGGGGCGGGCCCGGGCGGTGGTGCGGGAGCAGCTGCACGACTGGGGGCTGGCGAAGCTGGCCGACGGCGCGGAGCTCATGGTGAGCGAGCTCGTCACCAACGCCGTACGGCACGCGCACAGCCGGCCCGTCGAGCTGCGGCTCGTGCGGGAGGACACCTTGCTGTGCGAGGTGGACGACGACGACCACGAACTGCCGAACCTGCTGAGCGCGGGACCCACCGACGAGCACGGGCGGGGACTGAGGGTGGTGAGCACGCTGGCCCGCGAGTGGGGCGCCAGTCGGACGAAGGCGGGGAAGACCGTCTGGTTCGAACTGACCTTGCCGCGGCGCTGAACCGCCCCTCACGGGGGCGCGTGCGCGTCGAACTGGCAGTGAAGGATCGCGTCATGCGCTTGTCCGCGTGATCTCGGCGCGATACACCGTACTGGCCCGCCGATGTGGTGGGTCTGTGGCGCATCCTGGGGAGTTGGGCATGGGCGTGACTGGTCGGTACCGGGAGTCCTGGGAGGGCTTCTGGCGGGAGGCCCCGGGGCGGCAGGGGGCCGTGTTCTGGGACGCGGAGCCGGTGTTGACCGCCGGAGTCCACCTCGCCCACTTCGAGCCGCTCCTGGTCGATCCCGGGCTCCCCCTCGTGGACCTGGGCTGCGGCAACGGCACCCAGAGCCGCTTCCTCGCCGCCCACTTCACCCAGGTCGTCGGCGTCGACCTGTCCGCCGCCGCCCTCGACCGCGCGCGCGACGCCGACCCCGACGGACAGGTGACCTACCGGCTGCTGGACGCCTCCGACAAGAGCGAACCGCAGAACCTGCACGCCGAACTCGGGGACACCAACGTCTACATGCGGGGCGTGCTGCACCAGGCCGCGCCCGAGGACCGGCAGCAGTTGGTCGACGGGATCGCGACGCTCGTCGGGGAGCGCGGCCGCGCCTTCCTGGTCGAGCTGTCCGAGGCCGCCAAGGCTGTCCTGGTGGGCCTGGCACAGAGCCCCGACGGGCCGCCCGCGAAACTGGCCCCCGTCTTCCGGCACGGCATCGCACCCGGCGAGGTCGCCGACGAGGCGGTGCCCGTGTACCTCGGGGCGGCCGGGCTGACCGTCGTGGCGAGCGGTGAACTACCGCTCGTCACCACCGAGTACCGGTCCGACGGCACCCGGATCGAACTGCCCTCGAAGTGGTGGGTGGTGGGACGCGCCGGCTGACAGTCGGATGGGGCCCGCTTCCCCGGAGGCAGGCCCTAGCGGCGGACCTGGGCGGGCACCCCGTCCGTGACCGGCGAGGCCTTCCGGAACGCCCACTCCATCCTCGGCTCCATCACGCACCGGAAGACCCGCCGCACGGGAGCGGTGCACAGGGCGGTCACCACGACACCGGCGACCAGCGTGACGGCGATCTCGCCGAGCGGGGTGTGCGGCCAGCGGTGGCCGGCCCAGTCGAAGTGGTTGCCGGCCTGCACGACGAAACCGTGCAGCAGATAGCCGTAGAGCGTGCCCGCGCCCAGGGTGGTGAACCACATCCGGCGCCCCGGCACCCAGGACAGGAAGCAGGCGACCAGGACGAGCGAGCAGCCGAAGAGGCCCAGGGTCATCAGCGGGCCGTACCAGTCGGGCACCCCGAAGTGCTCGGCGGCGTCGCGGTGGAAGAACCAGGCGTAGTCCATGCGCGGGACCGCCCAGTACGAGAAGACAAGCGCGCCCGCGGACACCGGTACCGCCAGGAGGCGGACCCGCCACCGCCGTACCAGCGAGAAGTGCTCCGGACGCAGGCACAGGCCGAGCACGAAGTACGGCAGGAACTGCAGGGTCCGCTGGAGGTCGAGGTCGTCGCCGATGGACGGGCTGAGGGTGGCGAGCGCGGCGATCGTCAGGGCGATCGGCAGCGGCCACCGCACGCAGCGCCAGATCGGCGTGGTGAGTCGCCAGATGAACAGCGCGGCCAGGAACCACGTCAGGTACAGCGGGTCGAGCAGGCTGATGGGGCGGTCCGGGACTCCGTCGGACCAGCGGGTGAAAAGGGTGTACGCCGTCTCGAACACGACATACGGGACGACGACCCCGGTGACCAGCCGCTTGATCTTCGCCGGGCTCGCGTCGAACGAGCGGGAGAAGTAGCCCGAGACGATGATGAACGCCGGCATGTGGAAGGCGTAGACGAACGTGTACAGCGCGGTGACGGCACGGCTGTCGGAGCGCAGGGGCTCCCACGCGTGCCCCATCGCCACGAGCACGATCGCCAGGTACTTGGCGTTGTCGAAGAACGCGTCGCGTTGCTTCGTGCGAACAGGCGGGTTCCCCGGCGCGGCGGTCGTCGCCGTCCGTCGTGCCGACCGTACGGGCTGTGCGGTGTCGCTCACGCTTCTCCCTGTCCGTCTCCTGTGGAACCCGCGAGGGAGGATACGCGTCTTCCAGGAGTTGCCTGTGCGCCGGGGGCGAGCGGCATTCGGCTCGACTCAGCACGGGCGGGCGACGTGAACCCCTTCGCCGCGTAACGTGGCGGACCATGAAGATCCTGATCAGCGCCGACATGGAGGGCGCCACCGGCGTGACCTGGCCGGCCGACGTGCTGCCGGGCACAGCGCAGTGGGAGCGGTGCCGGTCGATGTTCACCTCGGACGTGAACGCCGCCGTGCTGGGCTTCTTCGACGGGGGCGCCGACGAGGTGCTCGTCAACGAGGCCCACTGGACCATGCGCAACCTGCTGCTGGAGCGGCTCGACGAGCGCGCGCAGATGCTCACCGGCCGGCACAAGTCGCTGTCCATGGTCGAGGGCGTCCAGCACGGCGACGTCGACGGCATCGCGTTCCTCGGCTACCACGCGGGCGCCGGCCAGGAGGGCGTCCTCGCCCACACCTACCTCGCCAACTCCATCACCGGGGTGTGGCTGAACGACGTCCCCGCCAGCGAGGGGTACCTCAACGCACACGTGGTCGCGGAGTACGGCGTCCCCGTCGTCCTCGTCACCGGAGACGACGTGGCCTGCGAGGACGCCCTCGGGTACGCGCCCGGGGCGCTGAAGGTCGCCGTCAAGGACCACGTCTCGCGGTACGCGGCCGTGTGCCGGACCCCGGCCCGTACCGCCGCCGACATCCGGGCCGCGGCCAAGGAGGCCGCACAGCTGGCGGTTCGTCAGGAACCCGTTCAGGCGGGCCCGTTCACCATCGCCGTGGAGTTCGACGCCGAGCACCTCGCCATGGCCGCCACCGTGGTGCCGGGCGTCGAGCGGATCGGGGCGCGGAGGGTGGCGTACACGAACGAGACCATGTACGCGGGAATCCGTACCTTCAAGGCGGTCACCACCATCGTCTCGGCCGCCGTGGAGGAGCAGTATGGCTGACCAGCAGGCACTGGACGAGGTCGTCCGGTTCACGTCCGACCTCATCCGCATCGACACCACCAACCGGGGCGGCGGCGACTGCCAGGAGCGCCCCGCCGCCGAGTACGCGGCCGAACAGCTGGCCGGGGCGGGCCTGGAGCCCCTGATGCTGGAGCGCACCAAGGGCCGTACGAACGTCGTCGCCCGCGTCGAGGGCACCGACCCGTCGGCGGACGCGCTGCTCGTCCACGGCCATCTGGACGTGGTGCCCGCCGAGGCCGCCGACTGGAGCGTGCACCCGTTCTCCGGGGAGATCCGCGACGGGGTCGTGTGGGGCCGCGGGGCGGTCGACATGAAGAACATGGACGCGATGATCCTGGCCGTCGTGCGGAACTGGGCCCGCCAGGGCGTACGGCCCCGGCGCGACCTCGTGATCGCCTTCACCGCCGACGAGGAGGCCAGTGCCGAGGACGGCTCCGGGTTCCTCGCCGACGAGCACCCGGAGCTCTTCGAGGGCTGCACGGAGGGGGTCAGCGAGTCCGGGGCGTTCACCTTCCACGACGGCGCCGGGCGGCAGATCTACCCGATCGCGGCGGGGGAGCGCGGCACCGGCTGGCTCAAGCTCACCGCCAACGGCCGCGCCGGACACGGCTCCAAGGTCAACAAGGAGAACGCGGTCACCCGGCTCGCCGCCGCCGTGACCCGCATCGGCGAGCACGAGTGGCCGCTCAGGCTGACCCCGACCGTCAGCGCCGCCCTCACCGAACTCGCCGCGCTCTACGGCATCGAGACCGACCTGACCGACGTGGACGCGCTGCTGGAGAAGCTGGGCCCGGCGGCCAAGCTGGTCGAGGCGACCGTCCGCAACAGCGCCAACCCGACCATGCTGGAAGCCGGTTACAAGCTCAACGTGATCCCGGGGGAGGCCGTGGCCTACGTCGACGGCCGCTATCTGGCCGGTGGCGAGGACGAGTTCCGCGCGACCCTCGACCAGCTCACCGGCCCCGACGTGGACTGGGAGTACAGCCACCGCGAGGTCGCCCTCCAGGCGCCGGTGGACTCACCGACGTACGCCCGGATGCGGGCCGCGGTCGAGGAGTTCGCGCCCGAGGGGCACGTGGTGCCGTACTGCATGTCCGGCGGCACGGACGCCAAGCAGTTCTCCCGCCTCGGCATCACCGGGTACGGGTTCGCGCCCCTGAAGCTCCCGGAGGGCTTCGACTACCAGGCCCTCTTCCACGGGGTCGACGAACGCGTCCCCGTCGAGGCACTGCACTTCGGCGTGCGGGTACTCGACCGCTTCCTGAGGACGGCCTGAGCGAGTGGGGGAGAACGTGCAGACGTCGGCATACGGTTCCTGGCCCTCGCCCATCGACGCGGCGCTCGCGGCCGCGCACGACGGGCACCCCGAATGGCTGGGCTTCGTCGGGGACGAGGTGTGGTGGACCGAACCCCGGCCCGCCGAGGGCGGCCGCCGCACCCTGGTGCGCAGGCGCGCCGACGGGACCGAGGAGTCGGTGCTGCCGGCGCCGTGGAACGTGCGCAGCCGGGTCATCGAGTACGGCGGTCACCCCTGGGCCGGCGCGGTGGTGGCCGGCGCACCGCTCGTCGTGTTCGTGCACTTCGCCGACCAGCGGCTGTACCGGTACGAGCCCGGCGGCGAGCCGACGCCTCTCACGCCCGTCTCCCCGGTGGGCGGCGGACTGCGCTGGGCGGAGCCGCAGTTGAGACCCGACCTCGGCGAAGTGTGGTGCGTCCTGGAGGAGTTCACCGGCGACGGGCCCACCGACGTCCGCCGGGTCCTGGCCGCCGTGCCGCTGGACGGCTCGGCCGTGCAGGACCGGGACGCGGTGCGGGAACTCACCGACGACCGCCACCGGTTCGTCACCGGCCCCCGGCTCTCTCCCGACGGCTCGCGCGCCGCCTGGCTCGCCTGGGACCACCCGCGCATGCCCTGGGACGGCACGGAGCTGATCGTCGCCGACGTCCACGAGGGCACGCTCCGGGAGCCCCGCACGGTGGCCGGCGGGCCGGAGGAGTCCATCGCCCAGGCCGACTGGTCGCCCGACGGCCGTCTCCTGTACGTGAGCGACCGCACCGGCTGGTGGAACCTCTACCGCGACGGCGAACAACTCTGCCCGCGCGAGGAGGAGTTCGGCGGCGCCCTGTGGAAGCTCGGGCACCGCTGGTTCGCGCCGCTCGACAGCGGACTGATCGCCGTCGTGCACGGCACCGGCTCGACCGCGCTCGGCATCCTGGACCCGGAGACCGGTGAACTCGTCGACGCGGCAGGCCCCTGGAGCGAGTTCGCGCCCACCCTCGCGGTGCACGGTGAACGGGTCGTCGCGGTCGGCGCCAGCCCGCGTACCGCCTACGAGGTCGTCGAGCTGGACGCGCGCACCGGCCGGGCCCGGGTGATCGGCGCCGAGCACGACGACCCGGTGGACCCCGCGTACTACCCCGAGCCCCTGATCCGGGTGTTCACGGGGCCGGACGGCCGGGACGTCCACGCCCACGTCTATCCGCCCCACCACCCCGAACACTCCGCTCCCGGCGGTGAGTTGCCGCCGTACGTGGTCTGGGCGCACGGCGGGCCGACCGGACACGCCCCCCTCGTCCTCGACCTCTCCATCGCCTACTTCACCTCGCGCGGCATCGGCGTCGCCGAGGTCAACTACGGGGGCTCCACCGGGTACGGGCGGGAGTACCGCAACCGGCTGCGCGAGCAGTGGGGCGTGGTCGACGTCGAGGACTGCGCGGCCGTCGCGCTCGCCCTCGCCGACGAGGGCACCGCCGACCGCGACCGGCTCGCCGTGCGCGGCGGCAGCGCGGGCGGCTGGACCGCCGCCGCCTCGCTCACCGCGACGGACGTCTACGCCTGCGGCACGATCGTCTACCCCATCCTCGACCTGACCGGCTGGGGCACCGGAGAGACCCACGACTTCGAGTCCCAGTACCTGGAGAGCCTGGTCGGACCGCTCGCCGAGGTCCCCGGACGGTACGCGGAACGCTCGCCCGTCGAGCACGCCGACCAGGTCACCGCGCCCTTCCTCCTGCTCCAGGGCCTGGACGACGTGATCTGCCCGCCCGCGCAGTGCGAGCGGTTCCTCGCCCGGATCGCCGGCCGGCAGGTGCCGCACGCCTACCTCGCCTTCGAGGGCGAGGGGCACGGCTTCCGCCGCGCCGACACGATGATCCGCGCACTGGAGGCCGAACTCTCCCTGTACGCCCAGGTGTTCGGGCTGAACCCGCCCGGCGTCCCGACATTGGAGCTCACCAGGTGAAGGAACTCGTACGGCCGCCCAGGCTCGCGCCCGGAGCCCGCGTGGCCGTGGTCGCGCCGAGCGGTCCGATCGTGGAGGAGCGGTTGCAGGCCGGGCTCGACCTCCTGCGCGGTTGGGACCTCGACCCGGTGGTCGCCCCGCATGTCCTCGACACCCACGGCGAGTTGGGCTACCTGGCGGGTTCCGACGCCGACCGTGCCGCCGACCTCCAGCAGGCCTGGTGCGACCCGTCCGTGGACGCGGTGCTGTGCGCCCGGGGCGGCTACGGGGCGCAGCGGGTGATCGACCTGCTCGACTGGGAGGCGATGCGGGCCGCCGGACCCAAGGTCTTCGTGGGCTTCAGCGACGTCACGACGCTGCACCAGGCGTTCGCCACCCGGGCGGGGCTGGTCACGCTGTACGGTCCGGCCGCCGCCGGTGCCGACTTCATCAAGAGCGCCGTCGCGCAGGAGCACCTGAGGGCCACGCTGTTCGCCCCGGAGACGGTCCGCGTCCTGACCTCCCGGGGCAACCCCCTGGTGCCCGGGAGGGCTCGCGGGGTTACTCTGGGCGGCTGTCTCAGCCTGCTCGCCTCCGACCTCGGCACCCGGCACGCCCGCACCGGGGCCCGGGGCGGACTGCTGCTGATCGAGGACGTGGGAGAGCAGGCGTACCGCGTCGACCGCATGCTGACCCAACTCCTGCGCGCGGGCTGGCTGGACGGCGTCAAAGGGATCGCCCTCGGCTCCTGGGCCGGATGCGGCCCGTACGCCCCCCTGCGGGCGGTCCTCGCCGACCGCCTCGGCGGCCTCGGCGTGCCCGTCGTCGAGGAGTTCGGATTCGGCCACTGCGAGGCGGCGCTGACCATGCCGTTCGGAGTGACCGCCGCACTGGACGCGGACGCGGGCACGCTGACCCTCGACGAACCCGCACTGCGCTGACCAGGGCACCGGCTCGGGTCGTAGGCTGGCGGGATGCCGCACACCGCTTCCCGCTATCTCGCCGAAGGCCCCCGCGTGGGGATACGTCACTTCACCTACGAGGACGGCGCCGAGTTCACCGCCCGGGCCCGGGAGAGCAAAGAACTGCACCAGCCGTGGCTCTTCCCGCCGGACAGCGAGAGCGCGTACCTCGCGTACGCCGGCCGGCTGATCGAGGACCCGACCAAGGCCGGATTCCTGGTGTGCGAGAAGGACGGGGAGCGGGGCGCCGGGGCCATCGCCGGGTTCATCAACATCAACAACATCGTCCAGGGCGGCTTCCGGTGCGGGGCCCTCGGCTACGGCGCCTTCGCGCACGCCGCCGGGCGCGGGCTGATGCGTGAGGGGCTGGACCTCGTGATCGACCACGCCTTCGGACCGATGGGGCTGCACCGCCTGGAGATCAACGCGCAGCCCCGCAACACGGCCTCCCTCGCCCTCGCCCGCAGCTGCGGCTTCCGGCTCGAAGGGTTCTCGCCGAAGATGATCTACATCGACGGGGAGTGGCGGGACCACGAGCGCTGGGCGATCACCGCCGAGATGCGGGCTTCCGGTTGATCTTCATGGTGTCGAGGTCCGTGACCGTCGACTTCAGGTCCCGGAAGCCGTAGCCGAGCTCGCGCAGGGCCGTCTCCGCGCGGTCCTCGGCGATCGCGCCCGCCATCTCCTCGCCGTCGGCGGCGTCCGACACCACCACGTACCGCATCGAGAAGTGCTTCAGCGGAGCCGGCTCGTACGACAGCGAGCCCTCCTCCGAGAACCGCATGCTCGCCATGCCGTGGTCCGCCGCCTCGGCGAGCAGCCGGGCCCGGGCCTCGTCGGTGAGCCCCTCCCACGTGCCGCGGACGATCACCCGGTAGGTGTGCTGCTCACTCACTGTCGCTCCCTCGCGTATCCCCGTGGACGGTCGACTGTACGTCGGCGAGGATGATCCGCATGCGGAATATCGTCGTGCTGGACGCCCCCTCCAACCTCGGCCTGCGCCCGCCCGCCCCCGGCACCGTGCCCGGCTGCTACAAGCTGGCCGGTGCCCTGCGCGAGCAGCGGATCGTGCAGAGGCTGCACGCCCTGGAGGGCGGGGTGGTGGTGCCGCCGCGCTACGACCGCGGGGACTGGCAGGAGGGCGACGGCGTCTTCAACGCGGCCGCGATCGCCTCCTACACCGTCAGGCTGGCCGACCGGATCGAGCACCATGTGCGCGCCGGGGACTTCCCCGTCGTCCTCGGCGGCGACTGCTCCATCCAGCTCGGCGCCTCCCTCGCCCTGCGCCGCGTCGGGCGCTACGGGCTGGCCGCGATCGACGCGTCGCCGGACTTCCGGCACCCCGGCAACTCCGACCGGATCGGCGCGGCGGGCGGCGAGGAGGTCGCACTGGCCACCGGGCGCGGACAGGAGGACCTGACGGACCTGGAGGGGCTGAAGCCCTATCTGCGGGACGAGGACGTGCGGTACTTCGGGATCCGGGACGCGTTCGAGGAGGACCGGGCCGAACTCGCCGCCCTGAAGATCCCGGTCGTGACCGTCGGCGACATCCGGGAGTGGGGCGCGGACGCCCTCGCCCGGGCCACCGCCCAGGCCTTCGAGATCCCCGAGATCGACGGTTTCTGGGTGCACCTGGACGCCGACGTCCTCGACCCGTCCGTCATGCCCGCCGTCGACGCCCCCGACCCCGACGGGCTCCTGTCCGACGAACTCCTCGCGCTGCTGCGGCCGTTGCTCGCCTCCCCCTCCTGCGCCGGCCTCAACATCACCATCTACGACCCCGATCTGGACCCCGAGGGCACGGCGGGCGCGCTGCTCACCGACATCGTCGTGGACGCCTTTGCGCAATCCTGACCGGCAGCTCCCCTGGCCGACTCACCGCCGAGCGGTTTCCATGGTGATCGTGACGACGATCCGGCGAGACGTACTCACCCTGCCCGCCGCACCGCTGGGCCCCGACAACCCGCTGCCCCCGCTGCGGCTCCCGCACGAGGTTCATCGCGTGGACGTACAGGACCGGGACGACCTGCCCCGGGACATGGCCCGGCAGGCCGGTTACGGGCAGCTCGGGAGCCTGCTGCCGGTCCGGGTCCGGGACGGCTACGGCAGAGAGCGCGCGCCCCGCCGGTTCGAGACGCTCGTGATCGAGAACGACCGGCTCCGGGTCACTGTCCTCCCCGGTCTCGGCGGCCGGGTCGCCTCCCTGTTCCACAAGCCGACCGGGCGTGAACTCCTGTACCGCAACCCGGTGTTCCAGCCCGCGAACTTCGCCCTGAACGGCGCCTGGTTCTCCGGCGGCATCGAGTGGAACATCGGCGCCACCGGCCACACCACCCTGTCCTGCGCACCCCTGCACGCGGCCCGCGTGCCCGCCCCGGACGGCGGGGAGATGCTCCGCCTGTGGGAGTGGGAGCGACTGCGCGACCTGCCCTTCCAGGTGGACCTGTGGCTGCCGGACGGGTCGGACTTCCTGTACGCCGGGGTACGGATCCGCAATCCGCACCAGCGGCCGGTGCCGGGCTACTGGTGGTCGAACACCGCCGTGCCCGAGGGGCGCAGGGTGCTCGCGCCGGCGGAGGAGGCCTGGCAGTTCGGCCACGAGCGCCGGCTGCGCCGGGTGCCCGTACCGCCGGACCCCCTGGACAGCCCGCACGCCACCGACTACTTCTACGACCTGCCCGACACGCGGCGCCGCTGGATCGCCGCCCTCGACCCCGATGACGGTCACGGCCTCGTGCAGGCGTCCACCGACCTCCTGCGCGGACGGAAGCTGTTCGTCTGGGGCACCGGCAGCGGCGGCCGACGCTGGCAGGACTGGCTCACCGAACCCGGCACCGGCGGCTACTGCGAGATCCAGGCCGGGCTCGCCCGCACCCAGCTGGAGCACGTCCGGCTGGACGCCGAGAGCGAGGTGGCGTGGCTGGAGGCGTACGGGCCGCTGGCGGCGACACCGGTGATGGCCGAGGCGGAGGCCCGACTGGAGGCCGTACTGCCGCGTGCCGCCGTCGACGAGGCCTACGCCGCCTGGAAGCCGTACGCCGACACCGAACCCGGCGAGATCCTGGCCACCGGGTCGGGCTGGGGCGCCCTGGAAGTGCTGCGCGCCGACTGGAAGCTGCCCGGCACCCCCTTCGCGGAGAGCACCCTCGGCGAGGCGCAGGCCCCCTGGCTGGAGCTGCTGCGGGCCGGGTCCCTCCCCGAACCGCGCCGGGTACGGCCGCCCGGCGAGACACTGGTCGCCCCGCACTGGCGGGACATGCTGGAGACCGCGCCCGCCACCCCGCTCACCGAGTACCACCTGGGGGTGGCCCAGTGGCACGCCGGTGACCGGGCGCAGGCGGTGCGCAGTTGGGAGCGGGGACTCGAACTGGCCCCCTCCCGCTGGCCGTTGCTGCGCTGCCTCGCCGTCGCCGACCAGGTCACCGGCAACCGCGAGCGGGCCGCCGACCGGTACGCCGACGCCTTCGACGACCTGTGCCACGAGCGGCGCGACGACGGCGAGACCTGGACGGCGGCCACCGCGGCGCTCGCCCGCGAGACGCTGGAGGCGCTGCTCGCGGCGGGGCGTACGGCCGAGGCGCGTGCCGTGTGGGAGCGGCTGTACCCGGCGATCCGGGCCCGCGGGCGGTTCCGGCTGATCGAGGCCGCCCTGCTGCTCGCCGAGGAACGGCCCGAGGCGGCCCGGGCCGTCTTCGAGGAGGGCTTCGAGGTCGCCGACCTGCGGGAGGGCACCGAGGCGATCGGCGACCTGTGGAGCAGGATCAGTTCCCCCGGCGAGCCGCTTTTGCCGCGCTACGACTTCCGGATGCGGCCGCGGACGTGAGCCGGACTTTCTAGGTGACGTTGCGGTCCACGTACTCGTACACCACTCCGTCCGGGTGCATCGCGATCAGGTTGCGGCCCACCGGGGTGGGCACCGGGCCCGCGATGACACGGGCGCCCAGCTCGCTGAGGAGCTGGTGGGCCTCGTCGACGTCCTTCACCGCGATGGTCGCCGCGACCTTGCGCAGCACCTCCAGCTCGGCCTCGGGGCCGCTCATCAGCAGGAAGCAGCCCACCGCGGCCACCTGGACGCCGCCGCGCTCGAAACGGAGGGCCGTGGCGCCCGCCAGCCGTTCGTAGAAGACGACCGCGGCCTCCAGATCGTCGACACAGACACGCAGCGTGGTTCCCAGAATGTCCATGCGGACGAGCCTAATTGCGGCGGCCCGGCCGCGGAGATCGTTTCACGCGATCCTCCCGACCCGGCCGCCGGCAGCGCACACGGGCCCGGCGTTACGCGCACGCCCGTACGGGTACCCGGCGGCCATGGAGCGCTTGGATCACCTGGAGCATCTGGACAGGCATCTCGTCGACGAGCTGGCGCAGGTGGCGCGCGAGACCGTACGGGACGAGCTGCGCGAGCAGACGCGCAAGCAGCGCCGTACGGCCATGCTGTACGCCGCGTCCGGCGCCGTCGCGCTGTACGCGGGAGCGGCCCTGGCACTGGCCGTGGGCCTCGCCCTCGCCCTCGGGCTGCCCGACTGGGCCGCCGCGCTGATCACCGCCGTGATCCTCGGGGCCGTGGCCTACGCACTGCGCGGTGCGGCCAGGCCCTCCGCGTCCCGGCCGACGGCCGCGCGGGACGCGGAGGCGGCGGCCGTGCCGGACCGGGCTGCCGGGGGAGCGGCGCCGGTCGCCGGGCCGCCGGGCGGGCTCGGGACGCCGGTCCCGCCCATGCCGCCGGTCGCCCCCGAGACGCCCGCGAAGCCGGGCGCGGCGCCGCGGCAGGACGACATCGACCCCGAGCAGCCGCACCACCGGGCGTGACGCCTGGTGCGCGGCACAGGGAAGGAAACGCGCGTGAAGCACGGCAAGGTCGTCGTGGTGACCGGGGCCAGCGGCGGCGTGGGACGGGCCACGGCCCGGGCCTTCGCCGAACGCGGGGCCCGCGTCGCCCTGCTGGCCCGGGGGCGCGAGGGTCTCGCGGCCGCCGCCGACGATGTGCAGCGGGCGGGCGGTGAGGCGCTCGTCGTGAGCGTCGACATGTCCGACGCCAAGGCGGTCGACGACGCGGCCCAGCAGGTCGTGGACGCCTTCGGACACATCGACGTCTGGGTCAACAACGCCTTCACCGGGGTCTTCGCCCCGTTCACGGAGATCACCCCGGACGAGTTCCGGCGGGTGACCGAAGTGACGTACCTGGGCTATGTGTTCGGCACCCGGGCCGCCCTTCACCACATGCTGCCGCGGGACCGCGGCACGATCGTGCAGGTGGGATCCGCGCTGGCCTACCGGGGCATTCCCCTGCAGTCCGCGTACTGCGGGGCCAAGCACGCCATCCAGGGCTTCAACGAGTCCCTGCGGTGCGAGCTGCTCCACTCGGGTACCGGTGTCCGTACGACGATGGTGCAGATGCCGGGCCTCAACACCCCTCAGTTCGACTGGGTGTTGAACCGGATGCCCGGGAGGGCCCGTCCGGTGGCGCCGGTGTACCAGCCGGAGGTCGCCGCCCGTGCGGTCGTGCACGCGGCCTTCCACGCGCGGCGGCGGGAGTACTGGGTCGGCGGGTCCACGGCGGCCACCCTCATCGCCAACGCGATCGCGCCCGGGGTGCTGGACCGCTACCTCGCCCGCACCAACATCGAGGCACAGCAGGAAGAGGGCGAGCACGGTGGTCCCGGGAACCTGTGGGCTCCCCTGGACGGCCCGCACGGACGGGACTTCGGGGCGCACGGCCGGTTCGACGAGGAGGCCGTGTCCAAGAGCCCGCAGGACTGGGTCTCCCGCAACCGCGCCCGCATGGGCATGGGGCTCGTGGCCGCCGCGGCCGGTGGGCTGGGCATCGCGGTGACCTCCGGTCTGCGACGCCGGGGTTGAGCACTGGGGGTACCGCGGTTCAAGCCACTCGGTACTCCTCCACCTCCTCCGTCCGCAGCGTCAGGCCGTGGCCCACGCCCGCCACCGGGCGGACCGTGCCGGCCGCCGGGCCACGGGGCCTCGTGCGCGCGAACGCGCAGCCCGTCAGGCCGTTCGAGGACACCGTTCCTCGAACCGGCCGACGCAGTGCTCCACCAGGGTGTTGCCGACCCGGGTCACCTGCTTGCCGTTCGCGTCGACCTACAACTCCGCGTCGGGACCGATGACTTCACGCGCCGTACGGACCCGGGAGAGGTCGCCGACAGGTCGCCGGGATCGCGCCGTGCAGCGCCGGCCGGAATGTCCAGCGCACCGGCGCACCGCGGCCCTCGACCTGCGGCCCGAGGCGCTCGGTGAGGGAAGTCACCGACCGCCGCCGGGCCGCAGGTCCCACCCCGTGCCGGTCTCCTCGCCGGTCGTCATCTCGGCGGTCACCATGGTCGTGGATGTCCCGGGCGAACGTGCCGGCGGCCTCGGGGGCGTCGGTCGGCGCCGTTCCCCACCGAGACGACCGGGTGGTGGAGTTTCGTCGATCACCCCTGCTGGAGCTGGGGCAGTACCTTCGTGCGGTAGAAGTCGAAGAAGGCGCGCTGGTCGGGGCCGATCTGGTTGACGTAGACCCGGTCGAAGCCCGCGTCGGCGAAGGCGCTCAGCGCGGAGACGTGCTCGTCGACGTCGTCCCCGCACACCGCCTTCTCGCTCACCATCTCGTCGGTGACCAGCGGTCCGAGCTGTTCGAAGTGGCGCGGCGAGGGCAGGATCTGGGCCATCTCACCGGGCAGGAACTGGTTGAACCACAGCTTGCGGACCGTACGGACGCACTCGTCGCGGTCGGTGCCGTAGCAGACCTTCGTGCCGCCGATGACCGGCTTCCCGGCTCCGCCGCCCTTGCGGAACTGCTCCACCATCGACTCGTCGGGCGTCATCGTGATGAAGCCGTCGCCGACCCGGGACGCGAGCGCCGTGGCCGCCGGGCCGAAGCCGGAGATGTCGATCGGGACCGGCTCGTCGGGGATCGTGTACAGGCGGGCGTTCTCCACCGTGTAGTGCGTGCCGTGGTGGTTGACCTCCTCGCCCGTGAAGAGCCGGCGCATCACCTGGATGGACTCCTCCAGCATCTCCAGACGGATGTGCGCGGGCGGCCAGACATGGCCGAGCACGTGCTCGTTGAGGGCCTCGCCGGAGCCGACGCCGAGGCGGAAGCGGCCGTTGGTCATCACGGCCGAGGTCGCCGCGGCCTGCGCCACCACCGCCGGGTGGATCCGCACGGTCGGACAGGTCACCGCCGTCTCGATCGGCAGGGACACCGCCTCCGAGAGCGCGCCGATCACCGACCACACGAAGGGGCTCTGGCCCTGTGCGTCGTTCCACGGGTGGTAGTGGTCGGAGATCCACAGCGAGCTGAAGCCCGCCTGCTCGGCCATCCGCGCCTGCTCCACGAGGTCCGCGGGACCGAACTCCTCGCACGACAGAAAGTAGCCGTATTCGGGCATGGGGGGTACCTCCGGCGGTTCCGTGATGAGAGGGGCCTCGTCCGAGTACCCGGCGGCCCGTACGGAAACCGGCGTTTGGGGGCTCCGGCCAGGGGGACGCGGAAGGCTCCCGAGGTACGCGACAGCCCCGGAGGCGAACCGTGAGTCGACCCCGCATCGTGATCGTCGGTGCCGGCTTCGCCGGGTACCGGACGGCCAAGGAACTGTCCCGAAAAGCCCGCGGCAAGGCCGACATCACCCTGCTCAACCCGACCGACTACTTCCTGTATCTGCCCCTGCTGCCCCAGGTCGCCGCCGGCATCCTGGAACCCCGGCGGGTGACCGTCTCCCTCTCCGACACCCTCCCGCAGGTGCGGCTGGTCCTCGGCGAGGCCGACGGCATCGACCTGGACGCCCGCACCGTCCACTACACCGACCCCGAGGGCACCGACGGCACACTCGGCTACGACCGGCTGGTGCTGGCCGCCGGAAGCGTCAACAAACTGCTGCCCATCCCCGGCGTCGCCGAGCACGCGCACGGCTTCCGGGGCCTGCCCGAGGCGCTGTACCTGCGCGACCACGTGACCCGGCAGGTGGAACTCGCCGCGGCCGCCGACGACCCGGAGACCTGCGCCGCCCGGTGCACCTTCGTCGTGGTCGGCGCCGGCTACACGGGCACCGAGGTCGCCGCGCACGGGCAGCTCTTCACCGACGCACAGGTGCGCAAGCACCCGCTGCGGGAGGGCATGCGGCCACGCTGGATCCTCCTCGACGTGGCCGAACGGGTCCTGCCCGAACTCGACCCGCATCTGTCCCGCACCGCCGACCGCACGCTCAGGGAACGCGGCGTGGAGGTGCGGATGGGCACCTCCGTGAAGGAGGCCACGCCGGACGGGGTGCTGCTGACCGACGGCGAGTTCGTCCCGACGCGGTCGCTGGTGTGGTGCGTGGGCGTACGGCCCGATCCGCTCGCCGAGTCGCTCGGACTGCCCATGGAACGCGGCCGGCTGCTCGTCGACCCGAACCTCCAAGTACCGGGCCGCCCCGAGGTGTTCGCGTGCGGCGACGCGGCCGCCGTGCCCGATCTGGACAACCCCGGGCAGTACACGCCGATGACGGCTCAGCACGCCTGGCGACAGGGTCGTACGGCGGCCCTCAACGTCGCCGCCTCGCTGGGGGCCGGTGTGCGCCGCCCCTACGAGCACCGGGACCTGGGCTTCGTCGTGGACCTCGGCGGTGCGAAGGCCGCGGCCAACCCGCTGGGCGTCCCGCTGTCCGGCCTCGCGGCCGGTGCCGTCACCCGCGGCTACCACCTCGCCGCGATGCCGGGCAACCGCGTCCGGGTCGCCGCCGACTGGCTCCTGGACGCCGTACTCCCGCGCCAGGCCGTCCAGTTGGGCCTCGTACGGTCCTGGTCGGTACCGCTGGACACCGCCTCGCCGGAACTGGCCCGGGTCCCGGGACGACCCCGGGAACGCCGTGAGGCCGACGCACGCTCCGGGCCCGGCGCCGCCACGGAGCCGGAAACGAGGCCGGGGCGGCGGCCGACCGAGCGGCCGGCCCCGGGAGAGCCCGCGGCCGCACCGGCCGACGCGGTGGAGCCGCCCGACGCGCGGGAGCCGACAGCCGAGGCTGATCCGACCTTCGTGGCGAGCGCGGGCGAGGCGGTGATCGCGGAGGCGAAGGCGCGCGAGGCGGCCGAGCAGGAGTCTGCCGATCGGCAGGGGCCCGAGTCGCGGACGCCCGAACGGCAGGCGCCCGACCCGGGACTGCCCGAGCGCCGGACGCGTGAACGACAGGCCGCCGAGCAGGAGTTGCCCGAGCGGCAGACACCCGAGCAGGGGAAGAACCGGCGGCCCGACGGTGAACCGGCGAACAACCAACCGGCTCCCGAGCCCGCCAGGAACCAACCCGCCCCCGAGCCCGCCAAGAACCAACCCGGCGGTGAACCCGCCAGGAACCAACCCGGCGGTGAGCCGGGCCAAGCCCCCGGCCCCGTCCAGCCCACTCACGCGGACCCCGCGGAAGGAGACTCATGAACACCGGTGAACTCGTCGAACTCGCCCAGCAGTTGCGCGTGGACAGTGTGCGCGCCTCGGCCGCCGCGGGCTCCGGGCACCCGACCTCCTCGATGTCCGCCGCCGACCTGATGGCCGTACTCCTCGCGAACCACTTCCGCTACGACTTCGACCGCCCCGCGCACCCCGGCAACGACCGCTTCGTGCTGTCCAAGGGACATGCCTCGCCGCTGCTGTACGCCGCGTACAAGGCGGCCGGTGTCGTCGACGACGAGGAGCTGCTGACCTTCCGCAAGCTCGACAGCCGCCTCGAAGGACACCCGACCCCGCGCAAGCTGCCCTGGGTGGAGACGGCGACCGGATCGCTCGGCCAGGGGCTGCCGGTGGGCGTCGGCATCGCGCTGTCCGGGAAGCGGCTGGACCGCACCGGCTACCGCGTGTGGGTGCTGTGCGGCGACAGCGAGCTCGCCGAGGGCTCGATCTGGGAGGCCGCCGAGCACGCCGGCCACGAGCACCTCGACAACCTCACCGCGATCGTGGACGTCAACCGGCTCGGCCAGCGCGGCCCCACCCGGCACGGCCACGACCTGGACGCCTACGCCCGCCGCTTCCAGGCCTTCGGCTGGCACACCGTCGAGATCGACGGGCACGACGTGGACGCCATCGACCGCGCCTACGGCGAGGCCGAGTCCACCAAGGGCCAGCCCACCGCGATCCTCGCCCGCACCCTCAAGGGCAAGGGCGTCGCCGACATCGAGGACCGCGAGGGACTGCACGGCAAGCCCCTCAAGAACGCCGACGACGCCATCGAGGAGCTCGGTGGCGTGCGCGACCTCCGTGTCCAGGTGCACGAGCCGCCGGCCGCGCGCATCTTGCACGCCGTCCGCGCCGGGCACCTCGAACTGCCCCGCTGGGACACCGGCGACGAAGTGGCCACCCGCGACGCCTACGGCCAGGCCCTCGCCGCCCTCGGCACCGGACGCGGGGACGTCGTCGCCCTGGACGGCGAGGTCGGCGACTCCACCCGTACCGAGTTCTTCGCCAAGGAGCACGCCGACCGCTACTTCGAGTGCTACATCGCCGAGCAGCAGATGGTCGCGGCCGCCGTGGGACTCGCCGCACGCGGCTGGGTGCCGTACGCCGGGACCTTCGCGGCCTTCCTCACCCGCGCCTACGACTTCGTACGCATGGCCTCCATCAGCGGGGCCGGCATCAACCTCGTCGGCTCGCACGCGGGAGTGGCCATCGGGCAGGACGGGCCCAGCCAGATGGGCCTGGAGGACCTGGCGATGATGCGGGCCATCCACGGCTCGACCGTGCTGTACCCGTGCGACGCCAACCAGACCGCCCGCCTGGTCGCCGAGATGGCCGGCCTGGAGGGCATCCGCTATCTGCGCACGGGCCGCGGCGAGAGCCCGGTGATCTACGGCGCCGACGAGGAGTTCCCGATCGGCGGCAGCAAGGTGCTGCGCTTCTCCCAGAGCGACCGCATGACGATCGTCGCCGCGGGCGTCACCGTGCACGAGGCCCTCAAGGCAGCCGAGGCGCTGGACCAGGAGGGCATCCGCGTCAGGGTCGTCGACCTGTACTCGGTCAAGCCCGTCGACCGGGACACCCTGCGCCAGGCCGCCGAGGACACCGGCTGCCTGCTGACCGTGGAGGACCACCGCGAGGAGGGCGGCCTCGGCGACGCCGTCCTCGACGCCTTCACCGACGGCCGGCCCGTGCCGCGCCTGGTGCGCCTCGCCGTCCGCACGATGCCGGGCTCGGCCTCGCCGGAGGAGTCGCTCCACGCCGCCGGCATCGACGCCGAGTCGATCGCGGCGGCCGGACGGCTCCTCGTGGAGCAGGCGATCGTGCCGTGACCAGGGACGACGTACGGACCGTCCGCGCGGGGAAGCACACCGTCGAGGTGCACCGGCCCGACAAGGTGCTCTTCCCCGGCGGCGACGGCGTCAAGGAGTACACCAAGGGCGATCTCGTCGACTACTACCGTGCCGTCGCGCCCTTCATGCTGCCGCACCTGCGCGGCCGTCCGCTCATGCTGGAACGGCATCCGGACGGTGTCACCGGCCCGCGGTTCATGCAGAAGAACACCCCGGACTCCTACCCGGAGTGGATCAGCCGGGTCGAGGTGGGCAAGGAGGGCGGCACCGTCTGCCACACCGTGTGTGACGACACCGCCACCCTCCTGTACCTCGCCGACCAGGCCTCGCTCACCCTGCACCGCTGGCTGTCCAGGGTCGGGAGCGTCGAGCGGCCCGACCGGATGGTCTTCGACCTCGACCCGGCCGGCGACGACGACTTCGCCCTCGTGCGCGAGGCGGCCTGGCTGCTCGGGGAACTGCTCGACGAGCTGCACCTGCCCTCGGCGCTGATGACCACCGGCTCGCGCGGGCTGCATGTGATCGTGCCCCTCAACGGCCGGCACGACTTCGACGAAGTGCGCGAGTTCGCCAAGGACGTCGCCGACACCCTGGTGGCGGGCCACCCCGACCGGCTCACCACCGCCGCCCGCAAGAAGGACCGCGGCGACCGTCTCTACCTCGACATACAGCGCAACGGCTACGCGCAGACCGCCGTCGCCCCCTTCACCGTCCGTGCGAAACCCGGGGCTCCCGTGGCCACCCCGATCGCCTGGACCCAGCTCGACGATCCGGGCCTGGACGCCCGCCGCTGGACCGTCGCCGACGCGGTCGAACAGGCCCGCACCAATCCCTGGGCCGGGGTCATGGCCAAGGGGCGCGCCCTGGGTCCCGCCCGCCGCAGGTTGAACGCCTTGATGCCCTCTTGAAGGTTTGGCGAAGGAACGAGCGGCCACCCGAGGTGAGAGGTGCCATGTCGAACACAAAAAACTCATCGGAATCACCGAATTCACGGAACTCCCGCAAAGGGACAGACGAGGACACGGAAGAGAACGTGACGGAGAACCGGCGGCCGAAGCCCATGGAGGTGCTGCGCAACGCGCGCACCCAGCTCGCCGAGCTGACCGGCATGGACGCCGAGAACGTGTCGTCGTTCGAACAGACGGAGGACGGCTGGTCGCTCGAGATCGAGGTTCTCGAGCTGTCCCGCGTGCCCGACACGATGAGCCTCATGGCGAGCTACCAGGTCGAGCTCGACCCGGAAGGCCAGCTCACCGGCTATCGGCGCGTTCGCCGTTACGAACGCGGGCGCTCGGACGCACAGAGGCAGGGCGGCCGCTAGACCGCTCCGCCGTACAGACATCCCTTCACCAGCACACAGAAAAGGAGGCGCGGTCGACATGACCGTTGTCCCGGCACAACAGGGCGGTGGCGGAGGCGGCTCCAGTGGCCTCTACGACGTTCTGGAACTGGTCCTCGACAGGGGTCTCGTCATCGACGCGTTCGTACGGGTCTCCCTGGTCGGCATCGAAATCCTGAAGATCGACGTACGGGTCGTGGTGGCCAGCGTCGACACGTATCTGCGCTTCGCCGAAGCGTGCAACCGGCTGGACCTGGAATCCGGCCCGAACAAGAGCCCCGGTCTGCCCGACGTCGTCGGCGGGATCACCGAGTCGGGGGCGCGCGGCAAGTCCAAGGGCGCGCTGTCCGGCGCGGCGGAGACCATCTCCGACGCCTTCAAGCAGGCACGCGAGGGCGACGGCCAGGGCGAGTCCCGGCCGCGTGCCCGTAAGTCCACGGCTTCGCGCAGGAAGGAGGAACAGGAGTGAGCACGTACGTGTACGGCATCACCGCCGCTTCACACCCGACGCTGCCCGAGGACCTGACAGGGGTCGGCGACCCCGCCCTTCCGGTGCGGGTGCTGAAGGCGGGCGAGCTGGCGGCCATCGTCAGCGACGCCCCCGAAGGACTGCGTCCCAAGCGCCGTGACCTCCTCGCCCACCAGAACGTGCTGAGCGAGGCGGGCGCGGACGGCTGCATCCTGCCCATGCGGTTCGGCAGCGTCGCCCCCGACGACGACACCGTCACCGGGGTGCTCGCGGAACGCTCCGAGCACTACCAGGAGCGCCTGCGGACCCTCGACGGCAAGGTCGAGTACAACGTCAAGGCCACGCACGACGAAGAGGCCGTGCTGCACCGCGTGATGTCGGACAACCCCGAGGTCAGGGCCATGGCCGAGGCCAACCGGCAGGCGGGCGGCGGCAGTTACGACGATCGCCTCAGGCTCGGCGAGATGGTGGTGGCCGCGGTCAAGGCCCGCGAGGCCGAGGACGCCGGCGAGGTGCAGCGCGCCCTGGAGCCCGTGGCCGAAGCGATCAGCGTGGGCCCCGAGTCCTCGGGCTGGCTGGCCAACGTGTCCTTCCTCGTGGGGCGCGACTCGGCCGCGTCCTTCCTGGACGCCGTGGACGAGCTGCGCAAGGCCCATCCGCACCTGGACCTGCGGGTCAACGGCCCGCTGCCGCCGTACAGCTTCGTCGACCCGGGGCCCGGCGAACCCGCGGGCACCACGGTCGGCATCGACCACGCGGAGGAGTGAGGCGGCCGTGGGTCTCATAGGAGAGGTGCTGCTGCTGCCGTTCGCCCCGGTACGCGGCAGCGCCTGGGCGATCAAGCAGGTGCTGCGCGAAGCCGAGCGCCTCTACTACGACCCGGCGGCGGTCCGGGCCGAACTCGCCCGGCTCGAGGAGCGGCTCGAGGCGGGCGAGATCGACGAGGAGGAATTCGACCGACAGGAGGACGAACTCCTCGAACGACTGGAGATCGGCCTGCGCGGCGGCGCGGGGACTGGCGACGGGACGACACGATGAACCGAACAGGACTGGGCCTCGCCGTAGGGGCCGGATATCTCCTAGGGCGGACGAAGAAGCTGAAAATGGCGTTCGCCGTCGGCACGCTCGTGGCCGGCAAGCGGATGCACCTCAGCCCGAAGGCGCTGGCCGATCTGGTCTCGCAGCAACTGCTGAAGAACCCGCAGTTCAAGGAGATAGGCGACACGCTCCGCGAGGACCTGCGAGGCGTCGGCAAGGCGGCCTCCGGGGCCATGGTGGAGCGGCAGATCGACGCGATCGCCGACCGGCTGCACGGACGCACCGCCCAGGTCCGTGACCAGCTCTCGGGCGTGGCGCCGGAGGTGCCGGGCCTCTCCGACGACGAGGAGTCCGAGGGGGACGAGGAGTCCGAGGAAGAGGAGACTGGGAACCCGGAGGCCGAGGCCGACGAGGAGCCCTCGGACGAGGACGACACCGAGGCTGACGCCGAGGACGACGACGCCGAGGACGCCGAGGACGACGAGGACGACGAGGAGGACGGGGCTCCGGCGGCGAAGAAGACCGCCAAGAAGGCCCCGGCCAAGAAGGCGCCGGCCAAGAAGACGGCCGCGAAGAAGGAGCCGGGCCGCAAGCCGCCGGCGAAGAAGACGGCGCAGGGCCAGGGCGGCTCGGCCGGCAAGAAGACCCCGGCCAAGAAGACCTCGGCGAAGAAGACGGCCGCCAAGAAGACGACCGCGGCCAGGGGGGCCGGCCGGAGCACCCGGACCCGACTGCCGAAGGGAGGCGGTGAGTGATGACCGAGACACTCGGATCCGCCCGCGACGCCGGCGACAAGGCGAAGAACAACCCGCTCACCGACGTGGCCCACAGCGAGGCGGCCGACCGGCTCAAGGCCGAGCTGCAGGAGTACGTCGCCGCACAGGCCCAGCGCATGCTGGTCGGCGTCGGCCGCAAGCTGGGCGAGACCACCGGCAAGCTGAACGACATCGCCGAGGGCAACAGCCCCGGCTTCGCCAAGCTCGCCCTCGACGGCGGCCGCAAGCTCGCCGAGGGCAAGGGGCCGCTGCGCAGCGCGCTGGAGCTCGGAGCGGGCAAGGCCAAGGACAGCGTGGTCGGGGCCTTCAAGAACCTCGGCGGCGGCAAGGGCAAGCGCAAGCGCGGGTCCGGTCAGAAGCCCACGGTGATCATCGAGTTCATCGACGTCGGCGTCGATCTGCGCACGGCCTACGACCAGTGGACGCAGTACCAGGACTTCTCCACCTTCGCGAAGGGCGTCAAGAGCGCGAACCGCGCCGACGACACCCACAGCGACTGGCAGATGAAGATCTTCTGGTCCAACCGCAACTGGAAGGCCACCACCACCGAGCAGATCCCCGACGACCGGATCCAGTGGACGTCGGAGGGTGCCAAGGGCACGAGCAAGGGCGTCGTCTCCTTCCACAAGCTCGCCGACAACCTCACCCGCGTCCTGCTGGTGATCGAGTACTACCCCCAGGGCCTGTTCGAGAAGACCGGCAACATCTGGCGCGCCCAGGGCCGCCGGGCCCGGCTGGACCTCAAGAACTTCGCCCGCTTCATCACCCTCAAGGGTGAGGCGGAGGACGGCTGGCGCGGCGAGATCCAGGACGGCGAGGTCGTCAAGAGCCACGAGGACGCGGTGGCGGAGGAGGAAGAGGCGGAGGGCACCGAGGACGCCGAGGACTCCGAGGACTCCGAGGACACCGAGGAAGAAGAGGAAGAGCAGGAAGGCCCGTACGCCGAGGACGAGACCGAGGACGAGGGCGAGCCCGAGGACGAGTACGAGGAGTACGACGAGGAGGAGCCGGAGGACGAGGCTCCCGCAGACGAGGTACCCGAGGACGAGGAAGAGATGTCCGAGGAAGAGGTGCCTGAGGAAGAGGAAGAAGAGGAAGACGAGTACGCCGAGGGTGGGAGCCGACGATGAGCATGCCCAGCCGGCTCCCGGATCCCTACGGTCAGGGCAGCGGAGCCAACCTGGCCGACATCCTGGAGCGTGTGCTGGACAAAGGCATCGTCATCGCGGGAGACATCCGCATCAACCTGCTCGACATCGAGCTGCTCACCATCAAGCTGCGGCTCATCGTCGCCTCGGTCGACAAGGCCAAGGAGATGGGGATCGACTGGTGGGAGGACGACCCGGCGTTGTCCTCCCGCGCCCGCCGGGACGAACTCGCCCGGGAGAACAACGAGTTGCGTGAGCGGCTCGCGCGCCTGGAGGAGCTGGAGCCCAGCCGCCGTGCCGAGGAGGAGAGTTCATGACCGGACTGCGGTACGTGTACGCCGTCTGCCGCCCCTTCGGCACCCCGTTGCAGGCCCAACTGGCCGGGGTCGCCGGTGATCCGCCCAGACTGCTGCACCACCACGGCCTGGTGGCCGTCGTCAGCCATGTGCCGGAGCGGGACTTCGCCGAAGAACCGCTCCGCAGGCATCTGGAGGATCTGGAATGGCTGACGGGAACGGTGCGCGCGCACCAGAGCGTGATCGACGCGCTCACCGTCGTCACCACCCCGCTGCCGCTCCGGCTCGGCACCGTGTTCCGTGACGACAGCGGCGTCCGGGTGATGATCGAGGAACGCGAGGAAGGCTTCCGCCGCACCCTCGACCGGCTCCAGGACCGGGTGGAGTGGGGCGTCAAGGTGTACGCCGAGACGGCGGCCCAGGACCGGGCGGAGGCCGCGGAGTCACCGGCCAAGCCGAGCTCGGGCCGGGATTATCTGCGCCAGCGCCGCCAGCGGGTGCGCTCGCACGAGGAGCTGTGGCAGCAGGCGGAGGCCTTCGCGACCCGGCTGCACGAGACGCTTTCCGGATACGCCGAGGACGCACGGCTGCACGCACCGCAGAACCCCGCGCTTTCCGGGGCCTCAGGACAGAACATTCTGAATGCCGCTTATCTCGTGCCGCGCGCCGACTCCGAGGAATTCGTGGAAATGGTGGACCGCACCAAGGACGACATCCCGGGAATGCGGGTGGAACTCACCGGACCCTGGGCGGCTTATTCCTTCGCGGGGGAGGAACAACAGCCGTGACCGTCATCGAACGCCGCGAGGTGGCCCTCGTCGACCTCCTCGACCGGCTGCTGGCCGGCGGGGTCGTCATCACGGGGGACATCACCCTGCGCATCGCGGACGTCGACCTCGTCCGCATCGACCTGAACGCGCTGATCAGCTCGGTCAACGCACAAGTTCCCTCACCGTTCGAGGAGTTGTTGTGACGTCCCGACGCAACCGGCTCGACCTGGAGCCCGACACGGTCGAGCGAGACCTGGTCAAGCTCGTCCTGACCGTCGTGGAGCTGCTGCGCCAGCTCATGGAGCGCCAGGCGCTGCGCCGGTTCGACGAGGGCGACCTGAGCGAGGAGCAGGAGGAGCGGATCGGGCTCACGCTCATGCTCCTCGACGAGCGCATGACCGAACTGCGGGAGCGGTACGGACTGCGGCCCGAGGACCTGAACCTGGACCTCGGGCCGCTCGGACCGCTGCTTCCCCGGGAGTGATTCCGGGGAAGGTCACCACCTGTACCAACGACCCCTGCCTCCGGCCGACGTCGTCCCGCGCACCAGGAATCCCAGCAGCCATAGCACCAGGACGGCCAGTGCGATCCACCAGAGAATCTTCACCGCGAATCCGGCGCCGAACAGAATCAGCACCAGAAGCAGTACCAGCAGAAGGGCAACCATGATGTGAACCTCCTGCTGTCCGGGTATCCCCGAAATGAAGATTCAGGCGCCTTTTCGGCACAGAATTTCTCCGTGCAGTACACAGAACCACCCGTCGTCCTGCCGGCCCCACTCCCGCCAGGCGTCCGAGACGGCCCGCAGTTGCTCCACGGTGGCGTGGCCGCCCTCGGTGGCCCGCTCCGCATAGGCGGAGGCCAGGGTGCGGTCCGCCCACAGCCCGCTCCACCACTGACGCTCCTCGGCGGTGGAGTACGTCCAGGTGCCGGAGCTCGCGGTGATGTCCGTGAGCCCCGCCCGCAGCGCCCAGGACTTCAGCCGTCGGCCCGCGTCCGGCTCCCCGCCGTTGGCGCGGGCCACCCGGCGGTACAGGTCCAGCCAGTCGTCCAGCCCCGCGGACGCGGGGTACCAGGTCATGGCCGCGTAGTCGGAGTCGCGGACCGCGATGAATCCGCCCGGCCTGGTGACCCGCCTCATCTCGCGCAGGGCCCGCACCGGGTCCCCGACGTGCTGGAGCACCTGGTGGGCGTGGACCACGCAGAAGGTGTCGTCCGGGAAGTCCAGCGCGTGCACGTCGGCGACGGCGAAGTCGACGTTCGTCAGACCTCGCTCGGCGGCTGTCGCGCGGGCCTGGTCCAGGATGCCGGGCGCGTGGTCGACGCCGGTGACCTGTCCGTCCGGGACCAGTGCGGCGAGGTCGGCGGTGATCGTGCCCGGCCCGCAGCCGATGTCCAGGATCTTCATGTGGGGCTTCAGTGAGCCGAGCAGGTAGGCCGCCGAGTTGGCGGCGGTGCGCCAGGTGTGCGACCGCAGCACGGACTCGTGGTGACCGTGCGTGTAGACGGCGGTCTCCCGTGGCTTCTCCTGCGGCTTCTCCCGCGATGTCGACATGACTGGGCTCCCCTTTTTCGACAGGTCCGTCGGTACGCGAAACCGTACGCCCGCATGTCGCATGGTGAGACCCCCGTATTGCCATGTGGACTGACGGGTGATCAGTTCCCGGGGGGGGCAGCGGGTCGTGCGCGGGGTGGCGGTCTGGGGGAGGGGCAGCGGGCCCGCGACGGCGGCGGCGAGCAGGCGCAGCGCGGGTCGGCGCAGTCGTGCACCACCCGCACGTCAAACCGGCCGTCCGCGAGGCCGGTGCGGCGGCCGGGGGTGAGCCCCATCCGGTGGTGGGGGCCGTTGCCGACGAAGAGCAGCCATACACGTCGGCCCGGCTGCGGAACTCGGCCTCCAGTGGACGCCGGTCGGCCCGCAGCACCCGCAGCGTCCCGAGCACCCCGACCGGCCGGCCACCGATCCGCTTCGACCAGCGCTTCCTCTCCCGCACCGGCTCCGGGCACACGCCCCCGTCTGCCCATTGACGAAGACACCTCCGCGCCGAGGTCGTAGGCGAAGTGGTTCAGGGTGCCGCCCGGCAGGACCGCGAGGGGTCGCCGCCGTGGTGCAGGGTGATCTCGGCGGCCGCGTCGACCGGGGGAACGTAAGTCGCCGCCGCACACGCCGAGCACCGTGGCGCGGGTCGCCCGCGCGGCGGAGTCGCAGATCGACGCGGCCCCGTGCCCTCCGGGGCGCGATATGCGTTTGCCCGGGTCCCGTTCTGCCACCGACAATGCGGCCCATGGGACATCTGGAAGCCGCACATCTCGAGTACTACCTCCCCGACGGGAGGGCGCTGCTCGGCGATGTGTCGTTCCGGGTGGGCGAAGGGGCCGTGGTGGCCCTCGTCGGGCCCAACGGCGCGGGGAAGACCACCTTGCTGCGGCTGATCTCCGGTGAGCTGAAACCGCACGGCGGGACGGTCACCGTGAGCGGCGGCCTGGGCGTGATGCGCCAGTTCGTGGGGTCCGTACGGGACGAGACGACCGTACGGGACCTGCTCGTGTCGGTCGCGCCGCCCAGGATCCGGGAGGCCGCGCAGGCCGTGGACAGGGCCGAGCACCTGATCATGACCGTGGACGACGAGGCGGCCCAGCTCAAGTACGCGCAAGCCCTGTCGGACTGGGCCGAGGCGCGCGGGTACGAGTTTGAGACGCTGTGGGACATGTGCACCATGGCCGCGCTCGGGGTGCCGTACGACAAGGCGCAGTTCCGGCAGGTGCGGACCCTGTCCGGCGGTGAGCAGAAGCGGCTCGTGCTGGAGGCGCTGCTGCGCGGCTCGGACGAGGTGCTGCTGCTCGACGAGCCGGACAACTACCTCGACGTGCCCGGCAAGCGCTGGCTGGAGGAGCGGCTGGGGGAGACCCGCAAGACCGTCCTGTTCGTCTCCCACGACCGGGAACTGCTGTCGCGGGCCGCCGAGAAGATCGTCTCCGTGGAACCCTCGCCCGCCGGTGCGGACGCCTGGGTGCACGGCGGCGGGTTCGCCACCTACCACGAGGCGCGGCGCGAACGCTTCGCCCGTTTCGAGGAGTTGCGCCGACGCTGGGACGAGAAGCACGCGCAGCTCAAGAAGCTGGTGCTCAACCTCCGCCAGGCGGCCAGCATCAGCCATGAGCTGTCCTCCCGCTACCAGGCGGCCCAGACCCGCCTGCGCAAGTTCGAGGAGGCCGGGCCGCCGCCCGAGCCGCCGCGCGAGCAGGACATCACCATGCGGCTCAAGGGCGGGCGCACCGGGGTAAGGGCCGTCACCTGTACGGGACTTGAACTGACCGGCCTGATGAAGCCCTTCGACCTGGAGGTCTACTACGGCGAACGGGTCGCCGTCCTCGGCTCCAACGGCTCCGGCAAGTCGCACTTCCTGCGGCTGCTCGCGGGGGACGCCGGCGTGGCGCACACGGGGCAGTGGAAGCTCGGGGCGAGGGTCGTGCCCGGCCACTTCGCGCAGACGCACGCCCACCCCGAGCTCTTCGGCCGCACCCTGCTCGACATCCTGTGGAAGGAGCACGCCCAGGACCGCGGTGCCGCGATGTCCCGGCTGCGCCGCTACGAACTGACGGGCCAGGCCGAGCAGAGCTTCGACCGGCTCTCCGGAGGCCAGCAGGCCCGCTTCCAGATCCTCCTGCTGGAGCTCCAGGGCGTCACCGCGCTGCTTCTGGACGAGCCCACGGACAACCTCGACCTGGAGTCCGCGGAGGCCCTCCAGGAGGGCCTGGAGGCCTTCGACGGCACGGTCCTCGCGGTCACCCACGACCGCTGGTTCGCGCGGTCCTTCGACCGGTACCTGGTCTTCGGGTCGGACGGCCGGGTGCGCGAGACGCCGGAGCCGGTGTGGGACGAACGACGCGTGGAAAGGGCCCGGTGACCGCCGGTCACCGGGCCCTACCCGAGCCTCTCTAGGCCCAGCGCAGCAGGGCGCCCAGGCCGCCCACCGGTACCTCCTCGGCCACCGGCGTCACCGACAGCGCCGGAGCGCCCGTCGCCACCGCCGACCTGATCAGCGCGTCGTCCGCGCGCGCCGACCAGGAGTTCTGCTCACCGAGGATCTTCAGATCCGTGCGGCGCACCGCGAGCTGGTCCGGGTCCTCCCCGACCCACACCTCGCGGTGCGCGTCGGGCCCGTCCGGACGGATCAGGAGTTCGTCGATACGGTGCTCCCGCGCGGCCTCGACCAGCGCGGGAACGCCCTCCACGGCGCCCGGACGGCCGTCGTCGCCCGGCGTGCGGGCCGCGAGGAACCGTTCCAGCTCCCGCTCCGCGCGCTGCCGTACGTGCTCGGCACGGGCCCGCTCCACGTCCTCGTCGAGCAGCCGGCTCCCGGCGCCGTGCTCGGCCTCCACGACCCGGCCGTGCAGCCGCTTCGGCAGCCGCTCGCGCACCGACCGCTTCTCCCGCTCCTCACCTACCAGGATCAGCAGGTCGGCACCGGTCTCCTCCTGGCAGACGGCGAGCGCGTCGGCGATCTCGGCCGCGTTGTGCTCCCAGGTGTTCTCCACCCGCAGCTGGAAGTGCCGCTCCGACCAGTCGGCGCTGCTCGTCCGGTGGACGGGCCACTGCCTGCCGGTGACCGACCCGGCGCCCTGCGTGCCGAGCGCCCCGCGCAGCTCGAAGTCGGCGCCCTTGCGGTCGACGTACGCCACCACGCACACCGGGTCCTCACCGGCCAGCTCCAGAAGCGGCGCGGTGTGCGGCAGCGGGGCCCAGCGCACCAGGCTGCCCTCGGGCGACCTGGTCAGGGGCGGGTCCAGGACCACCTCGCCGGCCCTGGCGAAGACGGCCCGGCCGTGCGGTTCGGACGAGTGCCGCAGTTCCTCCAGGGCCTCTCGCACGGCCACGCAGGTCTTCTCGTCGGCCCCCTGCGTGGACAGCTCGCGGGAGACCGCGACTGCCGCGAGATGCCGTTCGTGGGGGGTGTCCTCCGTATGTCGTGAGGTGTCGACGTACACGGAGGCCCACGGGCCCGGATGTTCGTAGAGTGGATGCAGGAAAGCGAGATCCATTGGTTCCCTCCCGGATGCCGCTCGGGGGCAGTGCGGTAATGCTCGCGGGGCGGGTACCCGAAGCACATGAACGAACACGACGAGCGGGACACCACCATGACCGGAGTCGACCCCAGCCAGTTGGACGACCAGCAGCTCATGAAAGAGCTGGAGACGATCCACCGCACCCGGCACGAGACGCTGCTCCACGGCTCGAACGACGCGCTCAGCACCCACAACGAGCGCATGGCCCGGCTCGAGGGCGAGTATCTGCGCCGCAACCCGCGCCGGACGGTGGCCGCGGGCCGGACACGCGAGGGCGCGCGGGAGCGCGGGCCGGGGGAGTCGGCCACCCCGGCGCTGGACTGACCGGGCGCACCGGGCCGACACACCGGAGGTGACCTGCCGATCACATGATCAGCAGGCCACCGGTGACGTGCCCGAAGGACGCGGGGGTCCGGCCGCTACGCCGCGGCCTCCTTCTCGAACACGTCCAGGAACGTCTCGCAGAACGCCTTGAGGTCGTCCGGCTTGCGGCTGGTGACCAGCTTGTTGTTCCCGTGGTCGCAGACCTTGACCTGCTCGTCCACCCAGGTCCCGCCCGCGTTGCGGATGTCCGTCTGCAGACTCGGCCAGGAGGTCAGCACCCGCCCCCGTACGACGTCCGCCTCGACCAGCGTCCAGGGCGCGTGGCAGATCGCGGCCACCGGGCGTCCCTGGGTGAAGAAGTCCCGTACGAACGCCACGGCCTTCTCGTCCATCCGCAGGAAGTCCGGGTTGGCCACCCCACCGGGCAGCACCAGAGCGCCGAAGGAGTCCGCGGACGTCTCACCCACGACCTCCTGCACGGGGAAGGTGTCCGCCTTGTCGAGGTGGTTGAACGCCTGGATCTTCCCGGACTTCGTCGACACGAGCACGGGCTCGTGCCCCGCGTCCACCGCCGCCTGCCACGGATCGGTGAGCTCGATCTGCTCGACGCCCTCGGGTGCGGTCAGAAACGCGATGCGCATGATGGTTCAACGTCCTTTCCTGGAAAGCTTTTCCTCACAAGTCCTCACAAGGGGGCCCTGTCGCCCGGATCCGCGCGGCTGATGTCGGCGAGCGCCGAGCCCGGGTCGCGGGCCTCCGCGATGTCGCCGAGGCTCACCATGCCCACGGGCAGGCCGTCCTCGACGACCGGCAGCCGCCGTACGGCGTGGGCCCGCATCAGCGCGGCCGCCTGCGTCACCGGGTCGCCCGGGGTGACCGTCAGCGGATCCGGCGTGCACACCGACCGGGCGCTCACCGTCGACGGGTCGGCGCCGTCGGCGACCGCCCGGACCGCGATGTCCCGGTCGGTGAGCATCCCCACCAGGTCCTGACCGTCGGTCACGACGACATCGCCGATGTCCTGCGCGCGCATCAGCCGCGCCGCCTCGACCAGCGAGGCGTCCGGGCGGACGGCCACCACACCGGGTGTCATCACGTCCTTGACGAACTCCGCCGTCACGCGGTGCCCTCCGTCCGGGTCAGCGCCCGCGCGAGTTCCTGGACATTGGCGTAGTTCTCCTTGCGCGGCAGTGCCTCCACCGCCTCGGCGAGGGGGTCGGGGGCGTTCTTGCGGCGCAGCACCCGCCCCAGCTCCACGGGGGTGGCGGGGAACGAGCTGCGGCCCAGGAGCCGGGCCAACTCCAGCCGGACGGTCTCCAGCGACGCCCCGTCGCTGCCGGGCGCCACGGGGCCGCCCCAGACCTGCGGATCGTCGTCGGCGGTGGGCTCCGGGTCGTTCCACTCCTCGGTCCGGGTGGGGTGCCCGGAGCGGAGCAGACCCTGGAGTTCGTGCTTCATCTCGTCGTCGCGGTGGCGGCTCAGCCGGTCGCTGCCTCGCTGCATGTCTCCCTCCAGATCTTCGGGGTCCGCACCGCGTACCCGAGCACCGGGGGCCGACACGGGGTTTGCCGGACAGAACTCGGGAGACCCGTTCCGAACCCCCCGCGCACCTCCCTTGGGAAGGACATGGCGATGGTCGTCCTCGCCGCGCTCATACCGATCCTCATGCTCGCCGCGGTGCTCGCGCTGGGCAGGTACGAGGAACTGATGCTGCCGGAGCCGAAGGACGACCGGCGCGAACCGGCCGCCCTCCCGACGGTCACTTCCTCTCCCGCCCCGGCAGGAACTCCCGCACCTTCGCCTTGAAGCCCCGCTTCACCCCACCTGGTGCTCATGGGCCGGCCTCCCGGACATGGACGGCACAGGCAGCCCTACGAGTCACCCTGGGGCCCTCCGGAAAACCCCGCCCGGTGTTTGCCCCGCGGGGCCGGGGGCAGGCGCACCCACAGTGCTTCGGACCGGAGGCACGTCCGTGGGAGCGGCGATCGGCCGCCGCGGCCGCGCCTGTCCGCACGAGGACGCGCTCCCCACGCCGATCGTTCACCAGAGCACGATCTAGGGAGTTGCGACGCACATGCCCACTCCAGTGAGCGCGAAGCACCACCCGCACGACGACGCCCCCGACACCGCCGAGGCCTTCCGCAGGCTCGCCGCACTGCCCCCGGGCCCCGAGCGCGACACCCTGCGCGGACAGCTCGTCGAGGCCTGGCTGCCCATGGCCGACCGGCTCGCCGGACGCTTCCGCAACCGCGGCGAGAGCCGTGACGACCTGCGCCAGGTGGCCGCCCTCGGCCTGGTCAAGGCCGTCGACCGCTACGACCCCGCGCGCGGCAACGCCTTCGAGAGCTACGCCGTCCCCACCATCACCGGTGAGATCAAGCGGCACTTCCGCGACCACATGTGGACTCTGCATGTGCCGCGCCGGGTCCAGGACCTGCGCAACCGCGTCCGCTTCGCCTCCCAGGACCTCGCCCAGACCATCCCGGGACGCGGGCCCACCGTCGCCGAGATCGCCGAGCACGCGAACATGAGCGAGGAGGACGTCCTGGTGGGCCTGGAGGCCCTGGAGAGCTTCACCGCCCTCTCCCTGGACGCCGAACTGCCTGGCAGCGAGGACGGCTACTCGCTCGCCGACGCCCTCGGCTCGGCCGACCCCGCCCTGGACACCGTCGTCGACCGCGAGTCCGTCAAGCCCCGGCTGGCCGCCCTCCCCGAGCGGGAGCGCGCCATCCTCTACATGCGCTTCTTCGGCGACATGACCCAGAGCCGGATCGCCGAGCAGCTCGGCATCTCCCAGATGCACGTGTCCCGGCTGATCAGCCGCTGCTGCGGGCGGATGCGCGAGCAGATCCTGCGCGACGCCGCCGACTGAGGGGGGGGGAGCGCTCCGCAGACGGGACGCCGTCGGCACGCCCGGCGTCACCCACTCGGCCCTCCCCGTCCCGCCAATGGCCTCCGGCCGCGCGCGGGGCGGGGAGGGCCGGGCTGTGATGGCCGTGGGTGCGACCGTCGTGCCCCCGGCCCGGTCGTCGAGACCCCGACGCCCGACGACGGGCCCCGCAGCCGTCGGCCGAAGGAGTCCACCCCATGCGCCGCACCGCCCGTCTCCGGGCCCTGACCGTCGTCCTCCCCGCGCTCGGCGTCGCCCTGGGCGCCACCGCGCCGAGCGCCTTCGCGGATCCGGCCGCAGAGGTCAGCCCGAGCAGTGTCCAGCCGGGCGGCAGCGTCACCGTGTCCGTCTCCTGCGACCCCGGCACCGGGACACCGCCCGCCACCCTCGACGCCACCTCGGACGCCTTCGAGTCGCAGACCGTACGGCTGCAATTGGTGCCCGGCAACGACGACACGGTCTCCGGCCCCGCTTACAGCGGCACCGCGCGCATCTCCGCCGACCCGGAGCTCCAGGACGGAGCCGGCGGTGTCGGCCCGGACTCGGCGTGGACCGTCGACGGCACCTGCCCGACCGCGGACCGCGCGCCGGGCAAGGCGTGGAGCGCCACTTTCACCGTCACCGGCGGCGCCTCCACCGGCACCAGCCACCGCCCGTGTCCCGAGCCGCGCACCGACGCGCGGACCGAGCCGCGTACCGAGTCCCGCCCCGAGCCGAGCGCCGAGAGCTGCGGCACGGCGGCCGTCCACAGGCCCGTCCGCGCCGGGCAGGGCGGCTCGTTCACCGACTCCGTGCCCGCCCTGGTCGCCGGTGGTCTGCTGATCGCGGGCGCCGCCGCGGGCGCTGTGTACCGGCTGCGCCGCAAGTCCCCCGCGACCGGCTTCTGAGATCGAAACCTCCGGTCCGTGTGAGAGGCGCAACCCGCGCGGCCGCCCATGGGCCGGGCGTGCCGTGGGTACTCGGAGCGCGAGGAGCGCGCCAGGCGCGAGCGAACGAGACGGCGGACCGGACGAGCCACCGGACAGCGCCTTACGGAGGTGACCATGCGGACCGACCCGGAGGGCCACGGCCCCGTCCGCTACGGCCCTCCACTGCCCGACGACGGGCTGCCCGTCCTTCCCGAACTCACCGCGGTGCTCGCCGCCGCGGCCGCCCGCCCCCGCGCCGAACCGGTCGGCGGCGGCACCCCGCTCCTGGAGGCCGCCTGCGGCTACGCGGCCCGGCGCGGCCTGCCCGCCGAACCCGACCACGTGGCCGCCGCTCCCGGCGCCCCCGCCCTCCTGCTCGCCCTGACCGCCGCGCTCGGCGGCGACGTCCTGGTGCCCCGGCCCTGTGCCGCCTGGTGGGCGCCGTACGCACGCCTGTTGGGCAGACCCGTCTTCCACGTGGCGACACCGGCCGAGTGCGGCGGTGTCCCGGACCCGTACGCCCTCCTGGAGACCGTGCGGCGGGTGCGCGCCGAGGGCGGTGACCCGAGGCTGCTGGTGCTGTCCGTCGCCGACGACCCCACCGCCACCGTCGCCCCGCCCGAGTTGCTGCACGAGACCGTCGAGGCCGCCGCGGCCGAGGGCCTGCACCTGGTCAGCGACGAGACCTGGCGCGACACCGTGCACGCCCCGCACGAGACGGTCTGGCTCAGCCCCGCCGAGATGCTGCCCGACCGGGTCACCGTCGTCACCGACCTGGCCGGCAGCCTGCTCCCGGCCGGCTGGCCGGCCGCCTTCGCCCGCTTTCCGGCGAACGGCGGCGGCGACGGCCTGCGCGCCCGCGTGCTGGACATCCTGACCGCCCTCGGCGCCCGTGCCGCCGCCCCCGTCGCCGCGGCCGCCGCCCACGCCCTCACCGAGCCCGACGCGGTCACCGCCCGCCGCACCGCCGTAGGACACCTCCACGCGCGCGTGGCCGCCGCCGCGCACTCCGCGGTCGTCGGCGCGGGTGCCCTGAGCCGGCCGCCACGGGCCGGCCGCCACCTCTACGTCGACCTCGGCCCCCTGCGGCCCGCGCTCGTCGCGCGGGGTGTCGCCGACGCCCAGGACCTGGAGGACCTCCTCACCGCCCGGCTCGGCATGCCCGCCCCCGGCGGCCACCGCTTCGGCGACGACCTCGGCGCGTTGCGCGTACGGCTGTCCACCGGCCCCCTGCTCGGCCGTTCCGACGAGGAACGCGCGGAATGCCTCACGTCACCCGCGCCGTTGGAACTGCCACACGTGCAACGCGCGTTGAACACCCTGGAGTCGGTCTTCGACGACCTCCGCGACGACGCTCAGCGATGGGAGCCTCCTCGATGACGCAGCAGTCCGAGTCGACCACCAGCACGCGGCTGGCCGACCAGCCCCCGGCCCCCTCCACCCTCGCGCCCGCGCCGCCGCCGCTCGCCGAGCCCCGCCCGCTGGGGGAGCGCAGAGCGTGGCCGAAGTCCTTCCACGACCGTCTGACCGCCCCGCTGCCCGGCCTGAAGGCCATGGCCCGCTTCGCCCGCGAGGGCGCCGTACGGCCAGGACCCGAGGGCCTCGCCGACATCCCGAAGCTGCCCTACGCCCCCGGCCCGCTCCCTGCCGTCGACGCCCGCACCGTCGCCGTCTCCTGGGCGGGACACGCCAGTTGGGTGGTGCGGATCGGCGGCCTGACGATCCTGACCGACCCGGTCTGGTCCCGCCGCATCCTCGGCACCCCGGCCCGCATCACCCCGGTCGGCATCGAGTGGGACGCGCTGCCGCGCGTCGACGCGGTCGTCATCAGCCACAACCACTACGACCACCTCGACGCCCCGACCCTGCGCCGCCTGCCGCGCGACACCCCGGTCTTCGTCCCGGCCGGTCTGGCCCGCTGGTTCCACCGCCGCCGTTTCACCGCCGTCACCGAGCTCGACTGGTGGGAGGCGGCCGAACTGGACGGCGTCCGCTTCGACTTCGTCCCCGCCCACCACTGGTCCAAGCGCTCCCTCACCGACACCTGCCGCACCCTGTGGGGCGGCTGGGTCCTCACCGACCGGGACGGGCAGCGCGTCTACTTCGCGGGCGACACGGGCTACGGCCACTGGTTCTCCCGCATCGGCCACCGCTACCCCGGCATCGACCTCGCCCTGCTGCCCATCGGCGCCTACGACCCCCGCTGGTGGCTCAGCGACGTGCACTGCGACCCGGAGGACGCGGTGCGAGCCGCCCAGGACCTGGGCGCCCGCCGCATGGCCCCCATGCACTGGGCGACGTTCGTGCTCTCGGCGGAGCCGGTGCTGGAACCGCTGACGAGGGTGCGCGAGGCCTGGGAGAAGGCCGGGCTGGCCCGCGAGGACCTGTGGGACCTGCCGGTCGGCGGCTCACGGGTGCTGGAGCGCCCGTAGGAGCGCATGCCGCTCAGGAGCGGACCCGCTTCCACACCGTCGGGGTCGCGCTGATCGCTATGGTCAGCGCGACCGCCGCCAGCACGCCCTCCCAGGGCTCCTTGAACAACGACCCGCCCAGAATCCCGATCAGCTGATACGTCACGGCCCAGGCCAGACAGGCCGGCAGATTCCCCCGCACGAACCGCCGCAACGGCCACTCGGCCATCAGACAGGCCAGCATCACCGGAATCCGCCCGGCCGGCACCAGCCGGGACAGCACGAGAACGGCCACCCCGTGGTCGGCCAGCTTCCCCTGCGCCTGGGAGAGCCGCTCCTCGGGCGCCCTCGACCGCAGCGCCTCCAGCCACCGCGACCCGTTCTTCGACTTCATCCCGCGCCGCCCCAGCCAGTACAGCGCGATGTCCCCGAGGAACGCGGCGACGGAGGCCGTGACGAACACGAACAGCAGGGACAGGGGCGCCGTCTGGTGAAACGCCACGACCGCCGCCGAACTCACCAACGCCCCCGTGGGTATCACGGGCACCAACGCCCCCAGGAACACCAGGAAAAACAGCGTCGGGTACCCGATCGCCTGTCCGGCGGCCCCGGGTGTCGCCCCCGTGGTGGCGGCCGCGAGCCACGTCACCGCGCGACCCCCAGCCGCACGCTCTCCCCGTGCTCCAGCCGGTGAACGTCCACCCCGGGCGCGAGCTGGGCCGCCAGCCGCACGAACTCCGCGCCCGGTGCGTGGAATTCGTGCGGCCGTACCGCGTCCATCCCGATCGGCCAGTACGTCCCGTAGTGCACCGGCACCGCACTGCGCGGCCCCAGCCGGTCCAGCGCCTGGGCCGCGCGCCCCGCGTCCAGGTGCCCCTCCCCGAGATACGGCCCCCAGCCGCCGACCGGCAGCAGGGCCACGTCGACCTGCCCGACCTCCTTGGCCATGTCGTCGAACAGCCCGGTGTCCCCGGCGAAGTACGTCCGCGCCGAGCCCTCGACGACGTAGCCGAGCGCGGGGGAGCGGTGCGGTCCGAGCGGCAGCCGCCGCCCGTCGTGCCACGCGGGCACCGCGCGTATCAGCAGGTCGCCGACGCGCCGCTCGTCGCCGGGCACCACCTCCTCCACCCGCAGATGGGTGAGCCGGCGCAGCCCCGGCACCTGGCGTGGTGCGCCCCGGGGCACGAGCAGGCGCGTGCCCGGCTCCAGCCGCGCCAGCGAGGGAACGTGCAGATGATCGGCGTGCAGATGGGAGACGAGTACGACGTCCGCGCGCCGGGCCTGAGGCGGGGGCACCGCACCGCGGCGCCGGCGCAGATGCGCGAGCCGGCGCGCGAACAGAGGGTCGGTGAGCACACGTACGTCCGAATCCGTGACCGTGCAGGTGGCGTGGCCCCACCAGGTGATCTCCACCGGCACCTCTTTGCCTCCTTCGCGCGACTCCCCGAAGCCTACGGGCTGGAGTATGGTCGGCGGCGAAACCCGGAGGTGAGGGGGACACCATGGGAGCGGTCCGAGTCACGGCGATCGCGAGTCTGACGCCGCTCGAGGAACTGGACGCCGATCCCTTCCTGGTGGACTCCCGCAGCCAGCACGCGATGTGCGCGCGCTGGGCCGCGGAGCGGGGGTACACCGTGCGGCGGGAACTGCTCGTGCGGGGCCTGCGCGCCGACCACTGCGTGCTGTGGGACGGGGTGCGGGCGGGCCGGGACCTGTTCGTGGCACCCAGCCGCCGGGTCCTGGAGAGCGCCCTGTCCTCCGTGGACGAGTTCACCGCCGAATGCGCCCGCCGCGGGGTCCGGGTCGAGACGGTGGGCTTCGCGGAGCCCCTCTACGACGCCCAGATGAAAGCCAGGGTGCACCGCAGGCTGTCGATGCCGACGGCGGGATACGACGGCCGCTGACCACCCGTGTGACACGCTGGTCCCAGCGCCCGCACCGACGACGGGCCAGGACGTGAGGTGTGCGGGGCGTGGGTGCGGGGCGTTGGCGGAGGGTGGCCAGTCAGGTCGGGCGGAGCGTCTCGGTATGGGTCGTCTCGACCCTGACCATGCTGGTGCTGGCCGGCATCCTGCCGGACTTCCGGCTCCAGTCCCCGACCGGTGACAGCGCGACCCGGATCGCGGTCACGGCGGCGTTCGGCGCCGGTGCCTTCGGTGTCCTGTCGGCCGTGGTGTGGCCGCTGCTCGTACGGCTGTTCCTGCTCGTGCCGACGCTGGTGCTCGGGCTCCTCGTCTTCTTCCTCAACGGGGCGCTGCTGCTGCTCGCCCTGCGCCTCAACCCCGCCGAGCGCGGCGACGCCGCCCCGGAGACCGCCGTCGTGGTCGCCGCCGTGATGTCGGCCGTCGCCTCCGCCACCGGCGGTGCCCTCGCGGTACGCGACGACGACGCCTACCGGCGCCGCCTGTACCGTCTCGCCGACCGCCGCCGCCGACGCGGACCCGTCGGCCCGGCCACCCCCGGCACCGTCTTCCTCCAGCTCGACGGCGTCGGCCACGACGTCCTGCTGGCCGCGGTCGGCAAGGGCCTGATGCCCACGATCGCCCGCTGGCTCGGCCACAGCGACACCCCCGGCCGCGCGGTACGCCCCACCCACCGGCTCACCTCCTGGCGCACCGACTGGTCCAGCCAGACCGGCGCCAGCCAGCTCGGCATCCTGCACGGCAGCAACCACGACGTTCCCGCCTTCCGCTGGTACGAGAAGGACCGCGGCGAGGTGATGGTGTGCAACCGCCCGACCAGCGCCGTCGAACTCCAGCGCCGCGCCGTGGAACAGGCGGGCCACGGCGGACTGCTCACCGTCGACGGCGCCAGCCGCGGCAACCTCTTCTCCGGCGGCGCGGAGGAACAGGCCCTCGTCCTGTCCATCGCCACCCGGCGCCGCAGCCGCGAGACCCGCTCCCGGGCCGGGTACTTCGCCTACTTCTCCGACCCCGCCAACGCCGTGCGCACCGCCCTGTCCTTCGTCGCCGAGGTCGGCCGCGAGATCGGCCAGTCGACCCGCGCCCGGGCCCGCAAGGAACGCCCGCGGGTGAGCCGCGGCGGCCTGTACCCGCTCGTCCGCGCCTTCGCCACGGTCGTCGAGCGCGATGTCGTGGTCGCCGCCGTCATGGGCGACATGCTCGCGGGCCGCACGGCCGTCTACGCCGACCTCGTGGCCTACGACGAGGTCGCCCACCACTCCGGGCCGACCAGCCGCGACGCCGCGAAGGTCCTGGAACGACTGGACCGCTCGCTCGCGCTGATCGAGAACGTCGCCGAGCACGCCCCGCGCCCGTACCGGATCGTCGTCCTCTCCGACCACGGCCAGAGCCCCGGCGAGACCTTCCGCACCCGCTACGGGCTCACCCTCGGCGACCTGGTCCGGGCCGGCTGCGGGCTGCCCGTGCCGCGCAGGGCCGAACGCACCCACAGCGGGGCCGAGGCCCGCGCCGCCGTGCGTGCGGCGCTGCGCCGGCCGGGCAAGGAGGCGCGTGAGCAGTATCGGCCCGCACGTGACTGCGAACCGATCGTCCTGGCGTCCGGGAACCTCGGACTGGTGTCGTTCCCCGATGTGCACCACCGGATGAGCAAGGAGGAGATCGACGCGCGGCACCCCGCCCTGCTGACCACCCTCGCCAACCATCCCGGCATCGGGTTCCTCCTGGTGCGCAGCGAGGAGCACGGCGGCGTGGTGCTGGGGCCGTTCAACACGGAGATCCCGCTGGAGCGACTGGACGACGATCCGGGGCCGTTGGCCGACTTCGGGCCCGGTGCGGTGGAGGCGGTACGGCGCACCCACTCCTTTCCGCACACCGCCGACATCATGGTCAACTCGTGGTACGACCCGGCGGAGGGGGAAGTGCTGGCCTTCGAGGAGCAGATCGGGTCGCACGGGGGACTGGGGGGTGCGCAGGGGAAGCCGTTCCTGTTGTCGCCGCTCGCCTTGTCGGCGCCGCCGGAGGGGCTGGTCGGGGCGGAGCGGGTTCATGATGTGCTGCGGGGGTGGCTTGATGAAGCGGGGGGTCCTCAAGTGCCGTTGGAAAAGGCCGAGGAGAAGGCCGCGTAGGTGGTCGGCTGCGGGCCGGTGGGGGCCGTTCGCGCAGTTCCCCGCGCCCCTGGGTGGGTCCGGTCGGCCTGAGAAAATCAGCTGCGTATCTCAGACCCGGCGCGGACACTGTGCGAGCACCCTTTCTCGAACACTCCCCTGGAGCCACCGCTTTGCAGGCTGCCGTCACCGTTTCGCCCTCCCGTATCCCCGACCTCCTCATCGGGCTCGCCACCGTGCGGCCCGTGTTCGTCTGGGGTGCCCCCGGTATCGGAAAGTCCTCCCTCGTCAGGGAGTTCGCCGCTTCCCTGGGGCTGGAGTGCGTGAGTCTGATCGGGACGCAGCTCGCTCCCGAGGACCTCATCGGGGTGCCGCAGATCCGGGACGGCCGGTCGGTGTTCTGCCCGCCGGAGTCCATCGCGCGCGACGAACCGTACTGTCTGTTCCTGGACGAGTTGAACGCGGCCACCCCGGACGTGCAGAAGGCGTTCTACTCGCTGATCCTGGACCGCCGGATCGGGGACTACGAACTCCCCAAGGGCTCCATCGTCATCGGCGCCGGAAACCGAGCCACCGACAACGCGCTGGCCCGGCCCATCGCCTCCGCCCTCGTCAACCGCCTCACCCATGTCCACCTGGAGGCGTCCGCGAAGGACTGGCTCGTGTGGGCCGGCGAGAACGGCATCCACCCCTGGATCCTCGACCACCTCACCGACCGGCCCGACCACCTGTGGTCCAAGCCGCCGAAGACCGAGGAGCCCTTCTCCACGCCCCGCTCCTGGCACATGCTCTCCGACGCCCTGCACTCCTTCGGCCGGGACCTCGACGAGGAGACCCTGAAGGTGCTCGCGCACGGCACGCTCACGCCCCGGCACGCGACCGCGTTCTGCGGCTACGTCAAGATCGTGCGCAGCCGGTTCGGCATCGAGGCGATCATCAAGGGCGACGCACGCTGGCCGAACCGTCTGGAGGACCGCGACCTGCTCTACTACCTCGCCGAGTCCTTCCGCGGCCGTCTCGTCAAGGAACTCCCGGCCAGCAAGGAGCACATGTCGGCGAACGGCCGCCAGACCGCCTACCGCGCCAAGTCGCTGCTGGTCCAGCTCGCCGAGATCTCCGTCGAGGTCGCCCAGACTGTCATCGCCTCCGACGCCGACGGCAACCCCGTCCTGCCGTCCTGGTTCCTCGTCGAGGCCGCCCGGGACATGCCCCGGCTCGTGGAGGCGCGGCGGTGAGCCGCGGCCCCGAAAAGAAGAAGAAGCGGGACCTCGCCGGTGAGGCGTTCGCCGAGGGGATGCGTCTGCTCAAGGCCAACCCGGCCCTCGCGGCCGTCGAGTTCGACGTCTGCCGCAAGGAGGACTGCCGGTTCGCGCCCCGCGACGGGCTCGTGGTGGCCGACTCCGACGGAGACCTGCACGTCCATCCCCACCGCCTCGCCGAACCCGCCGCCTGGGCCTGGGCGCTCGCCCACGCCGTCCTCCACCTCGGCTTCGGACACGTCCCCGCAGTGAAGGGCGAACGCGTCCAGCCCGACCGCTTCGACCTCGCCGCCCGCTGCGTGGTCGTCAACCGCTTCCTGCTCGGCTTCACCATCGGCGAGACCCCCGAGCACCTGCCCGCCTCCTACCCCGACGGCGACGAGGAACAGCTCGCCGCCCGCTGGCGGCGCGACGGCATCCCGGCCGCCTACGAACACTGCGGTACCGCGGGCCCCGAGCCCGACCAGCTGCTGCTCAGGTGGGTGGGCTGGTCCCAGCCGCCCGACTGGCAGCTGGCGTTCGCGACCGCCCTGACCCGGACCGTGTCCGCGGCGATGGACATGGCGGGCGGCCGCCGCGACTCCCTCGACGGCGAGCTGCCCCGGCAGCGCCCCTGGCAGCGGGCCCTGAGCTGGTTCATCTCCTCCTACCCGCTGCTCGGCGGCATCGCGGCCGGCATCAAGCTGGTCGCCGACGCCGAACTCGCCCGCGCCCACGGCATCGCGATCGCCGCCGTCGACACCGAGTCCGCGGAGATCTACATCAACCCGCTGCGCCACCTCGACGACGAGGAATGGCGGTTCGTCCTCGCCCACGAGATGCTGCACGCCGCCCTGCGCCACGGCGACCGCTGCGGCACCCGCGACCCCTACCTCTTCAACGTCGCCTGCGACTACGTCATCAACGGCTGGCTGAACGAGATGCAGATCGGCCTCATGCCCGAGGGCCTGCTCCACGACCCCGAGCTCACCGGCCTCTCCGCCGAGGAGGTCTACGACCGCGTCGCCGGCGACCTGCGCCGCATGCGCCGCCTGGCCACCCTGCGCGGCAAGGGCACCGGAGACATCCTCGGCGGCCCGCTCGGCTCGCCCCGCGACTACGTCGACCTCGACGAGTTCTACCGCCGGGGCCTCGCCCAGGGCCTCGACCTGCACCAGCGGCAGGAGCGCGGCTTCCTGCCCGGCGGGCTGGTCGAGGAGATCCGCGCGCTCAGCCACCCGCCGCTGCCCTGGGACGCGCAACTCGCCCGCTGGTTCGACGAGTTCGTCCCCAGCCCACAGCCCGTGCGGTCCTACGCCCGTCCCGCGCGCCGGCAGTCCTCCACTCCCGACATCCCCCGCGCGGGCCGGTACTTCCCGCCCGAGGAGATCGCCCGCTGCACCTTCGGCGTGGTCCTGGACACCTCCGGCTCGATGAGCCGCACCCTGCTCGGCAAGGCCCTCGGCGCGATCGCCTCGTACGCCGAGGCCCGGGACGTACCGGCCGCCCGGGTCGTGTTCTGCGACGCGGCGCCGCACGACGCCGGCTATCTGCCCGTGACCGAGATCGCCGAGCGGGTCCGGGTGCACGGCCGGGGCGGCACCGTCCTCCAGCCCGGCGTCGACCTGCTGCACCGCGCCGACGACTTCCCCGCGAGCGCGCCCGTGCTGGTCATCACCGACGGCTGGTGCGATGTGCTGCGGGTGCGGCGCGAGCACGCCTATCTGATTCCACAGGGTGCTCGACTGCCGTTCACCGCAGGGGGACCGGTCTTCCGGGTGAGCTGAGTCGTAGAGTGATCGAATGGAGCCCGCACCCCCTACGCGGGACCATACGAAAGGACTGATCGTGGCTACCACGCGCTCCGCACACACCGTCTGGGAAGGCAGCCTCCTCGAGGGGAGCGGTGTCGTCAACTTCGACTCCTCCGGTGCCATCGAGGCCCAGCCGGTCACGTGGGCCTCGCGTTCCGAGGACGCCAACGGCAAGACCAGCCCCGAAGAGCTGATCGCCGCCGCGCACTCCAGCTGCTTCTCCATGGCGCTGTCGCACGCCCTGAACGGCGCCGGCACCCCGCCCACCAAGCTCGTCACCTCCGCCGACGTCACCTTCCAGCCGGGCGAGGGCATCACCGGTATCCACCTCACCGTCGAGGGCACCGTGCCGGGCCTCGACGAGGACGGCTTCGTCGCCGCCGCCACCGACGCCAAGGCCAACTGCCCGGTCAGCCAGGCCCTGAAGGCCGTGCCGATCACGCTGGACGCCAAGCTCGCCTGACCCGAGGACACCAGTCGCGCAGGCCGCTCGTCCGGGGCGGTCTGCGCACTGCCGGACTCGGGCGGGAAGCCCAGGGTGTGGGAAGGCACGCGATGATCTCGGGCACAACGGCCGACGGCACGGCGGAACTCGACTCCGGGACCCGGGGACTCACCCGCGTCCTGGTGCTGTTCAGCCTCAGCGGCACCCTGGACCCGCGGGGCCCCGCACTCGGCCGCCTCGTCGACCGGTTCGACTTCGGCCGGTTCGCCCTGCACCTGAAGTCCAGCGAGGCGGTGCTTCCCGCGCCGGTGCTCGTGCAGGACGTGCCGCCCGGGGAGCTGCGGCTGCCCCACGGCCACCACGGACTCGCCCCGGCGTCGGCCGAGCTCGTCGTTCTCACCACCCCGCGCGGCGACATCACCCTGGTCCTGGACTGCGAGTTCGCCGGCCGCACCCCCTCCGACGCCCTCGCCGCGTGGCTCGCCGACTCCTGCTTCGACCGGGACCTGATCAGGCTCGGCGACCGGCCGCTGCTCGACGTCCTCGGACAGCGGCTCGCCCCCCGAGAGCCCCTCGCCTTCGGCCACAACGTCCACCAACTCGTCTTCCCCGGCGGGGAGTTGCGCGAGGAGCTGCTCGGCGCCGACGCGGCCCGGCAGACGGTCGTGCTGAACGAGATCGTGTACCGCGGCCGGCCGGCCACGACACGGCCGCCCCACCTCAGCAGCCACGGCGGCACGCTCTCCGCGCACGGCCGCGGTGTCTCCGTCCACGCCGGCTGGGCCGAGCACGTCGAGAACGGCCTGACCCTGGTCGCCGTCGGCGTGGTCTCCGCGCTCGCCGTCCTCCAGCGCACCCGGCTGGCCGCCTTCGAGGCGATGCGGGCGAACGAACAGGCCTCGGCGAGCTCGCCGTACGAGATCCGCTCGCTGATCTCACGGCTGTCCGCAGGGGTCAACGAACTCCAACTGGACCTGGCCTTCGGGGTGGAGGCGTACGTCGACAGCCTGCTGATCCCGGAGATGGTCATGGAGACCTTCCAGTCCTCGCTGCGGGACGCGTTCGGCATCCGCGCCAGCCTGGACAACTCGGCCCGCATGGTGGAGCGGCTGACCTCGGTGATCAGCGCCCGCTCGGCGGCCCTGGACGCGGAGCTCTCGGAGCGCGACGACCGCCGGGACCGTACGGTGTCCGTGCTGGTCGCCGTCGCCACCCTGATCGCGCTGCCGCCGACGCTGCTGCTCGCGTTCTTCGGCGTCAACGCCACGACCGTGAACCCGCACCGCTCCATCTTCGACCCGCGCTACCTCCCGGCGTACCTCCTGGCCTGGGTTCCCTTCCTCGTGCTCGCCGTGATCGGGTACGTCCGGATCATCCGCACCGGCAGACGCCCCCGCTCCTTGCTGACCCCGGCCGCCCCGGTCCCCGCCCAGCGCCCGCCGTCCGGAGGCTGACCGCCGTATGCCACGCCGTCCCGCCGTCTCCGCCCACCGGGGCGGCTCCGAGCGCGCCGACGCCGCGACCTGGGCGGCCTACGAGGACGCCATCAGATCCGGGGCGGAGTACGTCGAGTTCGACGTCCGGCGTACGGCCGACGGGGTCTTCGTCGTCCACCACGACCCCCGGGCCGGGCGCACCGGCCCGCTCCTCAGGGAGATCACCCACGCCGAGCTCAGCGAACGGGCCGGTCATCCCGTGCCGGTCGTCGACGAGGTGATGTCCCTGATCTCGGGGAAGCTGGTCGGTCATCTGGACCTGAAGGAGAGCGGCTACGAGCGCGAGCTGATCGACCGGGCGGTGGCCCTGCTGGGCACTGACGGCTTCGTCGCCACGACCCTGGAGGACCGTTCCGTCGCGGCCATCACGCGGGCCTTCCCGGGGGTGCGCACGGCGCTGTCGCTGGGACGGGACGGCAAGGAGATCGCCCGCTCCCGACTGGCCGGTGTCCGGCTCAGTGAGCTCCTGCCGATGCGCCGGGTGCGCGCCTGCGGCGCGAGCGGGGTGGCCGTGCACCAGCGGCTGGCCCGGGCCAACGTCCTGCGCGAGGCGGTCCGGCACGACCTGTTCACCATGGTCTGGACGGTCAACGACGACACCCTCATGCGGGCTTTCCTCGACCATCCGCGCGTCGACGTCCTGATCACCGACCGGCCGCGGCGAGCCGTCGCCCTGCGCGGGGAACCGCACGAGTCGCGCGCGCCGGGGTACTCGTCCCACTGAGCAGAGCCCCCTCGCACCATTGACAAGAGCGCACTCAAGTTTTGTGCTGGAGGGCGGGAAGGCTCCCTGGCGGAACTCCTTGACGGAACTCCTTGGCGGAACTCCTTGTGGAAGGGGACAGCGATGGGACGTGCGGTCGGGATCGATCTCGGTACCACGAACTCGGTGGTGGCCGTGCTGGAGGGCGGTGAACCCACGGTTGTCGCCAACGCGGAGGGGGCCAGGACCACACCGTCGGTCGTGGCCTTCGCCAAGAACGGCGAGGTGCTGGTGGGCGAGGTCGCCAAGCGGCAGGCCGTCACCAACGTCGAGCGCACCGCGCGCTCGGTGAAACGGCACATGGGCGACGGGGGCTGGCGCTTCCCGGACCAGGGCTCGATCGACGGCGCCCGGTACCGGGCGCAGGAGCTGTCCGCGAGGGTCCTGCAGAAGCTGAAGCGGGACGCCGAGTCCTACCTCGGCGAGGACGTCACCGACGCCGTGATCACGGTGCCCGCCTACTTCGACGACACCCAGCGGCAGGCCACCAAGGAGGCCGGGGAGATCGCCGGCCTCAACGTGCTCAGGATCATCAACGAGCCCACGGCGGCGGCACTGGCGTACGGCCTCGACCGGGGCGAGGAGCAGACGGTGCTGGTCTTCGACCTCGGCGGCGGCACCTTCGACGTGTCCCTGCTGGAGATCGGCGACGGGGTGATCGAGGTCAAGGCGACCAACGGCGACACGCACCTGGGCGGCGACGACTGGGACCACCGGATCGTGGAGCACCTGGTCAAACGCTTCAAGGGGCAGTACGGCGTCGACCTCGGCAACGACAAGATGGCGTTGCAGCGGCTGCGCGAGGGGGCCGAGAAGGCGAAGATCGAGCTGTCGTCGTCCTCCGAGACCACGATCAACCTGCCCTACATCACCGCCTCCGCCGAAGGGCCCCTGCACCTCGACGAGAAGCTGACCCGCGCGCAGTTCCAGGAGCTCACCGCGGATCTGCTCGACCGCTGCAAGACCCCCTTCCACCAGGCGGTCAAGGACGCGGGCATCAAGCTCTCGGCGGTCGACCACGTGATCCTGGTCGGCGGCTCGACGCGGATGCCCGCGGTGACCGACCTGGTCAAGGAGCTCACCGGCAAGGACCCGCACAAGGGGGTCAACCCCGACGAGGTCGTGGCGGTGGGGGCGGCGCTCCAGGCGGGTGTCATCCGCGGTGACGTGAAGGACGTGCTGCTGCTCGACGTGACCCCGCTGTCCCTGGGGATCGAGACCAAGGGCGGCATCATGACCAAGCTCATCGAGCGCAACACCACGATCCCCACCCGCCGTTCGGAGATCTTCACGACGGCCACCGACAACCAGCCCTCGGTGGGCATCCAGGTCTACCAGGGCGAACGCGAGATCGCCGCCTACAACAAGAAACTCGGCGTCTTCGACCTCACGGGGCTCCCGCCGGCGCCCCGGGGCGTCCCCCAGATCGAGGTGGCCTTCGACATCGACGCGAACGGGATCATGCACGTCTCGGCGAAGGACCTCGCGACCGGACGCGAGCAGAAGATGACGGTGACCGGCGGATCGGCGCTGCCCAAGGACGACATCGACCGCATGATGCGGGAGGCCGAACAGTACGCCGAGGAGGACCGCAACCGCCGCGAGGCCGCCGAGACCCGCAACCAGGCCGAGCAACTCGTCTACCAGACCGAGAAGTTCGTCCGCGAGAACGGCGACAAGGTACCCGCCGACACGAAGACGGAGGTCGAGTCGGCGGTCACCGAGCTGAAGCGCCTCCTGGAGGAGGACGCCGACACGAACACCCTCCGTGGCGGCGTCGAGAAGCTCGCCTCGGTCAGCCAGAAGATGGGTCAGGCGATGTACGCCCAGGCGCAGCAGCAGCCCCCGCAGGACGAACCGCCGGCCTCCTCGCCGCAGGAGGAGGAGGGCGTGGTCGACGCGGAGATCGTGGACGACGAGAAGGACCGGAAGGGCGGAGCCGCCTGAGGTCCGTCAGACATCCGTCGCCGCGGTCGGCAGCGTGGCACAGACGGCGTCGAGGACCGTCGCGTACGGCGTGCCGAAGGCGGTGAGCCGGGAGCGGAGTCGCCGCAGGCCGTCGCGGTGTCGGGTGAGCAGGTCGATGTCCCCGGTGCGGGCCGCGAACTCCAGCACCGAGGGCAGGAAGTCCGGCAGTTCCTCACCGGTGAACTCCAGCCCGGCGGCGCGGTAGGCGTCCTCGAACCGCGCCGGCGACGTCCCGCGTCGCCGCGTGTCCCCGTCCTGCCACGAGCTCAGAAACAGACTGTGCCGGTTTCCGGAGTCGAAGACCTGGACGTAGTGCGCCGCCAGCTCCTGCGCGGGCGTGACCGCCGCGTGGTCGACGAACTCCCTCAGCTGCGGGGCCGCCTCCCGCAGCAGTGGCAGCCGGGCGCGGAAGTCGTCGCCGGGATAGGTCAGGCAGAGCGCCGCCGCCTGGTACAGCACTGCGTCCGAGGGCATCGGACCTCCTCAGTGTGGTCCCGCGGTCGCGGCGGTGTCCGGGTGCCGGGCACGTGCGCTCCCTCTGCCGGCCCGCGGTCGCTTCGAACCTAGGGCGGGGCGCGGGAACGTACCCGTTGACGGCACCCGTCCGGGTCAGACCTTGCGTGCGACCCCGGCGTACACCGACACGATGCCCTCCGCCTGCGCCGCCACGTCCTCCGGGCCCGGACGCCAGCCCGACACCGGGATCACCCCGGGGCCGAGCAGCTCCAGACCGTCGAAGAAGCGCGAGAACTCGGCGAGCGAACGGGGGAAGAAGGGGGTGCCGCTGCGGCGGAACTGCTCGGCGGCCTTCTCGATGGCCGCGGGGCTCAGATCGGGCGTGACCTGGGAGAGGATCACGTGACTGCCCGGAGCGAGCTCGGCGACGTACCGCTCGAGCAGGCCGTACACGTCGTCGCCCAGGTAGTGGGTGAGCGCCACCAGGGACAGCGCGACCGGCTGGGAGAAGTCCAGGGTCTCGGCGGCCGGCCGCAGGACGCTGTCCGGGTCGCGGACGTCGGCGTGGACGTAGTGCGTGGCGCCCTCGGGGGTGCTGTGCAGCAGGGCCTGCGCGTGCCGGAGGACGATCGGGTCGTTGTCCACGTACACGACCTTCGACTCCGGGGCGACCTCCTGCGCCACCTGGTGCAGGTTGGGCTCGGTGGGGATGCCGGTGCCGATGTCGAGGAACTGGCGGATCCCGGCCTCGGCGGCCGTCCGCACCGCCCGGTGCATGAAACGCCGGTTGGCGCGCGCCCCGCGCACCACCGTGCCGTCCACGGCGAGGATCCGGCGGGCCAGCTCCTCGTCCACCGGGTAGTTGTCCTTGCCGCCCAGCCACCAGTCGTACACCCGGGCCGGGTGCGGCCGGCTGGTGTCGATGGCGGGGGCCGCGGCGTCGGATCCGGTCATGCGGTGTCGTCTCCCCTGTGATGGTGGTGTGGTGCACCGGGCATGTCGCGTGCTGCCCGCTCAGAAGTCCTCGCGGCGCTCCCGCAGCAGCTTCTTCGTGCGCTCGGCCGACGCGGCGCGCGCCGACATGTGGTCCAGGACCTCCAGATGCGTGGCGACCTCCTGGCGGGAGTCGAGGTACAGCGCACCGGTCAGGTACTCGGTGAAGACCAGGTCGGGCAGCTCCGGCTCGGAGAAGCGGAACAGCGAGAAGGGCGCGTACGTCCCCGGGTGCGGGCCCTCGTCGAACTCGCACACCTGGAGCGTGACCCGGTCGCGCTCGGCGAACTCCAGGAGTTTGTCGAGCTGTTCGCGCATCACCTCGGAGCGGATGCTGACCGGACGGCGCAGCACCGTCTCGTCCATGATCGCCCACAGATGGGGGGCGTTGGGGCGCTCCAGCAGTTGCTGCCGGGCCATGCGCAGCGACACGTGCCGCTCCAGCGCCTCGGGACCGGCCTGTCCGATCGTCCCGGCCTCCATGACGGCACGCGCGTAGTCCTCGGTCTGGAGCAGCCCGGGAACGAAGTGCGGCTCGTAGGAGCGGATGATCCCGGCGGCGCCCTCCAGGCTGACGTACAGGCTGAACCACTCGGGCAGCACGTCGTGGAACCGCTGCCACCAGCCCGGTCTGTTCGCCTCCTCGGCCAACTGGACGAAGGCCTCGACCTGCTCCCCGGGCACCCCGTACGTCTCCAGGAGCACCTGGACGTACGGGATCTTCAGGGCGACCTCGGCCATTTCCATCCGGCGCACGGTGGCGGGGGCCACCCGCAGTACCTGCGCGGCCTCCTCCCGTTTGAGGCCGGCCGCCTCCCGCAGTTCCTGAAGCCGCCTGCCGAGCACCACCTGGCCCACGGTCGGCGCAGGTCGCCGCTCACTCACGCCACGCCTCCCCTACGCGTCGAAGCTTGCGTGCAGTGTGCCATGTTCCGGTGTCGCTCTCACCGGTCACGACCGTTTCCCTCCACCACGATCCCGGCCGCCCGTCGATCACGCGGGAGACAAGGAGTGAAGGTACTTGGCCGTCGCCGGGTCGGCCGGGAGGAACGTCTCGATGGCCAGCTCGGCGACGGTCACGTCCATGGGCGTGTTGAAGGTGGACGTGGACGAGATGAACGACAGCGTCCGCCCCTCGTGCTCGATCCGCATCGGCAGCGCGAAGTAGGGGACCGCGTCCGCCTGTTCGGGATCCGGCTCGGACTCGGGGGCCGGCACCGGGTACGCCGCCACCTCTTCGTACAGTTCCCGCAGGGACTCCGAGCGGCGCAGGGCGATCTGCCGCCGTATCTGCTCCAGCAGATGGCCGCGCCACTCCCGCAGGTTGCGGATGCGCGGGGCCAGGCCCTCGGGGTGCAGGGTGAGCCGCATGGTGTTGAGCGGGGGCTGGAGCAGGGACTCCGGGACTCCGTCGAGCAGCATCATGATCCCCCGGTTCGCGGCCACGACGTGGTACCCGGCGTCGAACACCAGGGCCGGATAGGGCTCGTAGCCCTGGATGAGCCGCTCGATCCCCTCGCGCACGGCGTCCAGGGCCGGATCGTCCAGCGGGGTCTCCGGGAAGCGGGGGGCGTAACCGGCCGCGAGCAGCAGGGCGTTGCGCTCCCGCACCGGCACCTCCAGATGCTCCGCGAGCCGGAGCACCATCTCCTCGCTGGGGCGGGAGCGTCCCGTCTCGACGAAGCTGATGTGCCGGGCGCTGGAGTCCGCCCGCAGCGCCAACTCGAGCTGGCTGACCCCTCGTTGCTCCCGCCAGGCGCGCAGGAGCGGGCCGACGCCCCGGGTGGGCGGGGTGGCCGCGGCGGAGTGGACAATGGTCATGCAGACGACCGTAGTCGAGGAGTGGGTGGATGAGCGGGCCGTGGACGACGCAGAGGGCCGCGGTGCACCGCGCCAGGGTGCGGGGTTGCCTGCTGGGCGGTGCGCTGGGTGACGCCCTCGGCTACCCGATCGAGTTCTCCTCCCTGGACCGGATCCGCCAGGCCCACGGACGGCACGGCATCACCGGACTGGTACCCGGCGCGTACGGCAGGGTGGGCCTGATCAGCGACGACACCCAGATGACCCTGTTCACCGTCGAGGCCCTCACCCAGGCGCGGGAAGAGGACCAGACACGGCAAGAGGACCAGGCACGGGAGAGCGGTGGCCGGGGCGGCGCCTACTCCCTGCTGCTGCGGTTCGCCTACCAGCGGTGGCTGGAGACCCAGAGCAAGCAGGGCCCCGAGCAGGCCGTCCTGCCCGAGCGCAGCCCCCGGGGCGAGCTGATCGACGAGGCCTGGCTGTACGCCCGCCGCGCCCCCGGCAACGCCTGTCTGTCCGGTGTGGCCCAGCTCCACGCCCCCGACCCGTGGGCGCCGATCGACGGCAGACGAGGGCCGGTCAACCCGCACTCCAAGGGCTGCGGCACGGTCATGCGCTCGGCCCCCTTCGGCCTGGGCGAAACCGCAGAGCGGGCCTTCGACATGGCCGCCCACGGTGCCCAGATCACCCACGGTCACCCCACCGGCTACTACGCGGCGGGAGCGCTGGCCGCGATCGTGGCGCACCTCGTCGCCGGGGACTCCCTGGAGGGAGCGGTGCTGCGCACGCTGCGCCTGCTGGCCCGGCACCCAGGCCACGAGGAGACGACGGTCGCTCTCGAACAGGCCGTCGACCTGGCCGCCGGCAAGCCGCCGACCCCGGAGAAGGTCGAGTCCCTCGGCGCGGGCTGGGTCGCCGAGGAGGCGCTCGCCATCGCGGTCTACAGCGCGCTGGCCGCCGACAGCGTCCGGGACGCGCTGCTGCTGGCGGTCAACCACTCCGGCGACAGCGACTCCACCGGCTCCCTCTGCGGCAATCTCCTGGGCGCCCTGCACGGTGACGTCGGCCTCCCGCACGAGTGGGTGCGGCAGGTCGAGGGCCGGGCCCGGATCGCCGCGCTCGCCGATGACCTCGCGGCCGCAGGTGTCCCCGGCTGACCACCGGGAAACCTCCTGACCAGGGCCCCGGCGGCACAGCTGTGGCACGCTGAGGACACCCCGACCCCCAGGAAGGAGCGAGGTCATGCCCGTCGAACCCCTGTCGCAGAAGGAGATCGAGGACCGGCTCGCCGAGCTGCCGGGCTGGTCCGTCGACGACGGCCGCCTCACCCGCTCGTACCGCCTCGCCACCCACTTCGCGGCCACGGCGATGGTCGTCCACATCGCCCAGGTCCAGGAGGAACTCGACCACCACTCCGACCTCACCCTCGGCTACAACACGGTCGCGCTGTCCGTCCACACCCACAGCGCGGGCGGCGCCCTCACCGAGAAGGACTTCGAGCTCGCGCAGCGGGTGACGGCGCTCGCCTCCGGTCACGGAGCCCAGTGAGCCCGTGCTCGACTACGACAAGGAGGCCGACGCCTACGACGCCACCCGCGGCGGCGAGCCCAGGGCCGCCGCGGCCGCGGACGCCGTGCTCGGTCTGATCCCGGCGGACACCCGCCGGCTCCTCGACGTGGCCTGCGGCACCGGGATCGTCACCCGCAGGCTCGCCGCCGCCCGGCCCACGACCCGGGTCACGGGCGCCGACCTGACGTACGGCATGGCCCGCATGGCCGCCGTACGGCTGCCCGGCGCGGTCGTGCTCGCCGACGGCCGTGCGCTGCCGTTCCCCGACGGGGTGTTCGACGCCGTCACCAGTGTGTGGCTGCTGCACCTCCTCGACCGGCCGGAGGACGTGCGGGCCGTGGTCGCCGAGTGCGCCCGGGTCCTGCGACCGGGCGGGGTGTACGTCACCACCGTCGACAAGGCCGCCGCCCACGACGTGGGCAGCGACATCGACGCCGTCCTCGCCCCGCGCCCGCGCCGCCCGGCCCCGGACGCGGCGCCGCTCGTCGAGTCGTACGCCGCAGCCCACCTCCTGCGTCCGGCCGGGCAGGCCCGCTTCCCGGGGCGCGGTCAGGGCCGCAGCCCCCGGCGGACCGCCGCCGACCTCAGGCGCGGCTGGTTCACCCTGCTGCCGCCCGGCGATCCCCGCACGGAAGCGTTCGCCGCCCGTCTGGAGGCCCTGCCCGACCAGGAACTCCCGCGCCCCGACCCGGTGTTCAGCGTCCGGGCGTTCCGGAAGGCCGGCTGAAGTCCATGGTCCAGTTGGTCACCCAGGTGTCCCCGCCGTCGACGGAGAAGGCCTGCTCCCAGTGTGCCGCCTCCGCGGACATGCCGGACCACACGAACCGCACCCGCACCTCCTTCCCGTCGTACGTGTCGTCGCCGTAGAACTCGCCGCGACCGTCCTCGAACCGCCCCATGACCGGCGGGTACAGCTTCCCGCTGCGGCTCGCGGCCCAGTTCAGCGACCACTGTCCGGTCTCCCGGTCGAAGAGCCGCAGGGTGGCGCCCTTCGCCTCCAGGTGCGGCATGTCGATCTCGTCGATGTTCGCGGTCCCGTCGAACAGCGGCCGGCAGCGGCTGGTGGCGGGGAACTCCTCCCAACCGCCGGCCGGGTCGAGGAAGTCGGCGCGGCGCCGGTTGACGACCTCCCAGTCGCCGTGGAAGAAGTCGAAGTCGTGCGGGCTGCTCATGAACGGTCTCCCGTGGTTCCTTCGGGCAGGGAATCGGCCAAGTAGGCCGTGAGGTCCGGGACTTCGGGCGCGAGCAGATGCCGTACCCAGGCGTCCCGTTCGTGCAGGATCGGCGGCAGCTCCCAGACGCAGCCGATCCAGGGCAGGTCGGGTGTGACGAAGTGCGTGGGATCGGTGTCGGGACAGCGCAGCGCCGGCTGCCCGGCGGCGGCGCCCCGGAAGTGGAGCACGTTGTCCCACACCCAGCTGTAGACGTTGAGGTAGGCGCCGGTGTCCGCGCCCCGGTGCAGCACGACGAAGGTCGCGGGCGGCGTGCCGTCCGGCTCCGGCAGCAGCTCCGGGAGGATCCCGTACGCCGCCTTCTCGACGTCGGGCGCGATGCCGGCCGGGTCGGCGGTGACGTGGTAGCGCTTGACGTGCCGCCCGGCGACCTCGATCGGCGGTGGCACGGTCAGCAGCTTCTCTCTGAAGGCCATGCGCGGGACGCTAGGCCCGGTTCACTGACATCCTGTGTCAGTGAAGGCCGGCCGACTCGTCTCGATCCTCCTCCTGCTCCAGACCCGGGGCCGGATGACCGCCGCCCAGCTCGCCGAGGAGCTGGAGGTGTCCGTGCGCACGGTCTACCGGGACGTCGAGGCGCTGAGCGCGGCCGGTGTCCCGCTGTACGGCGACGCGGGCCACGACGGCGGCTACCGCCTGCTCGACGGCTACCGCACCCGCCTGACCGGCCTCACCGCGCACGAGGCGGAGGCCCTGTTCCTGGCCGGCGCTCCAGGTCCCGCGGCCGAACTGGGCCTCGGTCCGGTCCTCGCCGCCGCCCAGCTGAAGGTGCGGGCCGCCCTGCCGGCGGAGCTGCGGGCCCACGCCGACCGAATCAGCGGGCGCTTCCACCTCGACGCGCCCGGCTGGTACGCCCAGGCCGAGGAGGCGCCGTACCTGCCGCAGGTGGCGGAGGCGGTGTGGAACAGCAGGGTGCTGCGTGTGCTGTACCGCCGCTGGGCCGAACCGACCGATGTGGAACGGCGGTTGGAGCCGTACGGGCTGGTGCTGAAGGCGGGGCGCTGGTATCTGGTCGCGGGACCGGGGCCGCGTACCTTCCGCGTGGACCAGATCCTCGAACTCTCCTGTTCCGGCGAGGAGTTCGTCCGTCCCGAGGGCTTCGACCTGGCCGCCTGCTGGACGGCCTACCAGCGGGACTTCCACGACCGGCTCCACCGGGACCAGGCGCTCGTGCGGACGGCGCCGGGGGTGCGGCTGCCGGGGGCGGTCGCCGACCGTGTCGACTCCGACGGCTGGACCGTCGCCCGGGTCCCCATCGAGTCCGTCGGACACGCGCAGGGCGAGTTCCTGCGCCTGGGCGCCGACATCGAGGTGCTGGAACCTCCCGAGCTGCGCGAACGGATGGCGCGAACCGTCGCCGAACTGGCCGAAAGGTACGGCAACCGGGCATCCCGGGGCGGCGACTGAGGGGTGGAACCCGTCCGCCCCACAGCTTCGGAGGTTCACCCCGTGCAGCACCCCCACCCGCACCGCAGACGCCGCGTCCTCCTCTCGGCGGTCACCGCCGCGACGGCCCTCGTGGCCGCGGGGCTCACCGTCCTGAGCCCCGGCTCCGCCGAGGCGGCCACCGCCCGCCAGGTCGAGAAGCTCGACCGCGGCGTCGTCAGCGTGCACACCAGCAGCGGCAACCTGGTGAGCTGGCGCTGGCTCGGCACCGACCCGAACGACGTGTCCTTCAACGTCTACCGCGCCGGCACCAAGGTCAACTCGGCCCCGATCACCGGCTCCACCAACTACTTCCACTCCGGCGCGCCCGCCGAGGCCGACTACACGGTCCGCGCGGTCGTCGGTGGTGTCGAGCAGGCCGACTCGGTCCACGCCGTCCAACTCCGCACCGGATACAAGGACGTTCCCATCAGCCCGCCGGCCGGCGGCACCACCCCCGACGGCGTCGCCTACACCTACGAGGCCAACGACGCCTCCGTGGCCGACCTCGACGGCGACGGGGCGCTCGACTTCGTCCTCAAGTGGCAGCCCACCAACGCCAAGGACAACTCCCAGTCCGGCTACACCGGCAACACGGTCGTGGACGGCGTCAGGCTCGACGGCACCCGGCTGTGGCGGATCGACCTGGGCCGCAACATCCGTTCCGGCGCGCACTACACGCAGTTCCAGGCGTACGACTACGACGGCGACGGCACGGCCGAGGTCGCCATGAAGACGGCGGACGGCACGGTCGACGGCACGGGCGCGGTGATCGGCAGCGCGTCGGCCGACCACCGCAACTCCAGCGGCTACGTCCTGTCCGGCCCCGAGTACCTGACCATGTTCAACGGCAGGACCGGCAAAGCCATGCAGAGCGTCGACTACGTCCCCGGCCGGGGCACGGTGTCGTCGTGGGGCGACTCGTACGGCAACCGGGTCGACCGCTTCCTCGCGGGGACGGCGTACCTGGACGGGGCGCGTCCCTCGCTCATCATGGCCCGCGGCTACTACACCCGCTCGGTGATCGCCGCCTGGGACTGGCGGGGCGGCGCCTTCACCCGCCGCTGGACCTTCGACACCAGCTCCTCGACCAACAGCGGCAAGGGCTACGACGGTCAGGGCTCGCACAGTCTGTCCGTCGGGGACGTCGACAACGACGGCAAGGACGAGATCGTCTACGGGGCGATGGCGGTCGACGACAACGGCAACGGGCTGTGGACGACGAGGACCGGTCACGGCGACGCCCAGCACCTCGGCGACCTCGACCCCTCCCACGCGGGCCTGGAGTACTTCAAGGTCTCCGAGTCGACGTCACAGCCGGCGGAGCTGTACATCAACCCCGCCAACGGCACGGTGAACTGGAAGCTGGCCGCGTGCTGCGACAACGGCCGTGGAGTTGCCGCCGACATCTGGGGCGGCAACGTCGGCGCCGAGTTCTGGTCGGCCTCCGACACGTCGATCCGCGACAGGACCGGTGCCACCAAGGGCCGCGAGCCGTCCTCGGTGAACTTCCTGTCCTGGTGGGACGGCGACCCGCTGCGCGAACTCCTCGACGGCACCCGCATCGACAAGTACGGCACCTCGTCGGACACCCGCCTGCTCACCGGAGCGTCGGTCCACTCCAACAACAGCACCAAGGCGACCCCGTCCCTGTCCGGCGACATCCTCGGCGACTGGCGCGAGGAGGTCGTCTGGCCGACGTCGGACAACAGGGCCCTGCGGGTCTACTCCACGCCGTACGAAACGACGACGAAGATCACGACCCTCCTCCACGACACGATGTACCGCACGGGCCTCGCCTGGCAGAACACGGCCTACAACCAGCCCCCGCACCCGAGCTTCTTCATCGGCGACGGGATGGCCACGGCACCCAGGCCGACGGTGTACACGCCGTGAGGCGACAGATCTCGAACTGGTGAATCTTCAACCGGTGGGGCGTCCCGGCACGAACCCGGCAGATAATCTTCACACCTCATGCACATGTGGGGGGACTGATGACACAGCAAGACCTGCCGCCGTTGCCGGACGCTCCGCCGCCCGCCGTACCACCGATGATGCCCGCGCCGTTCCCGCCCCAGGCGGTGGTTCCCGCCCGGCGTATGAACCCGCTGGTGGCCGGGCTGATCGGGCTCGCCGTCGGGGCGGCGGTCGTGGGCGGCGCCTGGGCGATCACCGCGGCCGGCCCGGGAGAGCCCGGGACCTTCACGCTCGAAGGCAGCTTCGAGCTGACCGACGAGGTCTCCAGTGACGGCGACGGCTGCAAGGGCGGGTACGACAGCGGATACGACGACATCGCCGAAGGCACCTCCGTCACCGTGTACGGCGCAGGCGGCGAAGTCGTCGCCACCGGGGCCCTCGGGGACAGCGAGCTGGGCGAGGACGGTACGACCTGTACGTTCGCCGTCGCCGTCGACGGCGTGCCCAAGGGGGAGAAGTTCTACAAGGTCGAGGTCTCCCACCGCGGCACCGTGCAACTGAGTGCCGAGGAGGCGGAGAACGGCGGACTCGCCGTCAGCCTGGGCTGAGGAACGGGCGCGTACCCCGTGCGGTACGCGCCCTTCGTGCTTCCCTCAGGTGACCGTGCAGTTCTGGTCACCCACCTTGAACGCGGTCGGTTTCCCGTTCGTGCCCGACCAGCTTCCCGTGAAGCCGAAGCTCACGGACGAGCCCGCCGCCACGCCGCCGTTCCAGCCGACGTTCTTCGCGGTGACCGTCGCGCCCGACTGGGTGGTCGTGGCGTTCCAGGCCTGGGCGATCGTCTGGGCGTCGGGGAAGGTCCAGCCGAGTGTCCAGCCGGTCCAGGCGCTCGTCCCCGTGTTGCTGAGCTGGACGTCCGCCTGGAAACCGCCCGACCACTGGTTGGTGATCTTGTACGTCACCGTGCAGGCACCCGTCGGGGTCGGGTCCGGCGGATCCGTCGGATCGGTGCCGCCGCCCCCGCCGCCGGTGTCGGAGGTGTCGCCGTAGATCACACCCCTGCCGTTGGTCGAGACGTACACCCGGCCGTACACCCGTGGATCACCGGTGATCGCCGCCCCGGTCCAACCCCACTGGTGGGCGTCGTCGTTGACGCGGGTCCAGCTCGCGCCCTTGTCCGTGGAGCGGAAGATGCCACGGACTGCGCCGATCTTCGCGCTGGTGTAGAGCGTCTGGTACGACGCCCCCGTCGCGGCCTTCCCGAAGCCGATCGCGTCGGCCTGGTCGACGTTGGAGAGCTTCGTCCAGCTCGTGCCCCCGTTGGTCGAGTGCCACAGACCGTACGCGCCGTCCGCGGCCCCGCCGGCCAGCCACACATCGCCCTTCACCCCGGGCAGCGCCTTGAAGCGGACACTGTCACCGCTCGGCAGACCGGTCGCCGCCGATGCCGAGAACGTCGCCCCGCCGTCCGTACTCACGTAGAACTTCCCGGACTTGAAGCCGTAGAAGGTCTTCGCGTCCACCCGGTCCGACTCCACGATCGCCCCGGCCGGGATGCCGCTCGACGCCGACCAGGACGAACCGAAGCCCGTCGTGTATTGCACGCCCGCGCCGTCCGGGCTCCACACGAACCTGCTGCCGTCCGAGGCGGCGGCCACCGTCCCGCCACCGCTCACGCCCGAAGGGTCGCTGCCCGCGAACCAGTTGGCCCCGTTGTCCGTCGAGAACGCGATGTGCGGCCCCGAGTCCAGATTGCCGACCCGCACCACCGTGTTCGGGTTCGTCTCGGCGAAGTCCAGACTCGTGGTCGTGGTGAAGTTCGGTGAAGTGAACATCATCGACGGGACCTTGGTCAGGTCCGTGTGCCGGAAGCCGCCGATGTCGCCGAGCGCGCTCAGCAGCGGGGCACCCGAGGGCGGTGACGCGAGGTCCTGGACCGCGGTCTCCTCCAGGCCCTGCACCATGGGCTTGATGGTGAACTGGCCGCCGGAGTCCCAGTTCGTGAGATTCTCCGTGCCGTAGACCGTCGCCCCCGTCCCGTACATCATGCGGTTGGAGTTGAACGGGTCGATCTCCAACGACTCGGTCATCCACCCGAGCTTCGGCGCCTGTTCCGGCGGCGCGGGATTCGCCCCCCAGGTCAGCCACGGGGAGGACGACACGTCCATGGTGTAGCGGTTCGCGCGGTTGGGGTACGACGAGTAGTCCCATGCCTTCGTCCAGGTCGCCCCGCTGTCCGTGGAGCGGAAGATCTGGGTGTCCGGCCACCAGGAGCTGTAGGCGGTGGCCATGACCGTGCCGGGCTTCTGCCGGTCCACCGTCAGTCCGCTGAAGCCGTAGTAGGTGTCGGCCTCCGCGACCGGGCTGATGTTCGTCCAGGTGCCGGTCGCCGTCGTGTACCGCCACACCTGGCCCTTGCCACCGTCGTACGGCCCGCCCTTGTCGCTGTAGGAGAGGTACAGATAGCCGTTCGTCGCGTCCAGGACACCCTTGTGGGCCAGGTACCCGGTCGGCTGCCCGGCGACCCGGCTCCAGGTCGCGCCGCCGTCCGTCGACCGGTACACCGAGTTCTGCAGGTCCGCCACGCCGACGTAGACCGTCTGCGTCGCGCTCCCGGACGTGCCCGTGCGCTCGTCGAAGGTGACCCACACGACGCCCTGATTGTCGCTGGCGTAGCCGCTGCTGTCGCTCGGATCCTGCTGGTAGTTGCCGACGTTGGGGAAGTTCGCCACCTGCGACCAGCTCACACCCGAGTCCGTGGACCGCCACAGCCCCTTGCCGCTCGGCGCCCCGAGGTACAGCACGCTGTTCTTGTTCGGGTCGACCGCCAGCCGCTCACCCATGCCGCGCCCCGGCATGTTCCCGCCGAGCTTGAAGGGCAGGTCGGTCTTCTGCCAGCTCGCGCCCCGGTTCGAGGACCGCATGACCGCGCCGTTCTTCGGGTCCCAGCCGTTGGTGTACGTCCCCACGGCCGCGTACACCCGGTTCGGGTCCACGGAGTCGGAGGCCAGGCTGACCACGCCCGTGTGCCCCCAGTCGTCCCAGCCGACCGAGTCCAGCAGCGGCGTCCAGGTCTTCGAGGACTCCTGCCAGCGATAGGCCCCGCCGATGTCCGTGCGGGCGTACGCGAGGTTCTTCTCCTTGCGGTTGAAGACGATGCCCGGCACGAAACCGCCGCCGTCGATCCGGGCGTTCTTCCAGGTGTACGTGTCGGCGGCGAACGGGACCTTGGCGGCGCTGTCGGCCGCCAGTGCGGGCGGGGTGCCGGCGAGCAGCCCGGCCGCGAGCGCGAGCACGGCCGTGAGGATGCGGGTTCTTCGCACGGGGGGTCCTTTCCGGAAAGGGGGAGTGTGGGGGGAAAGCGCTTTCCGTACGGGGCGAGAGGTGCCGGGCGACCCCCAGTGCGGGAGGGGGCCGCCCGGCCGGTCGGCCCCGTCGTCAGGTGACGGGGCCTCGTACGTGGAGCCTTTCAAGCGGTTCCGTCGGAAAGGGCGGTACCTGGTGCGCCCCTACAGGGGCGCGGGGAACTGCGTGGCCAGCCACATCGGACCCGCAGCCGAAACACCACCCAACCTGCGGAGCGCTCGGCGGGGGCTATTCGAGAAGCTCCGCGTACGAACCCATGGCCAGGGCGATGTCCGCCTGGGCCCAGAACCGGTGGTAGGTGAACGAGGGCACCGCGCCGCCCGCGAGGTACGCCTCGATCTTCGACCAGGCCGGGTCGTCCTCGTAGAACGACCGGATGGACTCGAAGGTCGACGACGAGTTGATCGCGTCACCGTTCGGCATGGTCCCGGTCCAGCCGCTCGGGATGTACACCGAGTCGTCGAACCGGTTGTAGTCCGCCCGGTTCTCCGGCACCGCGATCCCGAGACTGTCCTGGTAGTTGTTCCACATGCCGTCCAGCAGGGCCTTCGCCGTCGACGCGGCGGCGGTGTCACCACTGCGGTCCGCGTAGTACGTCAGGGTCTTGGCGTAGGCGGCGGCCACGCCGACGTCGTTGGTGTAGTCGGCGACGGTGACGTGCAGCCCGCTGTTGGCGCCGGGACTCGACGCGTTCCAGGTGTCGGGCTGGCCCGACCACTGGAGCGTGGAGGGGATCCGGTAGGTGCCGTCCGGGTTGATCGTGGTCTTGGACAGCGCCCACTTGACCCACTTGTCGAGGACCGCCTTGGCCTGGGCGTTGCCCGTCTGCTGGTAGTACTCGGCCACCCGCTCCATCGACCACGCCTGGAAGCCGAACCACTGGTTGGACGGCGGGTCGTGGTAGACGGGCTGCTGGTCGTAGTACATGCCGTAGAACGTCGACTTCCCGGCCGGGGGAGGCGCGTAGCGGCCCGCCCAGCTGTTGGTCGCACCGCCCGCGATGGCGCCCTCGTCGGACTGCAGCCAGCGGTAGAACTCCAGCTGCCGGCCCAGCGAGGTGTTCCAGTCGGATGCGCCCGTCGCCGACTTGGGCTTGAGGTCGGCGTAGGAGCTCAGCGCGTACGCGGCCATCGGGTTCTGGTAGCCGCCGTGCGCGTGACTGGATCCGATGCGCCAGGCCCAGCCGGCCGAGGTGTCGGTGGCGCCGCCCCAGGCGTAGTACCAGGACAGCAGGTACATCGAGGCGTCCTTGCCGGTACCGGCCGCACAGGTGGACGGCCCGACGCAGTTGCCGATCTTCTTGAAGTACTTGTCGTACATCGCGTAGCGCAGGTAGTCGCCCATCTTCGCGGCCTTGCCCACGGTCGCCGAGACGTCCGAGCCCTTGCCCTGCTCCTTGGCCCACTTGTCGGCCCAGTACGCGGCCTGCACCGCGCGCGCGTCGGCGTCCGGGGCGTTGGTGAACTTCCACTGCTTGGCGTAGGAGGCGTCACCGGTGAACAGGTCCAGGTACCCGTTCTTGCCGCCGTACTTGAACTGGTCGCAGGTCGGCTGCGGCACCGTCTCCCACACCGACTCCTGCGCGCCGCGCTGGAAGGTGTTGATGTACGACGGTCCGGTGTCCGTCGGCCCGGCCTCGCACTTGCCGGGCGAGTTGCCGTAGCCGTAGACGTTGTCGACGTCCTGGAGCCAGTGCATGCCGTAGATGTCGTCCGTGCCGTACGCGGACTTCAGCTCACCGGCGATCGGGTCGGAGCCCACCGACACCGAGGAGTCCAGCTTCGCCGGGTACTCGTTCGGCGTGTCCAGCTCGGGCGCGTAGGTGGCCGGCTTGGAGGCGTTGTAGAAGGAGTTGGTCGGCTGGTCGGCGTGCGTGGGGATCATGTACTTCTCCATGATGTCCCAGGCGCCGTTGAACTTGGACCAGTCGCCCGTCACCTTGCCGTACATGGCCTGGAGCCACAGGAGGTAGCTGTACGCCTCCGAGGTGGTCTCGTGGCCGTGGTCCGGCGCCTCGACGATCAGTGTCTCGACCGAGTGGTAGGGGATGCCCTCGGGGGAGAAGTAGCCGTTCGCCGGGTTGGTGATCTTGCCGTACAGATCCAGGAACCGGGCGTTGTAGGTGCCCGTCGCCGCGATCTGGGTGACATTCACCGAGGCCTTGGCATGACCGGTCGCCGTCGACTCGAAGGTGGCCGCGCCGGTGCCGGAGGCGTTTGCGGTGATGGTCACCGTCTGCGCGGTGTTCCAGTTCGACGGGGTGAAGGTCAGCGAGGCCCCGCCGGTCACCGACAGACCCGCGTTGCCGCCCGTGCGGGCGGTCGTGACCGTCACGTTGGCCGAGGGCTGCGTCGACAGCTTCACGGTGTACGTGCCCGTCTTGCCTTGCTGGACGGCCAGTTGGGTGGCCGAGGCGACGACCGCGGGACCCGAGGCGACCGTGATGCCGACCGGCGTCGACTCGGCGGACGCGCCCAGGCTGTCGTACGCCTTCGCGAGCAGCGAATGACTGCCCACGGTCAAGCTTGAGACCGAGAGCGAGTACGGCGAGGTCGTGTCGGTGCCCAGCAGCGTGGTGTTGTCGTAGAACTCCACCTTGCTGATCGTCGCGTTGTCCGCGGCGGCGGCCGTCGCGGCGAGCGGGACCGCGGCGCCCTGGGTGTAGACCGCGCCCGCGGCCGGGCTGGTCAGCACGGTGATCGGCGGCTGGTGGGCGCCGGTACAACTCGTCCCGTTGACCGCGAAGTTCGTCGGGGCGGCGTTGCTGCCGCTGTAGGTGAACTGTGCCCCGGTGGTGACGGCGGCGCCCGCGGCGATGTTCGCGTTGTAGCCGGCGTCCTTCACGCTGATGTTCTGGCCGGACTGGGACCAGGTGCCGTTCCAGCCGTTGCTCAGCTTCTGGTTGCCCGCGTAGCTGTACGTCAGGGTCCAGCCGTTGATGGCGTCCGTACCGCGGTTGGTGAGGGTCAGATCCGCGGTGAAGCCGGAGCCCCAGTCATTGGTCTTGTAGTCGACACTGCACTGAACTGCCGCTGCCTGTGCGGGAGTTGAAGCCGCACTGAGCATAGCGAACGGCAGTGCCATGGCCGCCACGACAGCGGTCCACAATCGCCGGGCGGTCCGGCGTCTCCTGGTGGGGGGCATTGCTGGTTCCTCCTTGTGCGGCTCGGAGAAGTCAAGGCTTGAACCAGTGGGAGCGCTCCCATAGTGAGGACGAGTGTTCAAGGGGTCAAGGTGCTTGAAGAGTCGAAAAGATTCGACGAACGGGGCTTCGGAAAAGTCAAGTGACCCCCCTGTTCTTTGCCGTCACTTGGCGCTACCTTCCTTGACACCAGTGGGAGCGGTTCCATCAGTCGACGCGTCCGTAACGGCGCGCTGAGCTGCAAGGAGTCGCTCATGCGACACCCTCCGCGTTCAGTACTTTTAGCCGTTGCCGGCGCGGTCGCCCTTCTTGGGTCCGTGACGGTTCCGGTGGTCACGGCGTCCGGCGCCGCCCCTGCCTGCTCGGTGGAGTACACCGTCACCAGCCAGTGGGACAGCGGCTTCCAGGGTTCCGTGCGCATCACCAACAACACGGCCGCCGTGAGCAGTTGGAGCCTCACTTTCGACTTCGCCGGCGGCCAGAAGCTCACCCAGGGCTGGAACGCGAAATGGTCCCAGTCCGGTACGACGGTCACCGCGGCCAACGAGAGCTACAACGGCTCCCTGGCCACCGGGGCGAGCGTCAGCGCCGGATTCATCGCGTCCCGGTCCGGGAGCAACGCCGTACCGACCTCGTTCAAGCTCAACGGCACCGCCTGCAACACGGACAGCGAACCCACACCGGAGCCCACGGACCCGCCGTCGGACCCCGGTGACAGCACACCCCCCGCTCTGCGCGTGTCCGGCAACAAGCTCGTCGACGCCGGCGGCGTCACCCGCCGTCTGCTCGGTGTGAACCGGTCCGGTGGCGAGTTCATGTGCGTCCAGGGCCGCGGCATCTTCGACGGCCCGGTCGACGACGCCTCCGTCAAGGCGATCGCCGACTGGAAGGCCAACACGGTCCGCATTCCCCTCAACGAGGAGTGCTGGCTGGGCCTGTCCAACATCAACCCGGCCTACGCCGGGGCGAACTACGTCAACGCCGTCAAGGACCTGGTCGCCAAGGTCAAGGCCCACGGCATGACACCCGTGGTCGAACTCCACTGGACCTACGGGCAGTACACCGGCAACTCCGCCGGCTGCTCCGACGTGCACGCCAGCTGCCAGAAGCCGATGCCCGACATGCAGTACACGCCCTCCTTCTGGGCGTCGGTGGCCGACACCTTCAAGAACGACCGCACCGTCGTCTTCGACCTGTTCAACGAGCCCTACCCGGACCGCGCCACCTCCACGACCACCCAGGCGTGGCAGTGCTGGCGGGACGGCGGCACCTGCCCGGGCATCGGGTACCAGGTCGCCGGTATGCAGGATCTCGTCGACAGCGTCCGGGGCACCGGCGCGACCAACCTGATCCTGGCCGGCGGTATCGCCTACTCGAACGACCTCAGCCAGTGGCTGACGTACAAGCCGACCGACCCGGCGGGCAATCTCGCCGCCGCCTGGCACGTGTACAACTTCAACAGCTGCGCCAACGAGAGCTGCTGGAACTCCACGCTCGCCCCGGTGGCCGCCCAAGTCCCCCTCGTGGCGGGGGAGATCGGCGAGAACACCTGCGCGCACGGCTTCATCGACCAGGTCATGAAGTGGTTCGACAGCCGTGGCCTGTCGTACCTCGGCTGGACCTGGAACACCTGGGACTGCTCCTCCGGACCGTCCCTGATCAGCAGCTACGACGGCACACCCACAGCGTTCGGCACGGGGCTGCGTGACCATCTGCGCGCCCTGACCGGATAGCACCCGCTCAACGGACAGCACCCGCTCAACGGACAACTCCCGCGAACGAGAAGGAAACCCGCACTCATGAGTCGTACGAGAACAGCGCTCCTCGCTGCCCTGGCGCTCGTCGCCGGGGCCTCCGGGACCGCGCTCGCCGTGGCCCCCGGGGACGTGGGCCTCGCCGCCGTCCCCTGCACCGTGGACTACAAGGTGCAGAACCAGTGGGACACCGGCTTCACCGCCGCCGTAACGATCACCAACAACAGCGCCGCCAAGTCGAGTTGGTCGCTGAAGTGGTCGTACGCCGGAAACCAGAAGGTCACCAGCTTCTGGAACTCCAAGATCAGCCAGAGCGGCACCGCCGTCACCGCCGCCAACGAGAGCTACAACGGCACGCTCGCCACCGGCGGTTCGACCAGCTTCGGCTTCCAGGGCACCTACAGCGGCACCAACGCCGTCCCGACCACCTTCACCCTCGACGGGGTGACCTGCAACGTCGACGGCGGTACCGGTCCCACGGACCCGGGCCCCGGGACCGGCAGCCGGGTGGACAACCCGTACGCCGGCGCCAAGGTGTACGTGAACCCGGAGTGGTCGGCGAAGGCCGCCGCCGAGCCGGGCGGCAGCCGGATCTCCAACCAGCCCACCGCGGTGTGGCTGGACCGCACCGCCGCCATCAACGGTGTCAACGGTGGCATGGGAGTGCGCGCCCATCTCGACGAGGCGCTGCGGCAGAAGGGCTCGGGCGAACTCGTCGTCCAGTTCGTGATCTACAACCTGCCCGGGCGGGACTGCTCCGCCCTCGCCTCCAACGGTGAGCTCGGCCCGACGGAGATCGACAAGTACAAGACGCAGTACATCGACCCGATCGCCGCGATCTTCGCCGACCCCAAGTACGCCTCGCTGCGGATCGTCACCACGGTCGAGATCGACTCGCTGCCCAACCTCGTCACCAACACCGGCAGCCGTCCGACGGCCACCCCGCAGTGCGACGTCATGAAGGCCAACGGCAACTACCAGAAGGGCGTGGGATACGCCCTCAACAAGCTCGGTGACGTGCCCAACGTCTACAACTACATCGACGCGGGACACCACGGCTGGCTCGGCTGGGACGACAACTTCGCCCCCAGCGCGGCCATCATGAAGGAGGCGGCCACCACCGAGGGCGCCACCGTCAACGACGTCCACGGGTTCATCACCAACACGGCCAACTACAGCGCCCTGAAGGAGAACAACTTCACCATCAACGACTCCGTGGGCGGCAAGTCCGTGCGGGAGTCCAAGTGGGTCGACTGGAACCGGTACACCGACGAGCTGTCGTACGCCCAGGCGTTCCGGAACCAGCTGGTGTCGGTCGGCTTCAACTCCGGCATCGGCATGCTGATCGACACCTCCCGCAACGGCTGGGGCGGCACCGCCCGGCCCGCCGGCCCGGGACCGATGACCGACGTCGACGCGTACGTCAACGGCGGCCGCTACGACCGCCGTATCCACGTCGGAAACTGGTGCAACCAGTCCGGAGCCGGCCTCGGTGAGCGTCCGAAGGCGGCCCCCGCCGCAGGGATCGACGCATACGTGTGGGTGAAGCCTCCGGGCGAGTCCGACGGGGCCAGCTCCGCGATCCCGAACGACGAGGGCAAGGGCTTCGACCGGATGTGCGACCCGACCTACACGGGCAACCCGCGCAACGGGAACAACATGTCCGGCGCGCTGCCGAACGCCCCGCTGTCGGGGCACTGGTTCTCCGCGCAATTCCAGGAGCTCATGAAGAACGCGTACCCGGCGCTGTAACTCCGCCGAGCGCGACACCCCGCCGGGGCCCGGTCACTCTCTGGCCAGGCCCCGGCGGATCGCGAACTCCACCGCCGAGTGGTCGCCGTCCGGCCGGTCCAACGCGTACGGCTCCGCCGGGAGCAGCGGCGGCTGTGCCATGAAGCGGGGGTTCGTGCCGTGGTGGGGCTGGGCCGCGTGGACCAGGAAGGGGTGGCAGAGGTAGACGTCCCCGGGGCTGCCGGTGGCGTGGGCCAGCGGGCGGTGCGCCGAGGCCTCGGCGACCTTGGGGCCCAACTCCAGGAAGGACGCGCCCTGTTCGCCGTACGGCTCCAGGACCGGGGGGACGTCGAGATGCGAGCCCACCCGGATGCGGGTCGGGGCGTCGGTCTCGGTGACCTCGCTGAACAGGAACAGCATCAGCAGGGCGCGGTCCCTGGACCGCAGATTGGTGTGGTACATGCCGGCGGGCGCGCCCTCGGGGAGGTAGCTGCCTTCGATGTGCCAGCCCGCGTCGTCGGGCTCCTCCGCGTGCGGAAACCGCAACGGGAAACTGCCCAGGGAGTAGCGGGGCTGCCAGCGGTTCTCGCCCACCAGCAGGTCGAACGCCTCGTGCAGGACCGGTGTGTTGGCGGCCGCCGCGAACGGGCCCTGTGCCATTGCGGCCACCCAGACCACCGGGTCCTTCCAGGAGGCCGGATCCTCACGGTCGTAGCCCGTCTCCCGCCACAGCAGCGACGCGCAGTGCTGGGCGACACGGGGCGGGAAGGCGCCCTCGATCCTCACGAATCCGTCCTCGAGGAAGCGTTCCACCAGTTCGTCGTCCATGGGGTCATCGTCGAGGACCGGCCGGGGCGGGCGCACCCCATTTTCTTTGCGTCCCCATTGCCCTGTTTTTTGCTGTCGTGGCAACATCTCTGGCGTCTTCGCGGTGCGTCGACGCACGCTGGCCGCATCCTGAGGAGAGGCTGGCACCATGGCGCACGATCACGACACCCACGCTCCCCACCACCACGACCACAGCGACATCGACTGGTCCGGGATGGCCGCGCATCTGGAGACCCAGGCGGAGCTGTTCACGCCCCTGTACGAGCGGGCCCTGGCCTGGCTCGGGCACAAGCAGACCGAGCCGGGGCTGGTCGTCGACGCGGGCAGTGGACCCGGAGTGCTGTCCTGCCTGCTCGCCGAGGCCTTCCCGGGGGCCCGCGTGGTCGCCGTCGACGGGGCCGAGCCCTTGCTGGAGCGGGCGCGGGCCCGGGCCGAGCGGCTAGGTGTCGCCGATCGCTTCGGCACCCTCACCGGTGAACTGCCCGGAGTCCTCGACGACTTGGACTACCCCGTCGACCTGCTCTGGGCCAGCCGGAGCCTGCACCACCTCGGGGACCAGCGGGCGGGGATCGCCGCGTTCGCCTCACGGCTGGCGCGGGGCGGCACGCTGGCGTTGATGGAGGGCGGACTGCCCGCGCGTTTCCTGCCCCGGGACATCGGGATCGGGCGGCCCGGGTTGCAGGCGCGGCTCGACGCGCTGGAGGAGGAGTGGTTCGCGAACATGCGCGCGGATCTGCCCGGCTCCGTCTCCGAGACCGAGGACTGGCCCGCCCTGATGGCCTCCGCCGGCCTGCGGCACACCGGGACGCGCAGCTTCATGCTGGACCTTCCGGCCCCGACGACCGATCGGGCCCGTGCATACATCGCCGGATGGCTCGGGCGGCTGCGGGACGGGTTCGGGGAGCGGCTGGACCCGGACGACCGCCACACCCTCGACCGGCTCCTCGATCCCGCGGACACGGCGAGCGTGCATCAGCGGGCGGATGTGTTCGTGCTGGCGGTGCACACGGTCCATACGGCGGTGCGGACCGGTTGAGGGCGCCCGGGGACGTGCCGCTTCGTGTCCCGTGCCTGACCCACCCGGCGGCTTCGGAGCCTGCGCCGGACCTGCGGCCCTTGACTTCGAGAACGCTCCAACTGATGTACTCCCCGGTGTTCACGAGATGACAGAAACACACAGGGGGAAGTCATGTCCGACTCACCGGTCGCGCTCATCACCGGCGGCGGCAGCGGTATCGGCGCCGCGGTCGCGCGGCAACTGCTCGACGCGGGGCACCGGGTCGCCGTCACCGGGCGGGGCGAGCCGCGCCTGAGGGCCTTCGCCGAGGAACTGGGCGACCCGAAGGGGCTGTTGACCTTCGTCGGCAACGCCGCCGAGTACGACGACGTCAAGGCCGCGGTCGACGGCACGCTGAAGGAGTTCGGCCGACTGGACACGGTCGTCGCCAACGCCGGCTTCGCCACCCATGACACCGTGGCCACGGGGGACCCCTCCGGCTGGACCGAGATGGTGCTGACCAACGTGCTCGGCCCCGCCCTCCTCGTCCGCGCCTCCATCGACGCGCTCAAGGAGACCCGCGGCCGGATCGTCCTGGTCGGCAGCGTCGCCGGGTTCATCCACGGGCCGGGCAACATCTACGGGGCGACGAAGTGGGCGGTGACCGGGCTCGCCGAGAACACCCGTCGTGAGGTCACCGAGTTCGGCGTCGGCGTCACCCTGGTCGCCCCGGGCCGTGTGGAGACGCCGTTCTGGGACGCCTACGGCAGCCTGCCGCCGGGCCACCTGCTCACCGCCGACCAGATCGCCGCCTCGGTCGTGTGGGCCGTACGGCAGCCGGAGGGCGTCGACGTCAACACCGTGGTCGTACGGCCGATCGGGCAGCCCGTCTGACGCGTGGGGCGCCGCACGTACGACGGCCGGCGGCGGGACCCGAATCCTGGGGCCCGCCGCCGGCCGAACCGCTGTTCCGTCAGGCGGCGTTGAACGTCGTCGGGTCCGGGCCGAGGCGCCGGTCCTCGTTGAGCGCGCTGATCGCCGCCAGGTCCTCGTCGTCCAGGCTGAAGTCGAAGACCTCGATGTTCTCCTTGATCCGGGACGGGGTCACGGACTTGGGGATCACGACGTTGCCGAGCTGGAGGTGCCAGCGCAGCACGATCTGGGCCGGGGTGCGGCCGTGCTTCCGGGCGATGGCCACGACGGCCGGGACCTCCAGGAGGCCCTTGCCGGAGCCGAGCGGCGACCATGCCTCGGTGGCGATGCCCTGCTCCGCGTGGTACTCGCGCGCCGCCTGCTGCTGCAGGTGCGGGTGCAGCTCGATCTGGTCGACGGCCGGGACGACGGACGTCTCGGCGATCAGCCGCTTCAGGTGGTCGGGTTCGAAGTTGGAGACGCCGATGGCCCGGATCCGGCCGTCCGCGTGCAGCTTCTCGAACGCCTTGTAGCTGTCGACGTACAGGTCGCGGGAGGGCGTCGGCCAGTGGATCAGGTACAGGTCCACGTAGTCCAGACCGAGCTTGCCCAGCGAGGTGTCGAAAGCGCGCAGGGTCGAGTCGTAGCCCTGGTCGCTGTTCCAGAGCTTGGTGGTGACGAAGATGTCCTCGCGGGCCACTCCGGAAGCGGCGATGGCCTTTCCGGTGCCCGCTTCATTGCCGTAGATCGCCGCTGTGTCGATGCTGCGGTACCCGGCCTCGAGCGCGGTGGCGACGGCGCGCTCGGCCTCGTCGTCCGGCACCTGCCAGACGCCGAAACCGAGCTGGGGCATCTCGACGCCGTTGTTGAGGATGATCGGGGGGACCTTGCTGCTCACGAGCTCTTGATCCTTACGGTTGTCGTCAGGTGGTACTCCCATCGTCAACGATCACGAGCCGTGATGCATTCCTGACCGGAGAATCCATTCGGTCTCTTTGGTCCGGACCATTGACCGGCCAACTGCCCTGACGCGACTCTGGATTGCGTCACTGAACGTCGTGCATGAATGTGAACACTCCCTCTGTGAGGTGATGTATGTCATGAGCACATCCAGAAGGGCCCTGCTGGGCGCCGCCCTCGCCGGTGCGGCGGGAGCCGCGGCCGGTTTGCCCACCGCCGCGTCCACCGCCATCGCCGCGCCCGCCGCCTCCTGGCAGCAGAAGTGGGCACCGACCGCGAGCGGCGACGGCCTCGGTGCCTTCGAGACGGTCGAGGACGACCGCGCCGACTCGCACCCCGGCGGACAGCCCCACATCCACGCCACCGGCAACAACTGGCGCTTCGACATCCACATGGCCGACCGCGACACCTCGACCGACCGTCAGCGCCAGGAGGTCACCGGGCTGCGCACCAGCGGCAGCAGCTACCTGAAGTGGACCCAGGGCCAGACCTGGCGGGTCACCTACTCGATGTACATCCCGAGCTCGCTGAAGGCGACCACCAGCTTCACGCACATCATGCAGATGAAGCAGCCGGGCACCGGCACCTCGCCGATCGTCGTGCAGTCCCTGCGCCGGGTGAACGGGGCGCAGACCATCGAACTGAAGCTGTTCGACAGCGACACCCTCGTGGGCCGTACCAGCCTCGACCCGCTGCACGACAAGTGGACCGACGTCGACTTCCAGATCAAGGTGGGCAACGGCTCGGCGGGCTCGGTCCGCTGGATCCTCAAGTCCGGCGGCTCGACGGTGATCGACGCGTCGAAGACCGGCGTGGACACCTTCCTCGCCGATCGGGTGCGCCCCAAGTGGGGCATCTACCGCTCCCTGGGCGACACCTCCGGGTCCCTCCAGGACACCTATCTCCTGCTGACGAACCTGCGCGGCTACCAGCTCGTCTGAGGCGGGAGTCAGGCCCGGTACAGCGCCTCGACCTCGTTCGCGTACGCCGTCTCGATCGCCTTGCGCTTCAGCTTCAGCGACGGCGTGAGCAGCCCGTGCTCCTCGGTGAAGGGCTGGGCGAGGATACGGAAGGTGCGGATCGACTCGGCCTGCGAGACCAGGGTGTTGGCGGCGACCACCGCCCGCCGCACCTCGGTCTCCAGGTCGGCGTCGCGCACCAACTGGGCCGGGGCCATCCGGGGCTTGTCGCGCATCCCCAGCCAGTGCTCGACGGCCTCCTGGTCGAGGGTGACCAGGGCGGCGATGTACGGCCGGTCGTTGCCCACGACGATGCACTGCGAGACCAGCGGATGGTCGCGCACCCGCTCCTCCAGCACGCCGGGGGAGACGCTCTTGCCGCCGGAGGTGACGAGGATCTCCTTCTTGCGGCCGGTGATGGTGAGGTAGCCGTCCTCGTCCAGGGAGCCGAGGTCACCGGTCGCGAGCCAACCGTCGTGCAGCGCCTCGTCGGTGGCCTTGTCGTTGTTCAGGTAGCCCTGGAAGACGTTGGGGCCGTACAGCCAGATCTCGCCGTCGTCCGCGATGTGCACGGTCATGCCGGGGATGGGCTGGCCGACCGTGCCGTAGCGGGTGCGCTCGGGCGGGTTGGCGGTGGCGGCCGCCGTCGTCTCGGTGAGGCCGTACCCCTCGTAGATGTGCACGCCGGCGCCGGCGAAGAACAGCCCCAGCTTGCGGTCCATGGCCGAACCGCCGGTCATGGCCTGCTTGATGCGGCCGCCCATCGCCGCCCGCATCTTGGCGTACACGAGCTTGTCGAAGAGCTGATGCTGCATCCGCAGCCCCGCCGACGGGCCGGGACCGAGACCCCAGGCCTTGGCCTCCATGGCCTCGGCGTACTTCACCGCCACGTCGACGGCCTTCTCGAACGGCCCGGCCTTGCCCTCCTTCTCGGCCTTGCGGCGGGAGGCGTTGAAGACCTTCTCGAAGATGTACGGCACCCCGAGGAAGAAGGTCGGCTTGAACGCGGCGAGGTCCGGCAGCAGGGCGGCCGCGTTCATCTGCGGCTGGTGGCCGAAGCGGACCCCGCCACGGATCGCCGCGACCTGCACCATCCGCCCGAAGACGTGCGCGAGCGGCAGGAACAGCAGGGTCGCCGCCTCGTCGCCCTTCTTGGAGTGGAACACCGGCTCCCAGCGCTCGATGACGGTGTCCGCCTCGAACATGAAGTTGCCGTGAGTGATGACACAGCCCTTGGGGCGGCCGGTCGTGCCCGAGGTGTAGATGATCGTCGCGACCGAGTCCGGGGTGACCGCCTGCCGGTGCCGGTGCACCACGTCGTCCTCGATGGCGGCGCCCGCGTCGTACAGCTCCTGCACCGCGCCGGAGTCCAGCTGCCAGAGCCGGTGCAGCCGCGGCAGCCGGTCGATGACGGTGGCGATCGTCATCGCGTGGTCCTCGTGCTCCACGATCGCGGCCGTGCACTCGGCGTCGTACAGCGCCCAGAAGCACTGCTCGGCGGAGGAGGTCGGGTAGACCGGCACGACCTGTGCGCCGATCGTCCACAGCGCGAAGTCGAAGAGCGTCCACTCGTAGCGGGTACGGGACATGATCGCGACCCGGTCGCCGAAGCGGATGCCCTGGGCGAGCAGTCCCTTGGCGAGGGCCAGGACCTCGTCACGGAACTCCGCGGAGGTCACGTCCCGCCACTGTCCGTTGTCGTCCTTGCGGCCGAGGGCGATGTGCACGGGGTCGTTCTGGGCATGCTCGAAGACGACGTCGGCCAGTCCGCCCACCGGGGGTGCCAACGCCAACGGAGGGTTGGTGAACTCGCGCAAACCCCGCTCCCCGCTCTCCCTGGCGCTCAGTGAAGCTCCGCACAGCGCCGTGAAAGCTACCCCACCCCGACATCGGGCGGGAGGGGGGTCGAAGCCGAGGGGTGCTCACGTATGGCCTGGTCAGTACCGGAAAATACCCTCACATGGGGAAGGGTCGGACAGAAAACTGACGGTTGAGTAAGTTTCTACGCCGCAATCTCCACTGAATCTGTACGTCCCGATTACGGCTCACCACCTAGGTGAAACGATTGTCCACGCGGTGGGGTCCTCTCTTCCCTCAGCGTCAACGGCCCGGGATGTGTCACTCCGGTCCGCCTGTCCGGCTCGGCGGGCTCACCGCCGGTGCAGTCGGTCTCCGCCGGCGAGGATCGCTGAGGTCAGCGCGTCGGCTGCCTCCTGGGCGGCGGTCCGGCGGCGGCCGTGGACCAGGACGAAGTCCACGCGCCCGAGCTCGGGCAGCCCGAACCGGTCGGGCACCTCCACCAGCCCCGGTGGCACCAACCCCCGGGAGTGCGCCATCACCCCCAGGCCGGCCCGCGCCGCGGCGATCAGGCCGTTGAGGCTGCCGCTGGTGCACACGATCCGCCACTCCCGCCCCTGCCGCTCCAGGGCCTCCAGAGCCAGCGTCCGCGTGATGCCCGGCGGCGGATAGACGATCAGCGGCACCGCGCGGTCCCCGTCCAGGCGGAGCCGCTCCGCGCCGATCCACTCCAGCCGGTCGTGCCACACCAGCTCCCCCCGGGGATCCTCGGGCCGCCGCTTGGCGAGCACGAGGTCCAGCTTCCCGGCGGCCAGCTGCTCGTGCAGGGTGCCCGACAGCTCGACCGTCAGCTCCAGGTCCACCTCGGGATGGTCGTACCGGAAGCCCTCCAGGATCTCCGGCAGCCGCGTCAGCACGAAGTCCTCCGACGCCCCGAACCGCAGCCGCCCCCGCAGGCGCGTGCCGGTGAAGAACGCCGTCGCCTGGTCGTGCACCTCCAGGATCCGCCGGGCGAACCCCAGCATGGCCTCGCCGTCCTCCGTCAGTTCCACGGAGTGGGTGTCCCGGGTGAACAGCTGCCGCCCGGCGGCGTCCTCCAGACGCCGTACGTGCTGGCTCACGGTCGACTGGCGCAGCCCCAGCCGCCGGGCGGCCTGGGTGAAGCTCAGGGTCTGCGCCACCGCCAGGAACGTACGCAACTGCGACGGGTCGTACATGGCGCCAGGTTATCGCGGAACGTGATGACAGTCAGAGTGGTATGCGGGATTCCCGATCAAGGAGTGAAGGAGGACGATGGAGGGGGACCCTCCGACCTGAGGGAGGCGTCCTTCATGACCCCGTACCGCAGTCGAACACGAGCAAGTGGAGCACCGTGAAGCGCCTGAAGTGGCCGGCCTGGATGCCGGTCGACCCGTACATCCTGTTGCTGCTCGGCACGGTGGGTCTCGCGGCCCTCGTACCGGCGCGCGGGACCACCGCGGACGTGGCCTCCGGAGCCTCCACGGCGGCGATCGCCTTCCTCTTCTTCCTGTACGGCGCCCGACTGTCCACCCGCGAGGCCCTGGACGGCCTCAAGCACTGGCGCCTCCACGTCACCGTCCTCGCCTGCACGTTCGTGATCTTCCCGCTGCTCGGTCTCGCCGCCCGCGGACTGGTCCCGGTGTTCCTGACGGACCCCCTCTACCAGGGTCTGCTCTTCCTCACCCTCGTCCCCTCCACCATCCAGTCCTCGATCGCCTTCACCTCGATCGCCCGCGGCAACGTGCCCGCGGCGATCTGCGCCGGCTCCTTCTCCTCCCTGGTCGGCATCGTCATCACCCCGCTCCTCGCCGCCGCCCTGCTCGGCAGCAGCGGCGGCGGGTTCTCGGCGGACTCGCTCCTGGAGATCGTGCTCCAATTGCTCGTGCCGTTCGTGGCGGGCCAGTTGACGCGCCGCTGGATCGGCGGCTTCATCACCCGCCACAAGAAGATCCTCGGCCTCGTCGACCGCGGATCGATCCTGCTGGTCGTCTACACCGCGTTCAGCGAGGGCATGGTCCAGGGCATCTGGCACCAGGTGAGCCCGCTCAGGCTCGGCGGACTCATGATCGTCGAGGCCGTCCTGCTCGCCGTGATGCTCGCCCTGAGCTGGTACGGCGCCAAGGCGCTGCGCTTCAACCGCGAGGACCGGATCGCCATCCAGTTCGCGGGCTCGAAGAAGTCACTCGCCTCCGGACTCCCCATGGCCAGCGTCCTGTTCGGCGCGCACGCCTCGCTCGCCGTGCTTCCGCTGATGCTCTTCCACCAGATGCAGTTGATGGTCTGCGCGGTGATCGCCAAGCGCCGCTCGCACGACCCCGTCGTCGAGGAGGGCCGGGAGGTCAGCGCCCGGGAGTCAGCCGCAGCGTCACGAAGCGCGGTCGGTACAGCGACACGTTCCGGTTGAGCTGGGCCGAAGCGACCGCCGTCTCCAGCCAGTTGACGTCGTAGCTGAGCACCAGCCGCCCCCCGCCGCTGAGTTCGAGGTGCGCCTGCGGGTTGTAGGCGGCGACCTGACCGGAGGGCAGGGCCGGGGTGAAGTCCCGCTCCGGACCGTGCCACGGTCCGGTGGGGGAGCAGGCCCAGTACGAGGTCACGGCCGCGAGCCCCTTCGTCCCCGCGGCCATGGTGAACAGCACGTACGTCCCGTCCTGCCGTACGACGGAGAAGGCGCTGCCCACCCCGGTGCGCCGCCCGTCCCCGAGCACCGGGCGCGGGCGGGTACCGGTCGTCCACGCCGAGCCGTCCCAGTACTCCCAGGCGCCCGGCTCGGCGAGAGCGCCCCTCGGCACCCGGGCCACGTACGCCGAGGAGGCGGAACGGGACGCGGCCTGGCCGTCGTCGCCGCCGAAGACGTACGTCCACTCGCCGTCCTCGACCAGCGTGGTCCCGAACAGCACCCGCCGGGACGGGTCCTCGACCCGCTGCTGGTCGAGGGTCTTCGTGATCGACTGGACGCGCAGGTCGGGCAGGGAGAGCGTGGCGACCTCGGTGGCGGTCGGGACGCCGTAGATCCAGGGGAACTGGCCGGCTGTGCGCATCCACAGCAGCACTCTCAGGACCTGCTCGTCCGAGCCGGGGGAGCGGGGCTCGACGCGGGCCGCGACCGGCCAGCGCCACTGGTTGGGGCCGGGGTCCGGGAACAGGGGCGCGGGGAGGGTGCCCTCCAGGCGGCCGTCGCGCATCAGCACCGCCGAGTTGCGCACCAGGGGCGCGGTGGTGTCGCGCCAGGCGTGCGACTCGCCGAACGGGTTGGGCGGGCCGTACACCTGGCCCAGGTAGGTGTCGGAGAACAGCCACAGCAGCCGCCCGTCGGGCAGCCGCACCGAATGGGTGCCGTCGCCGCCGGTCCAGTCGTCGCTGCGGGCGCCGTCGTCGCCGTAGCGGGCGAACTCGCCGGTGAGGCGGTCGTCCGCGGACCAGGACCCGACGGTGAGCGGTGCGCAGTCACCGGCGTTCCGCCCGCCGCCGTCCGGGAGGGCGGTGAGCAGCACGGCTCCCAGCACCAGCGCCAGCAGCAGCCCGACGCCGGTGCCGGTTCGCTGTCGTGCTCGTGCGTCCTCGGGCACGGTTGGCGACGTTAGCGGCTGTCGACCACCTGGTCCATGGGCAGCCACAGCACGGTGTTCCCGGGCGTGGCCTTGGCGCCGGTGATCTCCGCGTCGGTCAGGGCCCGGTCCCAGACCCGGACCTCGTCGATCGCGCCGGTGAAGTGGGCCCGGCCGTCCACGCGCTGCCCGATGTGCACCCCGAACGGCGCGTTGCGGCTCACCGAGCCCGGCACGTCCGGTGTGCCGCTCGCCCTGCCGTCGACGAAGAGCGTGAGCCGGCCGCCGCCCCGGCGCAGGGCCAGATGATGCCACCGCCCGTCGTTGTGGGCGCCGCTCGTGCTCACCCACGCCGTCCGCACGGCCGACGCGCCCTCCCGCACGGTGATCAGTCCGCGCACCCGGCCGCTCGCCGGCTCCCCGCGCAGCCAGACCTGCGGCTGGGTGGTGCCGACGCCGCCCATCCACAGCAGCGGCTGCTCCCCGGACCCGGCGGTGTACCGGAACCACAGGGACGCGGTGAAGTCCCCGCTGCCGAGCGGGAGTTGTTCGCGATACGGCAGGCGTACGGCGTCGTCGGCGCCGTCGAAGGCCAGGGCGCCGCCGATCACCCCGGCCGTCTCGCGGGCGCCGCCGAGCACGACCGCGGGCGGGGCGAGGGGAGCGCGGTCCGGGGTGGTCGGGTCGGGGCCGCGGCGCGGGGTCAGCCGGCCCTCGGCGAAGCGGGCGAAGCGGATCTCGTCGCGGGCGTCGACGGCCCCGGCCTCGTACAGCAGGCCCACCGTGTCCTGGTCGACGCGGGCCATGTCGGAGTAGCCGGACCAGTCCGTGGTGACGACCGTGCCGCGGTCGGGGGTGTCCCAGGTGCGGCCGCCGTCGTAGGAGGAGCGGATCGTCATGGTGCGGCGGCGGTCCGGGTCCGCCGGGCAGGACAGCAGCAGGCGCTCGCCGAGGTCGAGGGTGGCGCACTGGACCTGCGGTGCGTACAGGTCGGGCAGGGCCCGGAAGGGGGAGGCGAAGCTGTCGCCGCCGTCGTGGCTGACGGCCTGCGTGCGGTGGCCGAGGTCGGTGCCGTCCTGTTCGCGCCCGCTGACGAGGAGCGAGCCGTCGGCGCGCTCGGCGAGAGTGAGCTCGGAGGGCTTCTGCCGGAAGGTGCCGTCGGCGGCGACCGGCCAGGAGTCGATGGCGCCGAGCCGCCAGTGCGCGCCGCCGTCGTCGCTCACCGCGAGCGCCGCGTGGTTGGCGCTCACCCGACTGCCTTCCCATGTCTCGGCGTTGACACCGAACACCAGCCGCCCCGCGTACCGGCCGCGGCCGAGCTGGATGCCGTGCACGGGGCCGGTGGCGTACCAGGAGCTCCGCCGCGGGGGCAGGATCTCGTCGCTCAGGTCGCGGGGCACGGACCAGGTGCGGCCGTCGTCGTCGCTGTACTGGAGGTGCGGGGTGCGGTCGCAGGGCATCCGGCAGTTCTCGCCGTCCGCACGGCCCGTGTTGTACGTCTCGGCCAGCAGGACCCGGCCGGTCACGCGGTCCACGACCGGGGCCGGATTGCCGTGGGTGTCGCCGCCTCCCTCGTTGACCACCTGGAGGGGACCCCAGGTACGGCCTCCGTCGGTGGACCGCTTCAGGACGATGTCGATGTCGGTGGCGTCCCCGCAGTCGAGGACCCGGCCCTCGGCGAACGCGAGCAGGGTGCCGCCGGTGGTCCGGACGATCGCCGGGATACGGAAGCAGGCGTAACCAGGGTCCCGGCCCGCCTCGAAGAGGGGCCGCTGCTCGAACCCCGGTGGGGTGGACCGGGGTTGGGCGTGAGCCGGGTCCGGCGCGGCGAGGGGGAGGGCGAGCAGGGCGGCGGTGGGCAGGGTGGTCAGGAGGGGTCTCAGACGTGCGCGACTCGACGGCACGGGCGCCCTTTCGGTGGTCCGTACATTCGGAAATGTGACCTTTTCGGTCACGGACCGTAGTTCCGCACCCGGTGCCCCACAAGAACCGTGCGCGTGTCCCGTCACGGATGGAGTACGACCTTTCCGAGGTTGCGCCGCGACTCGATCACCTCGTGTGCCCGCGCCGCGTCCTCCAGGGCGAACTCCCCGTGCACGACGGGCCGGAGGGCTCCGTCCATGAACATCCGCCACAGCTCCCGTCGCCATCGCTCGTACAACTCCGGCCGCTCCCGCGCGATCCGCGCCATCTGGAAGCCCGTCACGGACTTGGCGCCGACGAGGAGGTCGTACGCCTGGATCGTCCCGCCGCCCGAGCTGTACGCCACCAGCCGCCCGCCCGGGGCCAGCGCGGCCAGTGCGGGGGCGAGCAGCTCGCCGCCGACCGCGTCGAGGGCGTAGTCGACGGGATCCCCCCAACTGTCGTCCCCGTAAAGGACGGTGGCGTCGGCGCCGAGCGAGCGCACGAAGTCCGCCTTGCCCGGGTCGGAGACCGCGCCCACCACCCGGGAGGCCCCCCGGACCCGGGCGAGCTGCACGGCGAGGTGGCCCACCCCGCTCGCCGCCGCCGTGATCAGCGCCGTCTCCCCGGGCTCGGGGCGCGCCGCCTCCAGCGCGCCGAACGCGACCAGGCCGCTGCGGACCAGGGCGACCGCGTCGACCGCCGAGGCGCCGTCCGGGACCGGGGAGGCCATGGCCTCGTGGAGCAGCGCGAAATCGGCGTAACCGTGGCCGAAGCACAGTCCCGTGACCCGCTCGCCAGGACGGAAGCGGGTGACCCCGGCGCCGACGGACACCACCTCTCCGGCGAGTTCTCCGCCGAGCGGCACCGGCTGCGCGGCCTCGGTCACCTTGCGCACCACGGGGAGCGTGACGCCGACCGCCTCGCAGCGCACCAGGAGCTCGCCCGGGCCCGGCGCGGGGACCGGCACCTCCTCCAGGAACAGCGGGCCACCCGTGGACTCGTAACGGACGCGACGCATCGACCGACCTCCCGGTGAATTCATTGGGGTTCCCAACGATAGCCAGAAGGTCGTTGGGAAGTCCAATGAATAGTGGCTAGGCTGGCCGCATGACCGAAGCGCCCCTCCCCGCGATCCGCTCCCTCCCCAGTTGGCTCCTCGGACGCGCCGCCGCCCGCGGACGGGCCCTGGTGGCCGAGGCGCTGGCCACCGAGGGCATGAAGATGTGGCACCACGTGGTGCTCTCCGCCGTCCGCGACCTCGCCCCCGTCGCCCAGGCCGACCTCGGCCGCGGAGTGCGGCTCGACCCCAAGGACCTGGTCGGCATCCTCAACGACCTCCAGTCCGCCGGTCTCGTCCTGCGCCAACCGGACCCCGCGGACCGCCGCAAGAACGCGGTGTCCCTCACGGACGAGGGAGCCCGGCTGCTGAAACGCTGCGAGAAGGTCGCCCGCCAGGCCAACGACGAGCTGCTCGCCCCCCTCTCCCCGGCCGAACGCGCCCAGTTCATGAGCCTGTTGATCCGGATCTCCGGCACGGAGGGCTGACGGCGGATAACGTTCCGTCATGACCGGACCCCTCGCACTCGACCCCGCGCGCAGCGCCCTCGTCCTCGTCGATCTGATGGACCGGATCGTCGCGCTGCCCCTGGAACCCCGCAAAGGCACCGAAGTCCTGACCGTTGCCGAGGAGTTGGCGACCACCTTCCGCGCGGCCGGCGCGACCGTGGTCCTCGTGCGCGTCGAACGGCCCGGCGTCGCCGACCAGCCGCCCGGCAGCGGCCTGGCCACCGGCCTCGCCCGCCCCGGCGACATCGAGATCGTGAAGCGGACCATCGGCGCCTTCCAGGACACGGAACTGGACGCCCGTCTGCGCCAACTCGACGTCACGACCCTGGTGTTCGGTGGAATCGCCACCAACCTCGGCGTCGAGTCCACCGCCCGCGCCGCCCTCGACCTCGGCTACGACCTCGTCTTCGTCGAGGACGCCATGGCCGCCTTCACCGCCGCCGAGCACGAGGCCTCGGCACGCCTCGACTTCCCGCGCCTGGGCACCGTGGTCACGGCCGACCAGGTGCGCTTCGTGGCGTGCTGACCGCTCACACCAGAACCGTCCCGCCGTCCACGACCACCACCGAGCCGGTGCTGAAGCCGCCCCGCATCAGATAGAGATACGCCTCGGCGATCTCCTCCGGCTCGCCGACCCGGCCGACCGGAAGCGCCTGGGCGGCGGACGCGAACAGACCCTCGCGGTCCTCCGCCGGCAGCTCCCGCCACAGCTCGGTGCGGACCACCCCGGGCTCGACCACGTTGACCCGGATCGGAGCCAGCTCCAGGGCCAGCGCCCGGGTCAGCGACTCCATCGCCCCGGCCAGACCCGCCACCACACTCGTCCCCGGCATCGGCCGACGCGCGACGGTACCCGTGGTGAGCACGACCGAACCGCCCTCCCGGATGAGCGGCGCCCCGTGCTTGACCACCGTGACCGCGCCCCACAGCCGCGTCTCCAGAAAGCTCCGCGCCCGGGCCAGGTCGGTCCGCGCCAGCGGCTCGAACCGCAGCGGCTCGCCCGCTGTGAAGACGAGGTGATCGAAGGCCCCCGTCCGCGCGAAGAAGTCCCGCACACCGACCTCCGAGGTGACGTCCAGGACGTCCCCCGACACACCCGGCGGCAACTGCTCGAGTGCCGCCTCCACACTCTCCTTCCGGCGCGAGGCGACCACCACCTCGGCGCCCTCCCGCGCCGCCGCGTCCGCCACCGCCAGACCGATACCCGAAGTGCCGCCGACCACGACGATCCGCTGTCCCCGCAGGCTCATGCCGTTCTCCCTTCCGTGGATGTCCGGCTCCAGCCTGCGGGCGCCCCCACCGAGCCGTCCAAGACCTCTTTCGACCACGGCGATACCCTGGAGGTATCGCCCAGGGAAGGAACGGCCATGGACCTCGACCTGCGGAAAGTGCGCTACTTCGTCGCGGTGGCCGAGCTGCTGCACTTCGGACGGGCGGCCGAACGGCTCCACATCGCCCAGCCGGTCCTGAGCCGCCAGATCAAGGCCCTGGAGAAGGACTTGGACGCCGTACTGTTCCAACGCGACAGCCACGGCGTCACCTTGACCCCCGCCGGACGCCAACTCCTCGACGACGCCCGCACCCTGCTCGCCGCAGCCGACGCCACCCGGCGCCGGGTCCGCCGGGCCGCCCACGCCCCGCACCGCCTGATCGTCGGCTTCCGCGCCGGCATCGTGCTGTCCCGAGCCCTGCGCGCCTTCTGCGCCGCCCGCCCCGACATCGCCGTCGAAGCACGCCGGGTCGAATGGGACGACCAGGAGGACCTCATCCTCGACGGCACCGTCGACCTCGCCTACGTACGGCCACCGGTCCGGCAGCACGGCCTGGAACTCCTCCCGCTGTTCACCGAGAACCGCGTGGCCATGCTCCCCACGCACCACCGGCTCGCCGGCAAGCGGGACCTGCTCCTGGCCGACCTGGAGGACGAACCCCGGCTCCGGTACGCCGATCCCGGACCGGACGACGTCCCGATCCGCACCATCGAGGAGAAGTTCGAGCGTGTGGTGGCCGGACAGGGCATCACCCTCGTCCCCGAGTCCGTCGCCCAGCAGTACTCCCGGCCGGACATCACCTACGTGCCGGTCCTGGACGCGGAGCCGGACCAGGTGTTCCTGGCCTGGGAGGCGAACCGGAAGGCACCGCTCGTCGAGGCCTTCGTCGAAGCCCTCGCCGAAGCCCCCCGCGAGGGTTTCGCCGAGGACGCGGAGGACTGAGACGGCCCCCGGTCAGCTCTGGGCGGCCGCCGCCTCCAACGCGAGCCGGTGTTCTCCCGCGTACACGTTCATGGTGTGTCCGCGCAGGAAGCCGATGAGGGTGAGGCCGGTTTCGGTGGCGAGGTCGACGGCGAGGGAAGAGGGTGCGGAGACGGCCGCGAGCACGGGGATGCCGGCCATGACGGCTTTCTGCGCGAGTTCGAAGGAGGCCCGGCCGGAGACCAGCAGGATGGTGCGGTCGAGGGGGAGGTCGTCGTGCTGGAGCGCGCGGCCGATGAGTTTGTCGACGGCGTTGTGGCGGCCGACGTCTTCGCGTATGTCGGTGAGTTCGCCGTGTTCGGTGAACAGGGCGGCGGCGTGCAGGCCGCCGGTGCGGTCGAAGACGCGTTGGGCCGCGCGGAGCCGGTCGGGGAGGCTCGCGAGGAGGTCGGGCTCGATACGGACCGGGGGTGTGTCGTTGATGGGCCAGTGGGTGGTGGTGCGGACGGCGTCGAGGCTGGCTTTGCCGCACAGGCCGCAGGAGGAGGTGGTGTAGACGTTGCGTTCGAGGGTGATGTCGGGGATCTGGACGCCGGGGGCGGTTTTCACGTCGACGACGTTGTAGGTGTTGGAGCCGTCGGCGGTGGCTCCGGCGCAGTAGACGATGTTCTGCAGGTCGCTGTGCTGGGCCAGGACGCCTTCGCTGACGAGGAAGCCGGCGGCGAGGGCGAAGTCGTCGCCCGGGGTGCGCATGGTGATGGCGAGGGGTTTGCCGTTGAGGCGGATTTCCAGCGGTTCCTCGGCGACGAGGGTGTCCGGGCGGGACGAGACGGCCCCGTCGCGGATGCGGATCACCTTGCGTCGTTCCGTGACTCGTCCCATATGTGTCAGTCCCGGTTCTGTACGAGCTGGTGGCCGAAACGGCCCTTGCTGCAGAGGCTGCCCTGGGCCTCCGGCCCGTCGAGCGGAGCGGTGACCTTGACGATCTCATTGTCCTGCACATGCGGGTGCGGGTCTGCGGACCCCTCGTGCCCCAGGTACCCGCGTACCCGCCGCCCGCGTGTCTGACCCGGCCCGGCTCGGCTCGGCCAGGCGCTCCGTTGTGTCGACGGAATATTGTCTACAGTGTGGCCGAGGTTGCGCAAGGGTGCGGCTCGACCGTTCGTCGCGTCCGGGATACCGCTCATCGCATACGGTCGACGCGCCGCCTTTTCAACTACCCTCATTCTTCCTACCGTTCGGGATCATGAGTCCCCCTGTCGCGCCCCCGGGGTGGAGCCGCTGGCTCGTCCCCCCGGCCGCTCTCTCGGTCCACCTCTCCATCGGACAGGCGTACGCCTGGTCTGTGTTCAAGCCGCCGCTCGAGTCCGCTCTCGGTCTCAGCGGCACGCAGAGCGCACTGCCCTTCCAGCTCGGCATCGTGATGCTCGGCCTGTCCGCCGCGTTCGGCGGCACGCTGGTGGAGCGCAACGGGCCGCGCTGGGCGATGACGGTGGCGCTGATCTGCTTCTCGTCCGGTTTCCTGCTGTCCGCGCTGGGGGCGGCCACCGAGCAGTACTGGCTGATCGTCCTCGGCTACGGCTTCGTCGGCGGCATCGGCCTCGGCATCGGCTACATCTCGCCGGTCTCCACCCTGATCAAGTGGTTCCCCGACCGGCCCGGCATGGCCACCGGCATCGCCATCATGGGCTTCGGCGGCGGCGCGCTCATCGCCTCGCCCTGGTCGGCGCAGATGCTGGAGTCCTTCGGCTCCGACAGCTCCGGGATCGCCCTGGCGTTCCTCGTGCACGGGCTGTCGTACGCCGTCTTCATGCTCCTCGGCGTCCTGCTGGTGCGCGTGCCGCGCAGCGAGAAGCCGGTCGAGAACGCGCCCAGCGCCTTCGACGGCCCGCAGGTCTCGGCGCGCAACGCCGTACGCACCCCCCAGTTCTGGTGTCTGTGGATCGTGCTCTGCATGAACGTCACCGCGGGCATCGGCATCCTGGAGAAGGCCGCCCCGATGATCACCGACTTCTTCAAGGAGACCTCGACCCCGGTCTCGGTGTCGGCCGCCGCCGGATTCGTCGCCCTGCTGTCGGCGGCCAACATGGCGGGCCGCATCGGCTGGTCCTCGACGTCCGACCTGATCGGACGGAAGAACATCTACCGCGTCTACCTGGGCGTGGGAGCGGTGATGTACGGGCTCATCGCCCTGTTCGGCGACTCCTCGAAGCCGCTGTTCATCCTGTGCGCGCTGGTGATCCTCTCCTTCTACGGCGGCGGTTTCGCGACGATCCCCGCCTACCTGAAGGACCTCTTCGGGACCTACCAGGTCGGCGCCATCCATGGCCGGCTCCTCACCGCCTGGTCCACGGCCGGTGTCCTCGGCCCGCTGATCGTGAACTGGATCGCCGACCGGCAGGAGGAGGCGGGCAAGAGCGGCTCCGCCCTCTACGGGACGTCGTTCGTGATCATGATCGGGCTGCTCGTCGTCGGGTTCGTCGCCAACGAGCTGGTCCGCCCCGTCAGTGCCCGTCACCACATTCCCGCGCCGAGGGAGGCCGCCGATGTCACAGAACGACAGCAGTCAGAGTCCGCCTGACCGGCGCCCGCTCATCGCCCTGGCCTGGGTGTGGGTGGGCACGCCGCTCGTCTACGGCCTCTACGAGCTCGTACAGAAGGCCACGCAGCTGTTCACCAAGTAACTGTTCGGCAGGTGTTCGGGCGTCCGAGATGTGTGAGGGAAGCCGACAACTCGGGCGCCCGTTTCCTGTGGCCTTACGTGCCCGCGTACCCGTGAGTCACTGATCAGACTGGGGGATCCGGCTACCCAAGGCAACGAGGGGGACCCCCCATGAACGGCTCGCGGATCGCCGCAGTCGGCCACTACCAGCCCGCGAAAGTACTCACCAACGAGGAACTTGCGGGCCTGGTCGACACCAGCGACGAGTGGATCAGGTCCCGGGTGGGGATCCGGACCCGCCACATCGCCGGTCCCGACGAGCCGGTCGACGAGCTCGCCTCGCACGCCGCTGCCAAGGCACTGGCCTCGGCCGGGCTCACTCCCGCCGACATCGACCTCGTCCTGGTCGCCACCTCGACCGCCGTCGACCGCTCCCCGAACATGGCCGCCCGGGTCGCCGCCCGGCTCGGCATCCCCTCGCCCGCCGCGATGGATGTCAACGTGGTGTGCGCCGGCTTCACCCACGCGCTGGCCACCGCCGACCACACCGTGCGGGCCGGTGCGGCGACCCGGGCGCTGGTGATCGGCGCCGACAAGATGTCCGCGGTGACCGACTGGAGCGACCGCACCACCTGTGTGCTCGTCGGCGACGGGGCGGGCGCGGCGGTCGTCGAGGGCGCCGACGTACCCGGCATCTCGCCCGTGCTGTGGGGGTCGGTGCCCGAGATGGGGCACGCCGTGCGGATCGAGGGCGAGCCGGCGCGGTTCGCGCAGGAGGGGCAGAGCGTGTACCGCTGGGCGACCCAGAAACTTCCGGCGCTGGCCCGGCAGGCCTGCGAACGCGCGGGGCTCACGCCCGCGGACCTCGCCGCGGTCGTGCTGCACCAGGCGAACCTGCGGATCATCGAGCCGCTCGCGGAGAAGATCGGCGCGGTCAACGCCGTGGTGGCCCGTGACGTCACGGAGTCCGGGAACACGTCGGCGGCCAGCATTCCGCTCGCCTTCTCCAAGCTGGTCGAACAGGGGGCGATCTCGACCGGTGACGCGGTGCTGCTGTTCGGGTTCGGCGGGAACCTCTCCTACGCCGGCCAGGTCGTCCGCTGCCCCTGACGTGCGGGGTGTGACGAGGCCGACGGGCGGTGTGCCTGGCCACTGTGCGCCGTAGACTGTACACAAAAGGCAACGAGTCAGTGGTGTCCGGGGTAACCGGGTGTCCGGGGTATCCGGGGTGTCCGCCGCCGAGGAGGGGGACCGGCATGTTGTCGACAGGTCTGCCGCAGGGATCCGTACCGAAGCTGGAACGTCCTGGTCCGCTGCGTGATCGTGTCTACGGCGCGCTGCTCGAACTGATCACCACGCGTGCGCTTCAGCCGGGTCAGCATCTGGTGGAGAGTGAGCTGGCGGGTCATCTGGGGGTGTCCCGGCAGCCGGTGCGTGAGGCCCTTCAGCGGTTGAACACCGAGGGGTGGGTGGATCTGCGTCCGGCGCAGGGGGCGTTCGTGCACGAGCCGACGGACGAGGAGGCCGACCAGCTGCTGACCGTGCGCACGTTGCTGGAGGCAGAGGCGGCCCGGCTGGCGGCCGCGAACGCGGGCAGCGCCGGCATCGCCGCCCTGGAGGAACTCTGCGCGCAGGGCGAGAGCGCGGTGGCCGCGGACGACGTCGACGCCGCGGTCGCCCTGAACGCCCGACTCCACGCGAAGGTCATGGAGCTGGCGGGCAACGCGGTCCTCGCCGAGCTGGCGGGGCAGGTGGACCGTCGCGTGCGCTGGTACTACACGCCGATCGCCCGTCAGCGCGGCCACCAGTCCTGGATCGAGCACCGTGAACTGATCGCCGCGATCGCCGACCGGGACCAGCGGCGGGCCACGGAGCTGATGCGCGAGCACACCGAACACACGCGGACGTCGTACCACGCACGTCAGCGGGGGTAGTCGGGCGTCGTCCGGGGGACAACGCGGGCGTGAGTCGTTGTTGCGCGTCGGGTCCTGGTGGGGGTAGTTGCCCGTCGGGTGGGCGGCGGGTCACGCAGGTCGTGGGGCCGCGAGGCTCGGATCGGTAGGGGGTTTGGTCGCTGTCGCCGCCCGGATCGGCGGTGGGCTACGGGGGGATGGGGGTGCGGGCCCGCCGGATTCCGCCGACGCGCGCACGAGTTCGGCCCCCCACGTCCCCCGTCGCACCTCGTCACCGGAAACATGTGCTCCCTCCAGCGAGCCAATCCTGCGGGAGAGCGCGCCGGGCCGCCAGAGGGCGGCACGTCTTTGTCCTGTGAGTGGAGAAAGTCGGCGGCAATCTGTGCACAGCTTCTTCCCAGGTGTGGCAGCCACTGCTACGTTCCCCTCGAAAGCCCGGCAACTGGTGGCCGAACGAGGCGGGGAGGGGCTCGTGAGACGCATGACGGCACGACCCGCGAACGCGCATCAGGCCCGGCTGCTCAAGCTGTTGCGCGACGGAGGACCCAACTCCCGTGCGCAACTGGGCGATCAGGTCGACCTGTCACGGTCCAAGCTGGCCGTGGAGGTGGACCGGCTGCTGGAGACGGGCCTGATCGTGGCCGACGGACTCGCCGCCTCGCGCGGCGGGCGCCGCTCCCACAACATCCGGCTCGCCCCCAACCTGCGTTTCCTCGGCGTGGACATCGGCGCGACCTCGGTCGACGTCGCCGTCACCAACGCCGAACTGGAGATCCTCGGACATCTCAACCAGCCCATGGACGTCCGCGAGGGCCCGGTCGCGGTCTTCGAGCAAGTCCTGTCCATGGCAGCCAAGTTGAGGGCCTCGGGCCTCGCGGAGGGATTCGACGGTGCCGGCATCGGCGTCCCGGGACCGGTCCGCTTCCCCGAGGGCGTACCGGTGGCTCCACCGATCATGCCGGGCTGGGACGGCTTCCCCGTACGGGAGGCGCTCAGCCAGGAACTCGGCTGCCCGGTCATGGTCGACAACGACGTGAACCTGATGGCGATGGGGGAGATGCACGCGGGCGTGGCACGCTCCGTGGGCGACTTCCTCTGCGTCAAGATCGGCACCGGTATCGGCTGCGGCATCGTCGCCGGCGGTGAGGTCCACCGCGGGGTGACGGGCAGCGCGGGCGACATCGGGCACATCCAGGCCGTGCCCGACGGCCGCCCGTGCGCCTGCGGCAACCGGGGCTGCCTGGAGGCCCACTTCAGCGGGGCGGCCCTCGCCCGGGACGCCGTGGAGGCGGTCGAGCAGGGGCGCTCCGAGGAACTCGCCTCGCGGTTCGAGGCGAACGGCGGACTGACGGCCGTCGACGTCGCCGCCGCGGCGGCCGCCGGTGACGCCACCGCACTCGACCTGATCCGTGAGGGCGGCAACCGGACCGGCCAGGTCATCGCCGGACTGGTCTCCTTCTTCAACCCGGGTCTGGTGGTGATCGGCGGCGGGGTGACGGGTCTCGGCCACACCCTGCTCGCCGCGATCCGCACCCAGGTCTACCGCCAGTCACTGCCACTGGCGACCGGCAACCTGCCCATCGTTCTTGGGGAGTTGGGCCCCACCGCCGGAGTCATCGGCGCGGCCCGGCTCATCAGCGACCACCTGTTCTCCCCCGCGTAGCAACCGACGTCAGCACGCTTTCGCCCGCTCAGCACGTTCTCGCCCGCGTAGAAGACAACTTCGGCACGTCTGGCACAGCGCCCTGCTCCGCCCTGCCCTGAAACCGGCCCGCACGCCCGCCAAGGGGACCTCATGGCACCAGAACCACCGCTGCTCAGCATGTCCGGCATCACCAAGACGTTCCCCGGAGTCCGGGCCCTCGACGGCGTCGACCTCGACGTCCAGGCCGGCGAAGTGCACTGTCTGCTCGGCCAGAACGGGGCCGGGAAGTCCACCCTCATCAAGGTCCTGGCCGGCGCCCACCAGCCCGACACCGGCCGGCTGCGCTGGCGCGGCGAGGAGGTCACCCTCCGCTCACCGATCGCCGCCATGCGCCTCGGCATCGCCACCATCTACCAGGAACTCGACCTGGTGGAGCACCTCTCCGTGGCCGAGAACGTCCACCTCGGCCATGAACCCACGGCGGCGGGCTTCGTCGTACGGGGCAAGGCGGCCCGCCGGTCGACCGCCGCTCTGCTGCGACGACTCGGGCACCCGGAGATCGATCCGGCGCGCCTGGTGGGGGAGTTGTCGGCGGCGCAGCAGCAGATCGTGTCCATGGCGCGGGCCCTCTCGCACGACGTACGGCTCATCGTGATGGACGAACCGTCCGCCGCCCTGGACCCGGACGAGGTCGACAACCTCTTCCGGATCGTCGGCGACCTCACCGCCGAGGGTGTCGCCGTCGTCTACATCTCCCACCGGCTGGAGGAGATCCGGCGGATCGGCGACCGGGTGACGGTCCTCAAGGACGGCCGGGCGGTCGCGGTCGGACTGCCCGCCAAGTCGACGCCGACGCGCGAGGTCGTGGCGCTGATGACGGGCCGCAACGTCGAATACGTCTTCCCGCAGCGGCCGCCCGCCGACGCGAAGGGCGAGGGCAAACCGCTGCTGGAGGTCCAAGGGCTCGCCAGACAGGGCGAGTTCGAGCCCCTCGACCTCGTGGTCCACCCCGGGGAGATCGTCGGCCTCGCCGGACTCGTCGGCTCGGGGCGCTCCGAGATCCTGGAGACGATCTACGGAGCCCGCAAACCCGCCTCCGGTCAAGTCGTCGTGGACGGGCGGGCGTTGAAGCCCGGCAGTGTCCGTGCCGCCGTCCGCGCCGGGATCGGTCTCGCCCCCGAGGAACGCAAGGCGCAGGCCCTGCTGATGCTGGAGTCGGTCACCCGCAACGTGTCCGTCTCCTCCATGTCCCGCTTCTCCAGGGCCGGTTGGATCGACCGGGGCGCCGAACTCGCGGCGGCACGGGCGGCGACCCGTGAACTGTCGCTGCGGCCCGACAACCCCTCCGTGCCGATCCGCACCCTGTCCGGCGGCAACCAGCAAAAGGCCGTCCTGGCCCGCTGGCTGCTGCGCGGCTGCCGGGTCCTGCTGCTCGACGAACCCACCCGGGGCGTCGACGTCGGCGCCCGCGCCGAGCTGTACGCGGTCGTGCGGCGCCTCGCCGACGAAGGGCTGGCCGTGCTGCTGGTCTCCAGCGAGGTCCCCGAGGTGCTCGGCCTCGCCGACCGTGTGCTGGTGCTCCGCGAGGGCCGTGTCGTGCACCGGGCGCCCGCCCGCGAGCTCGACGAACACCGTGTACTCGACCTCGTCATGGAAGGAAGCCCGGCGTCATGACGCAGCATGTGTCCCCGCCGAGGGGAAGCGCCGACAAAGTGCCTCCGGTGAGCGAATCGTTCGCCTGGCGGGGTGTGTTCGCCCGCGCCGACGTCCGTACCCTCTCCCTCCTCGGCGTGCTCGCCGTACTGATCCTCATCGGCGGCATCACCAAGCCCGACGAGTTCCTCGACACCCGCAACCTGCAACTCGTCCTCACCCAGGCCTCGGTGATCGGTGTCGTCACCGTCGGCATGACCTTCGTCATCACCTCGGGCGGCATCGACCTCTCCGTCGGCGCGATCGTCGCCCTCGCCTCGGTGTGGGCCACCACCGTCGCCACCCAGGAGTACGGCTTCGCGGGCATCCTCTTCACCGCGGTGATCGTCGGCGTCGGCTGCGGTCTGGTCAACGGGCTGCTCGTCGCGTACGGAGCCATGGTCCCCTTCATCGCCACCCTCGCCATGCTCGCCTCGGCCCGCGGACTGGCCCTCCAGATCACCGACGGCCGGACGCAGATCGTGACCGTGCCCTCCGTCCTCGACCTGGGGGAGCGCGACGCCTACGTCCTCGGCATACCCCCGCTCGTCATGGTCTTCGCGGTCGTGACGATCATCGGCTGGCTGGTGCTGAACCGCACCACCTTCGGCCGGCGCACCGTCGCCGTCGGCGGCAACGCCGAGGCCGCCCGGCTCGCCGGCATCGACGTCCGCCGCCAGCGCCTCTACCTCTACCTGCTGTCCGGGCTGTGCTGCGGCATCGCCGCCTTCCTGCTGATCATCCTGTCCGGCTCCGGCCAGAACACCAACGGCAACCTCTACGAGCTCGACGCCATCGCCGCCGCGATCATCGGCGGAACCCTGCTCAGCGGGGGCCGCGGCACCATCACCGGCTCCGTGCTCGGCGTCCTGATCTTCACCACGATCACCAACATCTTCGCCCTGAACAACCTGCAGAGCGACGTCCAGCAGATCGCCAAGGGCGCGATCATCGTCGCCGCCGTGCTGGTCCAGCGCCGTACCGCAAGCACGACCTGAGGAAAGGGTTCACGGACATGCCTGAACTTACGAGCCGTAGAGGACTGCTCTTCGGAACAGCCGCCGTCGGGGCCGGTGCCCTCCTCGCAGGTTGCACCAGCAACGACCCCAAGGACGAGGAGCCGGCCGCGGACGACCAGCCGGCCGCCGCCGACTCGCCCGGAAAGCCGGTCACCATCGGCTTCGCCGGACCGCAGGCCGACCACGGCTGGCTCAACGCCATCAACGACAACGCCAAGAACCGGGCGAAGAAGTACTCGGACGTCACCCTGGAGATCACCGAGGGCTCCAACGACACCGCCCAGCAGATCGGCCAGATCGAGACCCTGATCAACAAGAAGGTCGACGTGCTGGTCGTGCTGCCCGCGGACGGCAAGGCCCTCACCCAGGTCGGCCTCAAGGCGATGCGCGCCGGGATCCCGGTCGTGAACCTCGACCGGATCTTCAACACCCCGCAGGCGTACCGCTGTTGGATAGGTGGCGACAACTACGGCATGGGGCTCAACGCCGGCCACTACATCGGCGAGAAGCTCAAGGGGAAGTCGAACGCCAAGGTCATCGAACTGGCCGGGCTCGACAACCTCGAACTCACCAAGCAGCGCACCAAGGGCTTCGACGACGCCCTGAAGAACTACCCCAACATCAGGAAGGTGGCCCGCCAGGCCGCCGAGTTCACGGTGGAGTCCGGACAGGCCAAGATGGCCCAGCTCCTCCAGGCACAGTCCGGCTTCGACGCGCTGTGGAACCACGACGACGACCAGGGCGTGGGCGCGTTGCGCGCCATCGACCAGGCCGGCCGCGACGACTTCCTGATGGTCGGCGGTGCGGGCGCGCTGTCCGCCTTCCAGGCCATCAAGCAGGACAACGGTGTCCTCAAGGCGACCGTCCTCTACCCGCCGACCATGGCCGCCTCGGCGATCGACCTCGCCCGCGCGCTCGGCCAGTCCAAGGGCATAGGCGGACTCGCCGAGTTCGAGATCCCGGCCTCGCTCACCCTCTACTCGGCCGTCGTCGACAAGACCAACGTCGACCAGTACATGTCCACCGGCTTCAAGTGAGGCGTCCCGAGCGGGGGCCTGCCTTACGGCCTGGTCCGGGGCTTGCCTTTTGGTCTGGTTCGGGGGTTGTTCCAGCGGTTGGTCCGGGGGTTGTTCCTCCGGCCGTTCTGGGGCTTGCCTTTTGGTCTGGTCCGGGGCCTGTTTCAGCGGTTGGTCCGGGGGTTGTTCCTCCGGCCGTTCTGGGGCTTGCCTTATGGCCTGGTCCGGGGCCTGTTTCAGCGGTTGGTCCGGGGGTTGTTTCTCCGGTCGGTCCGGGGCTTGCCTTATGGCCTGGTCCGGAGCCTGTTTCAGCAGCCGGCCCGATGCCTGTCCCACCGGCCGGCCCGATGCCGGTCCCACCGGTCCGCCCAGGGCCTGGCCCTCCGGCTCACCCAGGGTTTGTCCCACCAGTCAGCCCAGGGGCTGTCCCTCCGGCCGGCCTGGAGTCCGTCCCTCCAGCAGATCTGGGGCCTGCCCCACCGGTCACGCCGGCCCCGGGCGGCAGCGCGCCCCCGCCGGGCCGATCCGAAGGGCGGGCCCCAGGCGCCCGGTTCGTCGACGGACCGGGCTGCACCCCCCACCGCGCCACGACGACGAGGAGGACATCGCGCATGGCACAGCCGCAGCAGTCAGAAGAGGCCGAGGTGCCGCCGCTCCGGGTCGGCATGGTCGGCTACGCCTTCATGGGCGCCGCCCACTCCCAGGGCTGGCGGACCGTCGGACGCGTCTTCGACCTGCCCCGCCGCCCGGTGCTCGCCGCGATCTGCGGACGGGACGCGGACGCCGTGCGCCGGGCCGCCGACCGGCACGGCTGGGCGGCCACCGAGACCGACTGGCGGGCCCTGATCGAACGGGACGACGTCGATCTCGTCGACATCTGCACCCCCGGCGACAGCCACGCGGAGATCGCTGTCGCGGCGCTCGCCGCGGGCAAGCACGTGCTGTGCGAGAAGCCCCTCGCGAACACCGTCGAGGAGGCCCAGGTGATGACCCGGGCCGCCGAGGAGGCCTTCGGGCGCGGTCAGTTGGCGATGGTCGGCTTCAACTACCGCAGGGTGCCCGCCACCGCGCTGGCCCGCCGCATGGTGGCCGAGGG